>DATLWF010000109.1:0-6481 GCA_035576605.1 Blastocatellia bacterium | reverse complement strand
GCCGCCGAGTCGGGCTGCGATCTGGCGATGGTGGCTACAAATCCCGGCAGCGGCTCGCAACGCAACGTCGAGCGACTGGGATTCCGGGTCGTCTATACACGAACGAAATTCAGTAAGCAGTAGGCAGAAGGCAGAAGGCAGGAGGCAGCCGGAACGAACTCCGCCTTCCGCCTTCCGCCTTCCGCCTTCCGCCTTCTGCCTTCTGCCTTCTGCCTTCCGCCTTCTGCCTTCTGCCTTCCGCCTACTGCCTACTGCCTACTGCCTTCTGCCTTCTGCCTTCTGCCTTCTGCCTACTACTCCTAATGAGCGGCCTTTGCATTGGCGTCGGTCGCTGTTTGCTTCGCCAGGAATCGAGTGATCTTTCCGCCTAGATCCTGCGCCGCGGGCGGATCATAGTTGCCCTGAACGATCACCGTGTAGCTGCCATCCCAAAAGATATTCAGGTACGAGTTGATCCCCGGCGCGCCGCCGCTGTGACCCCTCACGCTCTTTCCTTCGATCGACTCGTCCATAAACCCGTAGCTGTACCTGGCGCCCATCGGCGTGTCTACTTTGCCGCTGGTCAGCTTCTCGGTCAGCTCTGCGCTCACCAGCTTGTTCGCGCGCAGCGCTTGAGCAAACCTGAGCAGATCTGGCGCCGTCGAGTAGCCGCCTCCCGCCGGGCTGCCTTGCATCGGCAGCGTCATCACGTTGTTGCGCCGAGGTTCAATTCCCAGCGGATCACCGTTGTCGAATCGCGTGTAGCCGGTCCCAAGGTTGGGAACGATGTCATGCACCGCGTACGATGCCGTGTCCTTCATCCCAGCCGGCGAGAAGATGTGATCGCGCACGTACTCAAAGTAGTTCTGACCGGACGCGTTTTCGACAACTGCGCCGAGCACGATGAAGCCCGCGTTGCTGTAGGACCAGCTCTTCCCCGGCTCGAACCGCAACGGGTCGTTGGCGAAGATCGGGAAGTAGTCTTTCGGGTTGCGATACTTCTCGCGATTTTGAAAGAACTCAGGCTTGAAAAAGTCGCCCAGGCCGGAGGTGTGCGTCAGCAAATGATGAATCGTGATCTTCGCCGCGACTTCTTTGTTTGGATACTCCGGAAGCACCTTTGCGAGCGTGGTGTCGTAAGAGAGCTTGCCCGCTTGAACCAACTGGGCGATCGCCACGCTGGTGAACATCTTGTTCATCGAGCCGAGATTGAATTTGGTGTCGAGGTTGTTCGGAACATTGTTGGCTTTGTCGGCAAGCCCGTACGCTTTGTTGAAGATCACGCGATCTCCCTTTGCGACGAGCGCGACGCCAGAGAATCTGTCGTCCGCCGCGGCCTTCGCCACGTGGCGCTCGATCTCTTTGATGACATCGGGCTCGCTCATCTTCGTGGTGGCCCACGCGTCGGCTTTTTCGGCTTCGGGATCGGGGACGCGCCGGAAGCCCCAGCCGTCGAGCTTGGTCGGCTCATCTTTTTCGAGACGCGTCATGAACCGGACCCAATGACTCCCTTTCTTTGTGCGAACCGTGGCGCTGACCTCGCCAGGGCCTCTTGAGGGCAGTATCTGCATCAATTCGAAGCCGCCGCCCTGCGCGTAGAGCCTTTGAAGATTCGTGACGTATTCCTCTGCCGAGTCCTCCTTGAGCGCGCGGCTCGACAGGTTTCCCTTAATGAAGCTTTCCATCGCAGCCTTATCGCCGCTGTTGATTACTTCAAGAAGCGCGCGCGCGAGCTTGCCTTCGGGCGTCGCTGGAAACTCGGCTTTAGCTGCCGCGGGTTGGCTCTGTTGATAGGCGATTGTTGCGGGCACGGCGACCAGGGCCGCAAACATTGCGATCGCAATTGCTCGCTTCAAGAACGTCAGGGTGGTTGTGTGTCTCATGGTTATTTCTCCTAAGACGATTCGTAGTCCGGCCTTGAGGCGGAAGTTCAGAGTACCGACTTTAGTCGGCGGTCTTGTTTGACCAATTTCAACGACCCGACTAAAGTCGGTACTCTGAACTTCAGCCAGAATGCCGAACTACGAACTCTGTCCGTTTCAAATTATCCCTCGACCTATTAACGAACGTGCCGGGGATTCGTTTGATGGATTGTGATAATATCCGGCATTCACATTATGAATCTGCAAGCGATCGATTTGAACCTTCTCGTTATCTTCGAAGCGCTGATGGAAGAACGCAACGTGACTCGTGCCGCGCGTCGCGTCGGGTTGAGCCAACCGGCGATGAGCAATGCCCTGACGCGATTGCGACGGACGTTTGACGATCCGCTGTTGGTGCGAACCCCGAGCGGAATGTCGCCGACGCCCGCCGCGCAAACGCTGATCGAGGCCGTCCGGGCGGCGCTCTCACCCCTTCGCGCCGCGTTGGAAGAGAAGCCGGCTTTCAACCCGGCGGCATCCAGGCGCGCATTTCACGTGCTCACCAGCGACTACGCCGAAATAGTCCTGTTCGCGCCGCTGGTAGGCAAGCTTCGCGAGCAGGCCGGCGGTGTCAGTATTCGCGTCCATCGGCCCACGAATGTGTTTCAACCCCCATCACGCACGGCGCTCTCGGACTCGTTTGACCTGGCGATCGGATTTTTTCCCGATGCGTTGTCGCTCGATGCCAGCGTGCGGTCCGAGGTCCTGTTCGAGGAGGACAACGTTTGCATCGCAAGTGCGAATCATCCGTCGATCAAATCCAGAATATCGATCCGGCAATACTCGGCTGCGCGGCACGCCGCGGTCTTTTACAAATCAGAAGGCCCCGGGGTAATCGACACGATTCTCGCTCAGAAGGGGCTGACACGCGAGCTAGCAGTTCTCGCGCCGCACTTCGCCAGCGTGCCCTTTATCGTCGCCGAATCAGACTTGATCGCGACAGTGCCGAGGCGGCTGGCAATGAGATTCAGCAAGGCATTGAAGCTTCAGGTGCTGCCGATTCCGTTGACGATTCCGCCGTTTCGACTGGCGATGCTGTGGCACGAGCGAGTTGAATCAGACCCGGCTCACGCGTGGCTGCGAGGACTGGTCACCGAAACAGCGGGAAGCCTATCCAGGTAGACGCGTACTTATTTGCTATTTGCTATTTGCTATTTTCTATTTTTCATTTGTCATTTCATTTCATTCGATTTGATTATTGCCATTTAACAATTCTCTTCAATGACAAAATAGAAAATAGAAGGAAATAGAAAATAGAAAGTAAGCTCTATTCTGTGGTAGAAATACAGGAGACGAGCACACCATCGGGAGATTCTGCGATTGGCAATCAAGAGGAGCGCCCGGGGAACTATGTTCTGTGTCCAACCCAATAACCACCCTGAGGTAAGCTACTGGTGATCTCCGAGACCATTTCCCACTACCGCATCATAAAAGAGCTCGGGGCCGGCGGGATGGGAGAGGTTTATCTGGCGGAAGACACAAGGCTCGGGCGCCAGGTTGCGATCAAGCTTCTTCCGGCCTCCTATCAGTACGATCCCGAGCGGCGCACGAAGTTTCTTGCCGAAGCGCGAGCTACATCGGCGCTGCGCTCGCCGCACATCGCCGCCATCTACGACATCGGTGAGCACGAAGGCTCGATGTACATCGTGATGGAGTATGTCGAAGGTGAGTTGCTTGCGGAGAAGCTCAAGCGGGGGGCTCTTGAGATACGTGATGCAATCGACGTTGCCGCGCAAATCGCTGACGCGCTCACGGAGGCCCACTCGCTCGGCATCGTGCACTGCGATGTGAAAGCGTCAAACTTGATCGTGAACGAGCGCGGCCTGGTGAAGCTGCTCGACTTCGGCATCGCTGCGGCTGCGGTTTCAAACCGGACCGAAGTCGACGACCACACAAAGAAGGTCGGCCAGCAAACTGCTCTTGGGGTTGTGGGTGGAACGATTTCGTACATGTCGCCCGAACAGGCTATAGGCCGAGTCGTCGACAACCGGTCGGATATCTTCTCGCTCGGCATCGTGCTCTACGAAATGCTGACCGCGCGCCTGCCGTTCGACGGAGATACGCCGACGAAGACCATCGACAACATAATCCACGCGGAGCCGATGCCTCTCGCGCGTTTGAACTATGCCGTGACTCCCGATCTCGACCGCGTGGTGCGCAAGTGTCTGGAGAAGAACCGCGACCGGCGCTATCAGTCAGTGCGCGATTTGCTGATCGACTTGCGCAATCTGCAGCGCGACAGCGATTCCAGCTCGGCTCCCGCGACCGCCGGTATTGGCCGCCAAACCCAGGTCGTGACAAGAACCCGGTCGCGGAAAACGATCGACTCGCTGGCAATCCTGCCGTTTGTTAATCAGAGCGGTGATTCTGATCTGGAGTACCTAAGCGACGGCGTCACCGAAGCGCTGATCAACAATCTGTCGCGGCTTACGAAGCTGCGAGTGATGGCCCGCAGCACGGTCTTTCGTTACAAGAGCCGCGAGGTGCAGGATGCTCAGCAGGTGGGGCACGAGCTGGGTGTGCGGACGGTGCTGAACGGAAGACTGCTGAAGCGAGGCGACAGCTTGATCGTCAAACTCGAACTGGTCGACACAAACGATGGCTCTCACCTCTGGGGCGGCCAGTACACTCGAGAATTGTCGGACATGCTGACACTCGAACGGGAGATCTCAACCGAGATCTCCGAGCACCTGCGTTTAAAGCTCAACAGCGCGCAGAAGAAGAGTCTGACAAAGGGTATTACGGAAAACTCCGAGGCATATCAGCTCTATTTGAAGGGACGCTATCACTGGAACAAACGAACTGAAGAAGGGATCAGGAAGAGTATCGAATATTTTGAGCACGCAATCGCACAGGACTCGAAGTTCGGTCTGGCTTACGCGGGGCTGGCCGATTCGTACAACCTGATGGCGAGCTACAGCACTAAGCCGCTGGCCACACCGTTCCTGCGCGCCAAAGCGACGGCGCTGAAGGCGCTAAGCCTGGATGACAAGCTCGCAGAAGCTCACGCGGCGTTGGCTGCAGTAAAGCTCTGGCGCGAGTTTGATTGGGAAGGAGCAGAACGTGGGTTCAGGAAAGCCATCGAGATGGATCCGAGTTATTCCACTGCTCACCTGTGGCTGGCGCTTTACCTCGCGGCGATGGACAGGATGGATGAGGGACTCTCAGAGGTTAGGCTTGCGCTGAAATTGGACCCGCTTTCACGCGTCATAAATCTGAACCTATCCCGAATACTTCACTTCGCGCGGCAATTCGATGACGCGATCAAGCAGTGCAAAAAAACCATCGACATGTACCCCGACTATTTGATTGCGCATCGCCGTCTGGGAATGTCATACGCCGAGAAGGGGATGTTCGATGAAGCGGAGGCAGAGTTCAAGAAAGCGCTGGCCATCTCAGAGAACGAGAGCGAGACGATGTCCGCAAGAGCTTACGCCCATGCAGGAGCCGGACGGACAGAAGACGCGCGGAAGGTTCTCGATCGGCTGACCGAGCTGGCGAAAAAGAGCTACGTGTCGCCCTACAGCTTGGCGAGAATTCACATTGGGCTTGACCAGATTGACGAAGCCTTCGAGTGCCTGGAAAAGACTCATCAAGAACGTCACGGCATTCTGACTTATCTGAAAGTCGAGCCGATCTTCGACCGGCTCCGATCAGACTCGCGATACGCGGACTTGTTGCGCCGGATGGGACTCTAACGACGGAGAGTATCCGTCGGGCGGCCTTTGGATATGGATGTGCACCAGACGTCGCCAGGAGACTTTTGAAGAGCCGAGACGCACATTCAAGCGGGCTGTCATTCCGGCGGTTTTACCACGGGCTTTTGCTTTTGTGTCGGGTCATCATCGCTGGCGTCGGCAGCGGCGTCATCCGCCCTAACCGAATTGTCCCTCGACTTGTTGTCGCTGTTTAGCGTTATGCCCATTATCTGAGGGTTGTTCATGAACTCGATCAGTCTTTCCGGGCTGAACTTCGTTTGCAGCACAACGGCGTCCTTCTGCTGAAGCGTGACCACGAGAAGCTGGACGTCTTCCTTCTCCCGCGTAACGAAGACATAGGTCCATTGCTTCTCGCGCGGCGAGCTGTACTGAACGAGCGGGGTCCACCTCGGATCGATCTTGTCTTGAATGAAGGAATGAAACTGGCCGTTTCTTGGGCTCGGCGCCTCGGAATAGTCGAGGTCTTTCAGCAGAACTGCTTTGAAATTCTTGACGCCTGCCGGCTTGATGAACTTGACCGCAAACCTGGCAAGCATCATCGCTCCGAAGAAGCCTTGCTGCCTGGCGTGATAGTTTGACTTGATGTGTTTGACCACCGAGCTGAAGCTCTCATCGCCGGCGAATGAAGCGGCGGGCGCGAGCGTCAGCATCACTACGGTGATCGAAAGTCGAGTGAGCAATCTCTTTGATGTAGTCATCGCTGGTTACTCCGTCGGAGGCTTCTCGCCGCGTATGAGCGTTGGTGGTTTCTTCTCGGCTCGCTTTCCAGTCTCGGTAGTCTGTTGTTCCTGCTGTTTCTCAGGCTCCGGGTTCTTATCCTTCTTTTTGTCTGTGACGGTGACGCCCGGGATCTGCTCGAGA
>DATLWF010000108.1:0-8902 GCA_035576605.1 Blastocatellia bacterium | reverse complement strand
AAGTAGAAGCCTGGCGTCACTCCTCGCCGGATGAACGCACGTGTCAACTGCTTGAGCGAGGAAGCGCTCTATTTTGCGGAACGGAGAGAGCTGGGCCGGTACTGGGACTATTGCGCGCCTGAAACTTCGCTCGACGCTGTGGACGAATGCGCTGCGGAACAATGACCGCTTGTCACCACCGAACGCGTTGTAGAGGATTCCGCACCTTATGTCCGCACTGAGCGCAAGCTGGCGGATCGACGCGTCCAGGAAGTTGTTTGCGCCAAAGTAACTGATGGCTGCGTCGACGACGTCGAACTGATTAAATCCTCGTGAACGTTGCATAACTTGCGCAAGTTGAACTGTTTAGGAACCCGGATCCGGGCCCGCAAAAAAGATAACCTTGCCGACGAGTGTTCTTTTGCGAGCCTAATTCGATTGGTTCGGACCTCCTTGCTTCATTGGCGGAACTCTTGATAATCGCTGTGCGCCGCGGTATGGATATCGTTCAAGCCGAATGGCTCGCCAAGCCCGTATTTTTTTGTCGGTCGCTCTGTCGTATAGGTCTTTCTATGACGCAATCCTTTGAATCGAGTCGGAGGGGCTGAACCAATATCGCTAGGTGCCGCGAACCATCTATTCGACAGGCGAGACACGCGTATTGCACTGCGGTGAACTGCTCAGTATGGTCATTTACCACCCATGCATCACACTGGGTACGTGTCTGTTGACAGTTTGACAGTTGCAACATGAGCTTCGGTACTTCCTCCCACTGCATATCAGTTTCCCGCCGGGCAAGCTCACTGTCCATATTAACAAGTTCCGGGGTTGTAGCGAGGTCGCATACGTATGCGACGATATACTTCGGTATGTCTTACGTAGACGTCTTTTCGGAGCGCGCACAAAAAAATTCCGTTAATCTGGATTGTAGAGCGTAATGTAAGTCAAGTTAGTCGAATCACATCGTTACGCTGTAACGGGTGGAAATCCTATTCGAGCTGTGAGAGTCTTCCAGGAAGTTTGGAACGTACGGCGATATCTTGTGCGACTATTTCGAGTGGCGAGCGCGCGGCGCTTGTTGCGGGAGGGCTCTTTCTGTAGCCGCATCGCACCGCCGGTGCTGATTACGAAAGACCAACTTTCCGCGTCTGCAGCGGACCGCGACGGTCGAAGATCGGCCCGGTTTTTTGGACGTCGACGGTATGATTCGCGCCGCCGACGCAACCTTCGCGCGATGGTCGGCTGATTCAGTCGAGCATTCTGACCTGGTGTCGTGACCGTCAAAGAGCGACGCAGACATAGGGAGGGGACTTGATTGCAGCGCCGGTGACGGCATATGGGTGCAATATATGCGGGACTTTTACAGGCAGACTGCCCGTAAGAGGTAAGGGGCAGCATCAGGCGTTCGTGCCGAAGCGGTGCTGGCGGGTGATGTGTCTTCTTCCGTGAGTCGAATCGATGCTTCGAGAACTGATTGCTGAGTACGGTTTGCCGCTGGTTTTTCTGAACGTACTGCTTGAGTCGCTTGGTTTGCCAGTGCCGGCGATGCCGACGCTGTTACTAACCGGCGTGATCACCTCGTTGGTAGGCGGCTATGAGAACGTTTGGTCGATGAGGCTATCCCTGTTTAATGTTGTCCTCGTTGCAACGAGTTCAGCTCTGGTGGGCGACTTGTTGTGGTTTTGGCTGGGGCGACGTTATGGGAGCCGCGTCCTGGGATTTCTATGCAGCATGTCAATATCACGTGACAGTTGTGTGAGCAAGAGCGGCGAGCTTTTTGGAAAGTTCGGTGTTCGTGTGCTTGTCGTAACCAAGTTCATTCCGGGCCTCTCTACGCTCGCGGTCCCGGTGGCTGGTGCGATGGGCGTATCTCTTATCAATTTTCTCCTTTACGATGCCGTCGGGGCTGCCCTATGGGCGACCGTCGGGGTAGCTCTCGGCGCGTTGTTTGCCGATACAGTAGAACCGATTCTTAACGTCCTCGACTGGTTGGGTTTTGGAACCGCGATCATTGCCGCGATTTCTCTCGTTGCTTACGTAGGTATCCGATGGCGACACCGAGCGTCCCTGCTCCGGCGTTTGCGCATGCCTCGAGTCGACGCTGTCCAGCTTGATGCGCTGCTGACAGAAGAGCCTCCGCCTTGCATCATAGATGCGCGCCGGAGGCTGAGGCGACAGAGCGACCCTGTGCGGATCCCAGGTGCGATCGTGCTTGACCATGGTGCATCGATAACACAGCTCGACGGATTGGACAGAAGCAGGAAATTTGTCGTCTACTGCGATTGTCCAAACGAAGTGAGTGCTGCATTGGTGGCGGAGCAAATGAAGACGAAAGGGTACGGCCATGTCTTTCCGCTCGCCGGAGGACTCGGAGCCTGGCGGGCTGCGGGCTTCGCCCTTGAACCGCTCTTGCTTGACGAGGCGACGCGAGAAGCGGTGGATAAGATTCATCCCAGATCCGCATCATGAGAGGCCGGGTTGGTTTAACGCAACGGCTGGCGTGCTTCATTGCTTCTGAATCCTCCTCGCCGTAAACCGGGAGGGCCCGTGGTAGGGCACCGTGGGGCACAACGCATCGGTTCTTGACAAAGCGCGCTGCTCCGACCGGCGCAGCGCAGGCTGCAGCTACTCCGATGATTTGAGGCGAAGCGCTCTCGCAATTCGCGAAGTCGGACTGCGGGTCCGCGAAACGTCGCACCCGTGCGCCTGCATGCGCGCGTCCGCCTCATAACGATGCATCTCCGCCGGTCACCGCTCCGCCCGCAGTTGTCGAAGCGAGCGCACCCAGCTCCGGCAGCCCTTCTTTGCGTGGCCGTCGGGATGGTAGTTGCCGGGATCGTTGGCGCGGCGCTGACGATCGATGTGCCGCTACAGGCGGCGGATTCCGGCGTGCGGGCGGTCGACCTCAGTCGCGAAGCGCTGCAAACCAGCCTCATCGCCCGTCACCCACGCGATATTCGATGAACCGATATCAATGCCGCCGACGATCCCTCGAGGGCGAGCCGGTGGAGCACGCTGGCCTTAATCGGCGTCTTCCCGTCCTGAACGAACTGAACGAACCAGCGCAGCTCGCCACGGAGAATCTTCCACACGATCCGGCAGTATTTGGTCTTGAACTGGAGCGCGGCCGCAAGCCATTCATCCTTGCACATATTCGGCATCCTCACCTTGATGGACCAACCTTGCTCGACGCGCAATGAGCAGGCCTTTGCATCCCAGCGCAGCATGCCCTTGTTGTTCTTTCCTTCGATGCTGTGCAGCTGACGCCGCGCCCCCTTGAACCGTGGACGGCCCCGTTTCGCGAACAGAGACTCTTCAAGCGCCTTAAAGACCCGCGTGGCGATGGTCTGTGTTTCGTGCGAACCGATTCGCCCGGCGAAGCCGGCTGGATTCTTATGGGTGACCGCGAACGCGTGAAAGGCAAACTCCGTGGAGCAGTGCGCTTTCCGTACCGCCTTGAAGGCCTCGTTGCGCGCGGGCCCTTTTTGCAGCTCGCGCGCGGCGACCCAACGCTCATCGGCCCGAACTGCCTCAACGATCTCGAGGCCGTCCTGCAAGATCACATTGAATATCCGTTTGCCGCATTCCAGGCGGGAGCGAAGTCGTGACACGTCGGAGGGCGACGTCGCCAACGGCAATGTAATGATGAAAGTTGCAGGGATGTATGCGCGAAATCAGGTTACTTTTGAAGGAGATATGCAGTGTGCGGTGCGCGCCAGAGCAGAAACCGAGTTCGAGCAAGATTCGTTTTCAGGTGTTTCGCTAACTCCGCCCTGAAGGACGGAGCTTGCGCGAAAGATCTTCTGGTCAAAACTGGGAGATCAGAGTCGCAATGACCACGGAGCAAAGAAATAGCGACAATGCTCGACTTGCGCAGATCATCCTTGGCTTCCGGAAATCGTGTGGTAGATACTGTATCCCCGTCGTCATCGGTCGAACCAGATCTTGTCCCTTCACGATCCGGTACAGCGCAATAACTACTATGTGGATAATGACAAACGTCATCAAGATCGTGAACAGTAACCCGTGCGCAGATACCAACATATTTGAGGTATCACCGGAGAAGATGCCGAAAAGCGGTCCTACCTGGGCCACGTCGTTGTAGGCATATAGCCCCGTCAAAACCTGCATCGACAGTACCAGGATGAGCGCAATTACCATCCATCCGCCAGCGGGTGTGTGTCCGACGTGCGTCGTCCCAGCGTGGGAAAAGAAGCGACGCGCATAGACCAATGCGATCGAGGGGCGTACAAGAAACCGCCTGAACCGCGCGGTTTCGCTACCCCAAAAACCCAACAGAATGCGGAAAATCAGTAGGGTAAGGGTTAATTGCCCCAGACGAACGTGCCAAGTCATCCAGTTGTACCGGGATGTCACATACGCCGCGATGACGAGACCGACAATCGACCAGTGAAAGATTCTCACTGACTGGTCCCACACCCGCACAGGCATGCGTTCAGTTTCGGGGGGAAGTGACTCTGATGCTTTATCCAAAATTTACTCTTCTGGGCAATACAATCGCAGGATTTTATGATGCGAGTGTACGTCGTGGGAGCCGCCTTTCAAAAGTATGCCAGCGGATATTTGGTATCGATGTCTTATACCAAGGTATTGCATCGCATGCTGTGTTCAACGGCATGAATAATTGTCTTAAGGAAAAAACGATCCATGCCGAACAATGCGGAAACAAAAATACTACCGGATTTTTAGAGACAAGATACAGGATAGGTTGGGGCGGAATTCGAAGACGAATATACCGACGGATGCGCTGACGATACGCAGTGAATATTGTAGCGTAGCTTCTCCATCGCTAACATTGCCTCCGAGTCCCGTTAGGACGGTCATCAACCTTGGGCTGCTCAATTAGGGCCGCGCACCGGGTGTGAAGACCACGGTCAAGCTCGCCTCTCCGAAGGCAAAGCGGTTGTGTAATCGGGATGGAGAAAGTTCACAATTGTGATGTCGACCAACGAAGAAGGTGTCAAATGATTCTAGAAGCGCGCGAAGACATTATTGAGAGAGCGTTGCTGTGCCTTTTAGTGCCGCCACCGGCTGCAAAAGTAGCGCATGTTAAAAAAAAGAAACTTCGTCTGACGAAAACCCTGCTCTGTGAGGCGGCGAAGGAAAATCCGAAGAAAGAACTGTTGCCGGCAAGGATTTCGATAATTGAACGGCTTTCATCCGTCACGCTTAGTGTTTGCTGGAGCGACTCGACTACCGGGTATTTTGGCGAACAGGTCTGGAGGATGGGTCTAGCACACGATCGATCATTCTGCGCACTGAGTGGTATGCCGATCAAGATCGGGGATTCAGTTTTCCGACCATGGGTGAGCGAGACGCGGGCGCCCGCAAACAGTCATCGAATGATTCTCGCGTCATGCGTCGACATGCCGAGCTCGTGACGATGATGGCAGGGCACTGATCAAAATGCCAACGCGTCTTCTTTTGGCGGTGGAAAGAGAACTGCGTTTTTTGTGATACAGATGGTCGCGTTTCCTTCGCCGCGGCTGCATGAGCCAGTCACGAAGCCGCGGCGCGGCTGTCCCACGTCTTAGAGCACCGGAGCGAACATGTCAGCCACTCGTTCGAGCAGAGTAGAGAAAAGGCTCGAAAACGTAGCTAGTCGAATCAACTCTCTCCGAGGGAAAGAGGGAGGATTCGTCACTAGACTGTTACCCGTAATTGTACGAACCGCGCAGTGCGCGCTTCCGCTCTCTGTTGCAGTGTGGTCAATATTGGAATTGCCAGTCGAGCTGATACTCGCACAATCTTCGCCGGAGCGGTTCGCTTCCGCGGCGGGAAGACTGATATGGGTCGCCTTAGCCATCGGCACTGTAGTCAAGATCCGGTTTGCCAGGGCTATATTCCTTTTCCTCTGTGCCGTCAGTTCGATAGTTATCGCGCAGGCGCTATCGATAGCATACGAATCGTCTCCGCTGGTGTTTAGTGTGCTGGTGGTGGATCTTTTGCTTAAGGTAATGGCACTTGGGACATCGCTGTTCCTTCCCCTTGTTGTGCGACATTCACGCTAAGCTGTTCTGCAAGGGCATCGTCGTTTCCGCGAGCTCAGGTCGCTGTGCACTGAGCGAGGCGGACTACTGTCCATTCGCAAGGCTGCCGCATAATTCCATAAGAGGTGCACCGCTCCAGTACCGTCGCGATAATGATGGGTTGCTCGATTCCTGAAAATCCCGTTTGCTCGCGCGCAATCTCCCCAGGCGATGCCAGTCCGCGGCGGAGCCTTCATTAGACGTTCTGCGTTTCTGGTTCCGCTTCTATAGCGCGCGCTTCGGACCTTCGTTGAAAGGCATATTGTAGAAAAAAAGCCCGCCATTAAGGCGGGCAAATTTCCTTTCTAGTCCGACGACAGGGGTGTCGTCAAGGTGAGCTTATCACCGACGTAGCCTACAAGTTGATGCTTCGTTACGCCGTAACGGGGACGGGTGTAGCAAGTCCGGTTTGATTTTGGTTACGGGTTACGCATCTGAATGAAGCGGCCGTCGCCTAATAGCTTCTGTATGGCAGCGGAATCCGGAGGGAGATTCGCGTGTGGCGGCCTGGCACAGCGTTCATGCAGCGTACAGAGGTGTGGTGCGCGAGCGTTGGCTCGCCACGCAGCGAGGCTTGTTGCGCCGGCGTGCGAAAAGCACCACTGGTGACGGTGCAAACACCGTGCCCCTTAGCAGGACCACCGTTACTCCTGCGCCCCAAATCTGTTTGAATTTAAGCACGATCAAGTTAGCGGTAGGTAGTCTCACCTCGCCTATGGTTTTCGTTAAGCGAATGAATTCGTAGCCAAAAAAAGAGGGGGCCTTCAGTCAGCTTCGGGGCACGCGTGAATTACACCGGAATCGTATGCGGCAGTATATAAGCCCGATACCCACGGGACGTTGCGGCTTAATGCACATCGCCATACCATAAATTGCTAGTGTGACATGCTGTCCCGTCAGGGAGCCGATACGATACGTCTCGACGGGCAGCATGAGTGAATAGATTGTCTAGGTTGTTCCAGATTCACATCCAGGAAAGTCTCTTGAATAGCCAACATCGCCGAACAAGCCAACGAGGAGGTTGAAATGAAGTCGTGTCGTCGTGAGTTCATCGTACGAAGTGCTGTGGGGTTAGTGTCGAGCGCTTTCTTTCCGCTCGTCGCTCATGCAGCGGAGGAACTGTCCGAGACAGATCCGAGCGCAGTCGCACTCGGCTACCGAGCGGACGCGACCAAGGTGGACAAAGCCAAGTTTCCGAGGTACGCCGCCGGGCAGAACTGTGCCAACTGTCAATTCTACCAGGGCAGTGCATCTGCAAAGACTGCCGCCTGCCCCCTATTCACCGGCAAGACCGTCGCAGGGGCTGGCTGGTGTAATGGGTACGCGCAGAAAGGGTAACCCCAGCCGGTTTCTGTCCGCGCGCATCGCAAGTGCTGCAATAAAGTGTGTGGTCGAACTGCCGTTCTCCGGCGGCGTCGAGCCAAACTGAAGGGGCTTTTAGCCGTCCGGGACGTCGCTTGCTCGAAAGCCTGTCTCCGATGCACACCATTTTACGGATGAACGGCCTATGAGGCATATTTTCCAGGATCGAGGTCGAAAATGGACATGACATCAGATGCTCCGCATCGCCCATCATTGCGCGACAAGAAGGTGGTAATCGCGCCCTCTTCACGCGTTACGGTCTGGCAACCGAGGATTCCGCCGCAGACGTTGCTTCTTGATGTGCTGTTCGCAGTGACTTTGGTTGTCGGGGCAGCGTTCGCGCTGACCAAGTATCACGCGTACATGAATTTTTACGACAAACTGGTGCTGGTATGCGCGATTCCTGCCCTTACCACGCTGGGATGGCATTGGAAGCCAGCGCGCATGCTAATGGCCGGTATCGCTGGCTTATCCCTGTTTGCGATCAAGCTCTACGGCAACGTCCTCGGTCGAGCGGATCACGCGTTCTTCCTGAAGTACCTCCTATCGAGTCAATCCGCAATCCTTTGGATGAGCGCGCTATTTGTCCTGGCGACACTGTTCTACTGGATCGCCATGATAGGCCGCTCGCTGTCCGCGGGTGCGATCGCATCGAAGCTCACCTGGAGCGCTGTGCTGATGGGTTTCGTCGGGATGATGGTGCGCTGGTACGAGTCCTATCTGATCGGACCGGACATTGGGCATATCCCCATCTCGAACCTGTATGAAGTCTTCGTCCTGTTCAGCCTCATCACGGCGCTCTTCTATCTCTATTACGAGAGACACTACAATACACACGCGCTCGGATCCTTCGTACTGCTCGTGATTAGCGCGGCAGTGCTTTTTACGATGTGGTATTCGATATCGCGGGATGCCCAACAAATTCAACCGCTTGTCCCGGCGCTCCAAAGCTGGTGGATGAAAATACACGTACCGGCGAACTTCATCGGATACGGCACTTTCGCTCTATCCGCGATGGTTGCCGTTGCTTATCTCATGAAAGACAAGGGAATCCTGGGGGATCGTCTCCCGGCGCTCGAAGTACTAGACGATGTAATGTATAAGTCAATTTCTGTCGGATTTACTTTTTTTACCATCGCGACAATTCTAGGGGCGCTATGGGCGGCGGAAGCGTGGGGAGGTTATTGGAGTTGGGACCCAAAGGAGACTTGGGCGCTGATAGTATGGCTGAACTATGCTGCATGGTTGCATATGCGTCTGGTCAAGGGCCTTCGAGGCAGGCCTGCAGCATGGTGGGCGTTGACGGGGTTATTAGTTACGACATTCGCATTCATCGGCGTCAATATGTTTCTTTCGGGTCTGCATAGCTACGGCAAACTCTGAAAATGGCGGGCGCCTTCGGAGGGGACCGCTAACTTAATAAGTGTTCACGAAAAATTAACTTGGAATTTCGAACCATATCCGTTGAGCAGAATTTCCAGCTCCGCATCGATGGTTTCTTTCGTCCACGT
>DATLWF010000107.1:0-33194 GCA_035576605.1 Blastocatellia bacterium | reverse complement strand
CCGAGGTTCTCGGCTCGATGTTCATCAAGAGGCGCAGGGAGTCGGCGGGCGTTTTCAGCAGTGAGCTTGCTGTGTGGGATGCCGCGGGATTTTTCTACGGCAAGCACTTTTGCAGGACTGCCGGCTCACGGCGAGTTAAGGCGCCAAATAGTCAAAATGCCGGACGGACGGCTCGAGGCGACTCAAAACTCAACCGGCTTGCTCACGATTAGCCGAATAACTCTTATTGAAAATGACCAACGACTGGATAGCGCACCCTATTGCAAGCGCGGTTTTGCCGACCGATACAAGACCGGTGACTGTTATCCGCTCGCCGTCTTCGGCGCGATTGTCGACGATAAAGAGGCTGATCGAGCTCGCCCACTACCGGGACCTGCTGTACACGCTTACCGTGCATCGCATCAAGGTGCGCTATAAGCAATCGATACTGGGAATGTCCTGGGCGATTATTCAACCCGTGTCGATGACGATCGCGTTTACTGCCGTGTTTTCACTCATCGCACGAATGCCCAGCGGCGGCAGGCCTTACGCCGTATTCGCCTACGTCGCGCTGCTGCCGTGGAATTTCTTTTCTTCGTCGGTAACGAATGCGACTGGCGGGATCGTGAGTCATTCACAACTAATCACGAAAGTCTATTTCCCGCGCGAGATTCTTCCGATTACCTACGTACTAGCCGCGCTTGTTGATTTTCTTATCGCCTCAAGTGTCCTGGCGGCGCTGATGGTGTTCTACCGCATTCCTCTCAATGCGCAGATCGTCTGGGTCCTTCCAATCATTCTGGTGCTTACTGCCTTTTCGTTGTCGATCGCCCTGCTTTTCTCAGCTACGCAGGTACGCGTTCGCGATATCGGCATGGCGATGCCGCTCTTGCTTCAGTTGTGGATGCTCGCAACTCCGATTGTCTACCCGCTTAGCGCGGTGCCCGAGCGGCTGAGGTATGTCTACATGCTCAATCCACTGGTAGCAATCGTCGAGAATTTCCGCCGGGTCATACTGTACGCATCGACACCAGACTTTGCTTCGCTGGGGACGTCGGCGCTGATCTCAGTCATTCTGCTGTTCGCTTCATATTTTTACTTCAAGCGTGTCGAGGTGACGATGGCCGACATCATCTAACCCGTCGGCTTAGGGCTTATGATTGATCTCGAGTTTGACAGAGTTTCAAAGAAATATCTCATTCAGCAAGAACTGAATGGAGGCGGCACGCGATTCCCGCTACGAGGGCGACTGCGAAAGCTGACGGGAAATTATGGGGATTTCTGGGCACTAAAAGATGTGAGCTTCCAAGTCACCCGTGGCGAGACTCTGGGTATCATCGGCCCAAACGGCGCGGGTAAAAGCACCATCCTCAAGCTGTTGTCAAAAATCACCGCCCCCACCTCCGGCGAGATCACGATTAACGGCCGACTGTCCGCCCTGATCGAAGTGGGCTCGGGGTTTCATCCGGAGCTTACGGGCCGCGAGAATATTTACTTGAGCGGCTCGATTCTCGGGATGGGCCGCCGCGAGATCGCTAAAAAGCTCGATAGCATAATTGAGTTCGCCGGGGTTCACCAGTTCGTTGATACGCCAGTGAAGCGGTACTCGTCGGGGATGTATGTTCGCCTCGGATTTTCTATAGCCGCGCACCTGCAACCTGACATCCTTTTACTCGACGAGGTGTTAGCCGTCGGCGACGTATACTTCCAGGCCAAGTGCTACGACCGGATTATGAATTTGAAAGATGGAGGGACAACTATCGTCTTCATTTCGCACGATCTAAACGCGGTTGAATTTCTCTGCGACCGGGCTTTGCTTCTGGATTACGGCGCGGTTGCAGGCGAAGGCTTGCCTTCCGATATAATAAGTCAATACCGACTAGCGGCAAATGGAGCTGCGGCGCCTGGCCCATTAGAGGATCGAAGCGATGGTGCGCCCAAGCCGATTCAGATAACGCGACTCACGTTTCACGACTGTGAGGAGCGTGAAGTGCTTCAAGCTGTTACCGGCCAACCCCTCATAGCGCGTGTCGAATTCACCGCAAGCCAACCACTCCGCGGTCTCGACTTTCAAATCTTTTATTACTCGCACGACGCGAAACTTCATTGTCAGTTTTCGACATCTTTGGGATGCGAACCGACGGACATTGATCGCGGAGAAGGGACAGTGCAGTTCTGGTGCGCTGAACTCGGATTACAACCTGGTATTTATTACGCGGACGCGACGATCAAGAGACGCGCCGACGGCAAAGAGATTGACTGGCAGTACCGCTCCGCGATCCTTCGCGTTGAGCCGGGCAAGCGCGTGTCCGGGAACTTTTACGCTCCACATCAGTGGCGAATCACGCAACCCAAAGAAGCGGCGGCGGGCGCGATACTTTACGAACGGGAATGCGAGGGGCAGTTGACTACCGATGCGATTCATATTTGTCACGAAGACTCGACCCGCGGGAAGGGAACGATCGGACTTGAATAGTCGGCAGAGTGCGAGCGGCGGACTGCATGCTATTGGGGCCTACTAATGACGAATTCACCTCTCGTTATGAGTCCTTTACCCGGAAGTAAATATATGTTCGAAGGCTACGACATCTCGGTAGTGATCACCACCTACAATCGAAGCGGAATGTTACCTGGAGCGCTCGAGAGCGTTCTTCACCAGAAGGCTGACGGCGTCCGTTACGAAGTTATAGTTGTAGACAATAACTCAACTGACTCCACGCGAGACGTCGTTGAAAGCTACATCGCCCAAGGCAATCTGAATCTCAAATACGTCTTCGAGGAAGAACAGGGCGTGTCCTACGCGCGCAACACCGGTCTGGCCCATGCTCAAGCTCCCATCATCGCATTCGCCGATGATGATGTGCTCGTAGCGAAGGATTGGATAGCCAGCATCAAGGCGGAGTTCGATGAGCACCCCGAAGTTGATTTCGTGGGCGGAAAAATCCTACCGCAGTGGGAGACGCCGCCGCCCGCGTGGTTCAACCGCGATCACTGGTGGGCGCTCGCCCTCCTCGATTATGGCGACGCGCCTGTTTATGTAAGCGCTGATAATCCGCTCTGTTTACCGACTGCGAATGCGTCGTTTCGCTACAGCTTGTTTGCGCGGTTCGGCCTCTTTTCGCCGGAGTTCTCAGGGCGGGAGGATCACGAATTCCTCCTGCGGTTGTGGTGTGAAGGTGTGCGCGGACTGTACACCCCTAAAATAGTAGTTACTGGCGTAGTACAGCCCGAAAGATTAAAACGAGCCTACCATCGAAGGTGGAACACAACGACCGGCAGATTCAACTCGACGATGCGGCTGAATGAAGTGATGGGTTCGGATGGGCGTATCGTGGGCGAAGCGCCGGACGCGGTAACGTTATTCGGCGTGCCTGCGTTTCTTTATCGCAACCTGCTCGCCGGTGGCCTTGGTCTGGTTAGCTCTACCCTGCGCGGACAGCAGGCCGCATCGCTCCGACACAGGAACCACCTGTGGTACTTGATTGGCTACATTGGCAAGCGGATAGAGCAAGATGCTTCTCGACGGGATCATTCGTGCGTTTCAGAAATAGGCACATTCGTAAAAGCATTGTTGCGCAAGAAGCTGAACCAGCACCGGCGAGACATGACCCGTCCCGGCTCGGACGTGAGAGGTAGGACGGCGGGGGGCAATTCGAGGGAAACAATTCGATGAGTGCGCTCTACGAAATCTCAGTGGTGATCAGCACCTACAATCGCAGTGAGATGCTGGCCGGAGCGCTCGAGAGCGTGCTAAGGCAACAGGCCCGCGGTGTTTGTTACGACGTGATAGTGGTGGACAACAACTCTACGGATAATACTCGAGAAGTCGTAGAAAGCTATATCGCCGGCGGCGAGCACAATCTTCGCTACATTTTCGAGCCCAGGCAGGGATCGTCCTATGCGCGCAATGCCGGCGTCGCGGTGACTCGCTCGAAAATCGTCGCATTCGCGGATGATGATGTGCGAGTGGCGAAGAATTGGATTGCCACCATTAAACGCGCGTTTGACGAGCACCCTGAGATCGATTGCATCGGTGGAAAAGTTCTGCCGCTGTGGTGCAGGCCGCCGCGATGGCTCACTCGCGAGCATTGGATGCCGCTGGCGCTCCAGGACTATGGCGACCTGCCTCTCTCCATAAATCTCAACAACCCGCTGTGTCTGGTTAGCGCCAATCTCGCCTTCCGACGCGCAGCGTTTGTAGATACAGGAATGTTTGCGCCAGAGTTGCAGCGAATCAAGAACAGCATTGGTTCGATGGAGGATGCGGAACTGCTGGAGCGTTACTGGCAAACCGGTCGCACTTGTCTGTATGTCCCCGCCTTGATCGTAGAAACGCACGTAACGGCGGACCGATTGACCAGGGCGTACCATCGCCGTTGGCACGCCGGGCACGGGCATTTCTACGCGATAAAGCGATCCGACGAGATGGAGCGCGCGTCGAGCAGGCTGTTTGATGTTCCGGCCCATCTTTATAAACGGGCGGTGAGCGATGCGGCAGCCTGGCTATATTTCGTACTTCGAAATCCCAAGCGCGCATTTTTTTATGAGGCTCGCCTCCATTTCTTTATGGGGTTTTTTCGAAAGCGGCGGGAGGATTATCTCGCTGCGGGGCGCCGAGGTTTCATTGGCGAGCTCATCAATTTCGCCCGCTCACTCGCCTCAAAAGAAGGTCAGGGCGGAATTCCAAAGCGGTGTGGTTGAGGCAAATGTTCCTCGAGCATTAGCCGCCGTACTGTGAGGCGTCGATTGGTCGCACGAGAGAAAATAGATCCAGGCTGCATTGTGATTCCTTCAAAGGAAGTCATGTTCCACCCGCATTCGTTTGCCGATGACGCCGGGAGGCTCTTTCAGTGGAACGGCAAGTTGTTTCGTGGGATCAACAATGCGCGGGCTCCATTGTACGATCGATTGTTCCGCGAGGGTGTCTTGCAGACTCTAATCGAGCGCGGATTGCTCATAGAGACCGAACTGACCGACCTTGCAGTTGATGGGTACGCCATGGTTATGAGCCATCGAAGCTTGCCTTTCATTTCTTATCCTAATGAATGGTGCCCGGCAATGTTGAGAGACGCGGCGCTTACGATCATCGACCTCGCGATAGAGCTTGGTCAGTGGGGACTCACGCTAAGAGATGCGCATCCCTGGAACGTCCTGTTTGATTTTTCGCGGCCGGTGTGGGTAGACCTGACGTCGATTGCGCCTCAAATGAATGGATCTACCTGGTCCGCATATGATGAGTTCTGCCGGTTCTGCTATTACCCTTTAGTTCTGATGGCTCATGGACATGAGCGAATTGCGCGAGCGCTCCTGCCGGAATACGAGGGCGTACTCAGAACCGAACTTCTAACCCTGATGCGTGGGAGCGGGCCGTCCAGGTTCATCTTGTCGAAGGCGCTTCACAGGGGCTTCAGATCGATTCAGTCCCTCTTCAGGAAAGGCTCGAATCAATCGGCCCTCGCTCTTCTCAATCAAGTACGGCGCGACCTGCAATCAATCCAATTGCCCTCATATCGAAGCGACCATCGACGACGACGCAACGAATCAATGCTCGCGCCATCATCAGAGGCCGATTGGACGTCGCGTCCGCTGTCAATTCGTAAGCTTCTCATGGAACTGCAGCCCGACAGAATATTGGATTTGAGCCGAGGACCAATCTGGACGACTACAGTTCCGGCCATCATGGGCTTCGAAGTGGTGTCGATTGATTCGGACGCCGCCCGCGTTTCAGCGCTGTACGAAACTGCGCGTGATAAGAACCTGTCGATCCTCCCGTTGATGGTTGATTTCATAAAGCCCACTCCGTCTGTCGGCTACTCCAACCACTATTCGATCGCCGCGACTGAGCGTCTGAAGTGCGAACTGGTTTTGGCTTTAGGGCTGACGCAGAGAGTTGCATCTGAGAATCACTTCAGCCTGGATTTGATGGCTGAAGGATTGGCTTCATTTTCGAAGCGCTGGCTAATAGTTGAATTCGATGAATGCCAGGGCTCGCAAGCCAGGAGGGCAGACAATGCTCCGAGATCGGCCTCGGCCCGACTCGAAAATTTTGTTGATGCGCTTCTAAAGCATTTTAACGGAGTGAGTGTAGTGTCGACCGCCGCGAATGGCGGCGCGTTGTTATTGTGTGAGAAGTAATTCACCCTTTTGCGGACATTACCCACAAGGTGGGGTGAAACAGAGCCGGAGGAGTTTGAACAGCTTTGCGTGAATCTTCAAAATTCATGGAACAACACGAAACATCCATGATCACGACGCTGTCCGAAAGACATGTTCGTCGTCGCGCCGGGGCCGGCTCTAGGCCTCTGGTCACGGCGATAACAATCTTCCTGAACGCCGAGAGATTCATCGAGGAGGCCATCGAAAGCGTCTTTGGTCAAACCTACCAGGAATGGGAGTTGATTCTTGTAGATGATGGTTCGACGGACGGCAGCACTCAGATCGCGCAGAGTTACGCCAACAGGTTCCCGGAGAAGGTGCGTTATCTTGAACACGCCGGCCGCGAAAACAGAGGCATGAGCGCATCACGCAACCTCGGTTTGATGCACGCGCAAGGTGAGTTCATAGCTTTTCTCGATGCGGATGACGTTTGGCTCCCTGACAAGCTTAAACAGCAAGTAGAGATACTCAATTCTCACCCGGAAGCCGCAATGGTCTATGGCGCGACTCAGTACTGGTATAGCTGGACGGGGGAGTCCGCGGATGCGCGACGTGATTTTGTGACCGACGATGGCGTAAAGCGCGACACACTTGTCAGGCCCCCGGCACTTGTGAGTGCGCTTTTGCAAAATCAGATAGCAACGAGCACCCACGGCCTGACGCGCCGTGAAATCATGCAACAAGTCGGCGGTTATGAAGAAAGTTTCCGAGGGATGTTTGAAGACCAGGTCTTTTTTTCAAAGATCTCGCTGAGAGCGCCTGTTTTCGTGTCGAGTCAATGCTGGTACAGGTACCGTAAGCATAGCGCGTCCTGTTGTGCTGTCGCTGAGAACTCGGGCGAACAGAGGACCCATAGGCTTACTTTTCTTAATTGGCTGGAGCAGTACTCGTCGGAGCAGGGAGTTAATGATCCCGCGCTGCGCCAGGCGATCAAGAAGGAGCGATGGAAATCGGGGCATCCGGTGTTATCCCGGTTGCGGCAGCACCTGGCCTATCGCTCGAGGATCGCGAAAGATCGATTGAAGTCAATCGCAAGAAAGGCGTTGCCCGCTCCGGTTTACCATCGGGTTCGGCTTTATCTGCATGGCGCCGACGGACGGCTTCCCGTCGGAACTGTGAGATTCGGCGATCTCAGGCGATTGACTCCAGTCAGCCGCGTATTCGGATTTGATCGGGGCACGCCTGTAGACCGTTACTACATTGAAACGTTCCTGGAGCGCTGCGCCGCGGACATCCGGGGCCGGGTGTTGGAAATAGGAGATGATACGTACACTCGACGATTCGGCCGCGGTCGAGTTACTCGAAGCGATGTACTGCATGTGTCGGGAGAAGACTCTCGAGCTACCATCGTAGCCGACCTCGCCAACGCTGATCATATTCCGTCCGATACATTTGATTGCATTGTGCTGACTCAGACGTTGCACCTCATCTATGACGTTCGCGCGGCTCTGTCAACGCTGCATCGCATTCTAAGGCCGGGTGGAGTTCTCCTGGCGACGTTTCCCGGGATCTCACAGATCGACCATAACGAATGGGGCGGCTCGTGGTACTGGGCATTCACAACTCTATCTGCCAGGCGACTCTTTGAAGAAGTCTTCCCGGCTAAGGGTCTCAGCGTGGAGACGCATGGCAATGTGCTCGCCGCAACATCTTTTTTGCACGGAATAGCCCTCGAAGAGTTGCGCAAGGATGAACTTGATCATAACGACCCGGATTATCAGGTGACGATCGCCGTCAGGGCTACAAAGGAGGTCGAAGCGTGAGCGTGCGGGCGCTACAAATGTGTGTGCGGGGCGTCGAAAAAACCAGGAGGTATTTCTCGGGGCGAGCGCTGATATTGCTTTATCACCGAATAGCTGAGACGGATTTGGATCCGTGGCAGTTGGCTGTAACTCCGCGGCATCTCGAGGAGCATCTCCAGGTCTTGAGGGAGTACGGCAGCGTGATTCCTCTGCAAAAAATGGCGGGGGCTGTTCAGAGGAGCAGGCTTCCCCGCCGATGCGTCGCTGTGACGTTTGACGACGGATATGCCGATAACCTTCTAACTGCAAAACCATTGCTTGAAAAATATGATGTGCCGGCCACGCTGTTCATCACCAGTGGATACACGGGAAGAGATCGAGAATTCTGGTGGGACGAACTTGAGAGATTGTTCCTCGAACCTGGCGAATTGCCTGGCGCCCTGGATATTAAGCTGAATGGAAATCACAAGCGCTGGGAGTTAGGAGAGAACGCTCATTACGAGGAAGGTTCCTATCAACGCAATCAGCTCTGGAGGGCCTGGCAGTCCGATGAACCTACAAGTCGGCACTCGATCTACCGCTCGCTTTGGCAGCTAATGCTCCCTATGTCCGAGAACGACCGGCTCCGCCTCAGAGATGAGTTACTGTCGTGGGCAGGCGATAGCGGATCCGCACGGCGAACGCACCGGGTTCTCGGACGCGAAGAAATAGTGGAACTGGACCGAGGAGGGTTGATTGAAGTCGGCTGCCACACGATTACCCATCCGCAGCTTTCGGCGCTCGGCAGAAAACCGCAGCTGGATGAAATACGTCAGAGCAAGCTCAGCCTGGAAGAGATTGTGGGCCATCCGCTGTCCGGATTCGCATATCCATATGGTCGCGACTGCGATTACACGGGTGAAACGGTAGGTCTGGTCCGAGAGGCCGGCTTTGCTTACTCGTGCACCACATCAGTCGGAATTGTCGAACGGGGTGTTGACCGCTTTCAGTTGCCGCGTGTCCAGGCGCAGGACATTGACGGCGAATCACTGGGGCGTCTCCTTTCAGAATGGCTTTAACAGTGATGGGCTTGAAAATTAAATTCCTGAATGAGAATGGCTGAGCGTACAAGGCTCGGAGCTTTCCGATGCGTATATTGGTTCTATCAAATTTCTACCCCCCTCACTTCATTGGCGGCTACGAGATCGGATGCAACGACGTAGTTGAAGCGCTCAAGGCTCGGGGCCACGACGTACGGGTTCTGACTAGCACTCACGGTCTTGGTAAATCGGAGCGGTCGGGCCAAATCTACCGGTGGCTGGAAACTGATCACGCATTGAAGATCGACCCGACATCTGTGGATATCTTAAAGCTCTTCAAAAAAGAGTCAAAGAATCAGCGGGCGTTTACCCGCGTATGTCGCGAGTTCTCGCCGGATATCTTATATGTTTGGAATCCAACCCACATATCGATCTCAATTGCGCTGAAAGCGCAGCAGCGCGGCTTGTCCGCTTGTTATTTCATCTCGGATCACTGGCTGACTTACTGGGAGAGCGATGCGTTATATTCGCTCAAGCTTCGGTCCCCGCGCAGGCCTCATCGCCGAGTAGTTTGGAAGACACTGGTCGCCGCGCTGTATGCCTCAGGCTTACTCCCTCGTGCGGGTTTGGATCTAACGCGAGTTCAGTTTGCTAGTTTCTTTCTCAAGCGCGCGGCTCTGGAGGCGAACAAGCCCGTCTCAAATGCTGAAGTGATCCATTGGGGTATCGATATTAACCGCTTTCGGTGCAAAGCGACGACGTCTGATCCAAAGCGGCTGTTATATGTCGGTCAACTGACCTCGCTTAAGGGCGTTCATACGGCGGTAGAAGCGCTCAAGGTAATCGTAAGACGGCCGTGCTACCGCGCGACGACTCTAACGATTGTGGGCGGTCCGGACTACGACAATCGCATTCATCGACTCGTGGGGTCGTTGGGCCTCGAGAATAACGTTAAATTCACCGGGCTTATTCCGCGCGATCAACTGCCATCAATATATAGAGACCACGACATCCTCCTGTTCCCTTCAATCTGGGAGGAACCGTTCAGCCTGACGTTGCTCGAGGCGATGTCATCCGGTCTTGGAATCGTGGGAACAAACACGGGCGGAAGCTCCGAGATTTTGAGAGACGAAGAAAACGCCTTGATCTTTCAAACTGAGGATGCCGAAGCTTGCGCAGAGCAAGTGATGCGACTTCTTCAGAACGCGGAGCTTTTTGAAAACCTTAGGCGCAACGGTCGAAGCACCGTTGAAGAGGGCTTCAGGCTTGACGATATGGTCGATAGAATTGATCTCGCTTTGAAGCAGGCTATTTGAGCGTTTGACTTCGGGCAGGGGAGCAATTTCTGAGTGAGAGTAGGCATCTACAACCAGCCGGCTGAAGGTGGAATCGGAGGGTCGGAAATCTCTGTGGCTGTTCTCGCCGAATCGCTTGCCCGCAACCACCGGGTCGATATCGTCCATCACAAGCCATACTTGAATCGGGAACGCCTTGCTGAGATTTCGGACACGGCGTTGGGTGGCGTGCGGATGCGCCAGGTTGGCGTCGAGCCTTATTCATTTGGCGTCACCCATAATCCATGGCGGCGCTATGCTGAAGCACGGAACTGGCAGAGGGCGTTGAGTGAGCCGTATGATTTATTTATCAACTTCACCCACGGTTATCCACCTTTTTGCCACGCGCGCAAGGGAGCGCTCGTAGTCTTATTTCCCTTTCACCGGCCTGCTCACTCGCCGTCTGATGAACAGCCCACATCCGCGAATGCAGGTCCGTTCTGGAAGCGGCCCTCGTTTGTGTACCATGAATGGGAATGGCGGAAGCGGCTGAGCACTTATGATATCAAGACTACTATCTCCCGTTTCTCGCGAATCTGGACCACGCGTCGTTGGGGCGTTGACTGCGAGGTCATCCACCCGCCTGTGGACACACGGTTGCAGATTCGCGAAAAGGAGAATGTTATTCTGAGCGTCGGACGATTCACCGCAACCGGCCATTCAAAAAAGCAGTTGGAGATGATAGCTACATTCGATGAGTTACAGAAAGCTGTGGCCCCGCGCTGGGAGTATCTATGCGTTGGTGGCGTGAGCGATGCCGCCAGGGATCTTGAGTATTTTCACTGTGCGAGCCGGATGGCTCACGAATGTCGGGCGAGGGTGCTGGCTAACCTCGAACGCAGCCGGCTAAGACAGCTCTACGCACAAGCCAGAGTATTCTGGCATGCGGCCGGCTACGGCGAATGTGACGAGCGTCCGGAGCTTTCGGAGCATTTCGGGATGGCGACGGTTGAGGCCATGTCGGCGGGCTGTATTCCCGTTGTCATTAATAAAGGGGGGCAGCCCGAGATAGTTGAGCACGGCGTAAGCGGATTCTTGTGGAACTCGCTTGAAGAACTGAAAAAGTACACAGGGCTTCTAATGCGGGACGAGCAATTGCGCGCACGGATGCAAGAAGCCGCCCTGTCTCGCGCCGCCCTCTTCAGCCGAGAGCTCTTTGTAAGCCGGTTCTTAGGTTTGCTGGGGGAAGCATCTCCCTGACCAATAGTTCTAACGATTTCTTACGCCGACAGGATGGTCCCGTTGTTCCCGGTTCCTTGGCGTGAACGCGAGTCCTTTGGCTCGACTGGATAGCCCGCTTTCACCCAGGCGTCAAAGCCGTCGTAAAGCGCATGCACTTTTTTGAAACCGTGATTCAGAAGTCTCTGCGCTACCTGAAAGCTCGATGCCTCTTGTGGGCACGTGCAATAAGTCACCATCGTGGGACCCGGTGTCATTTCTCTGAGGTGATTCTGCACCTCGTCGGGCGGTATTAGGACTGCGCCAGGTAACTTGGCCGACGCTTTCGCCCAGGCTTCCGAGTTACGCGAATCAATGAACAATAGCGGCTCGCCGCGGTCCATCTTCTCTTTTGCTTCCTCGACTGTGATCCTGGTTGGTTTCATGTTTTTCAGACCCTTAATCACGCGCAGTTTTTAGACTCTTAATCATGCGCAATCGCGAGGGCAAGCGGAGTGCCACATCTCGAATCCGTCGAATACCAGCGCACCGAGGTCCTGTTTCCCACAGAGAACTTCGCTTCGTATGGTCACACACCGCGCGCAGCCGCGGTTGCCTCTCAATGGTGTCCGCTCTTTGGTCTGAAATTCGTAAGCATCCAGGTCACGGCGTAAGTAATCCTTGCACTGAATTGATTCATTAGACTGGTCGGGCAGCAGCGGCCTGACCTCAGGCGTGATGGCAAACGTCTGGTTGGGAAAGCATAAACTCTGGCGGCGCCAATTGGTAAATGTCTTTGGCGCGAGAAGGGAACTGCTCAGGCTCCGTGAAGTAAGGGGTGCTAAAACGTCGGAATTCTTCGTGGTCACGCGAGCCCAGGACGTCGCGGGTGGTCGCCACATCTCCACGAACCTCTCGTTGAGATTCGTCACCCGTCCATCGCTGTCACTCGGGAGAGCCCAATCAGTGAGTCAAGTATCACAATCCAGTCGATCCATTGTTTGACGGACCGCTCTTGGATATTTGGGCGCTCTCCCTGAGAGCTCTTCACGATACTGCAGGGTAACCCGGCCGGTATGGAACTTGCTGACCAACCAGGGGGCTGTCCGTGATACCCAGACTGGCATCGAGATCAACTAGGTGATCAAACGCGGCCACCGAAACTCGAAGAGCTATCCAATTTAAGGACGTGAAATAGTGACTCTGACGCCGCGCAGCGCTTCGCAGTTGTTCAAAGCCGCATACCTGGAGTGGACGGAAGATAATGCGTCTCGACTTGCAGCGGCTCTCGCCTACTATGCCGCAATATCACTTGCACCCTTATTAATCATTCTTCTCGGTATTGCCGGGTTGGGCTTTGGTCCCGAGGCTGCGGCCGGTCAGATTATGAGTCAGATGGAAGGCCTCGTGGGTAAGCAGGGCGCGAAGTTGGTGCAGGACATAATTGCCTCGGCCAACAGGCCGACTACGGGAATTGTCTCAACGGTAGTCGGCACGATCATACTGCTGCTGGGAGCGGCAGGGGTGTTTGGCGCGCTTCGGGATGGTCTCAATACGATATGGGAAGTTACTCCGAAGGCAGGCCAAGGCGTGATCGGTCTGATTAAGGATCGGTTCCTTTCACTGGCGATGGTGCTCGGAGTCGGATTTCTATTGTTAGTCTCGCTGGTCATCAGCGCTACATTGTCAGGCTTAGGGAAATACATGGCTAGAATTCTTCCGCTTCCTTTGGTTCTACTGCAAGTCATAAATATTCTAATATCGTTCGCAGTCATTACGCTTTTGTTTGCTCTAATATACAAAGTCTTACCGGACGTCGAGATCGCGTGGCATGATGTGTGGATTGGGGCTGTTATCACCTCTCTTCTCTTCACGATTGGAAAACTTGCAATAGGCTTGTATCTGGGAAAAAGCACCGTAGGGAACGCCTACGGCGCGGCCGGATCACTTGTCATCATCCTGATTTGGATTTACTACTCCGCGCAGATCTTATTCTTTGGAGCCGAACTAACGCAGGTTTACGCGAACACGTTTGGTTCGCGCATAAGACCGCGCGCTGACGCGCTTACGATTGCGAAGCAAGCTGGTGCACAGCACCAAATGTCAGCCGGCTAAAGTAAGTTCTGCCGATTTCTCGACGTGGCTGATCGAGAAAGACAACCTCTTCAATTCAGAAAAAGGATGACAGACTAATTCTTCCCGGCTGCACGACGAAGTCGATAACTGAAACGGTCACGGAGAGTCTTCTACTGCGGGCTAACGAGCGGCTGGAGGTTCAACGTTCCAGCAACTGCGCGAAGTCGATTTGACTTGAACGCCTGGTATCAGCTTTCATCACACGCCGCATATACGTTAGAGCATTCGTGCTTGTCTTATTATCTTCCGCGGCGACGCAGTCCGAAGGGACTAGAAGCTTGAAGTCCCGCATATAAGCATCGTTCGCGGTAAACAGAACGCAGATATCAGTCGCAATTCCAGTGATGATCAGAGTTTTCGTTCCCAGGTACCGTAGTAGTATGTCGAGCGTCGTTGAGAAGAACCCCGAATGCTTGGGCTTTAAAACGAAGTAGTCATCATCAGTAGGGAGCAGCAACTTCGCCACTCCTTCGCCGCGCACGCCATCTTCTATGCAGTGTCTGAGCAGCCGCGAGAAATCCGAGCGCCATCTGCCGAAGTTGTCATTCGCATATACCACTGGCACACCGTAGTTTTTGGCGCGTGCCTTTAGCCTTGCAATAGCGCGCGCCATTCTTAGGGCGTGTGGCAGCAGTTGCTCCCCGCCCACAAATTCCAAATCATTGATGACGTCAATCAGAAGCAACGCAGCCTCAGACTTATCGGGCGCGTTGCCATGAAGGTCAGATTCTTTCATCATCCCCCCGGAGTCAACAAAGCGGCGCCTCGGGTACGGAGAAGGACCTCAGCCATCGTCCACGAACTCGGAGCGCTCCAGGATTGGGCGGTGCATGCCATAACCACGCAAGTTGTCACTTCTCAAGATTTGCCACTTCCGTGCCATGCAACAACATGCTGGTCCCTTTGCCAGACGCGAGCCATGGCATTCTCATTGCAATTGAAATTCGCGTGCCGCTCGCCGGTAAAATCAAGACGAACGAGAAGCGGCCAATGAACTTACCGGCCTGAAAGCAGCAATAACTCGTTGCGAACTGGGCTCGAGCAGTCGAGAAATGCGCTCGAGCGGCTGGCGCGAAAGTGGACCCGGTATCGCCTGAAGCTGATAAGGTCAAGGCCTGGCAGCATACAGAACGAGGAGATGAATTTTCGGTGGACGTCAAATTGGAACGAGCACTCGCGGACGATTATGATGCACTCAGTAGTTCGCGACGGTCAAATCGTATAAGCCGGAAACCGGACGATTTCCCGGCGTTCAACAATAAGATGATTGAGCTGTTCGCCTAATCGCTTCCGCAATCAAAGGCCGCCGTTCTCGCCTAGACCGACGCGTCGGGGCTGCAACTTGGCTTTTTATGCGAGACTGGCGGTTCCAACTGTCAAACTCTAAACGAGGCCGCATGAAGTGAGCTGAACGTGATCCGACAAACCCACAGAACTGAAGGGAGGATGCAATACATTATCAATCGACGCGAGGGGAGAACTATCCACTCGACAATCTCACTTTTGATCTGATCCATAACCTATGAGAAGTCTAAAGCTCTGGAAGCTTATGAGAAATACCTCGTCGATGCGCGAGGCGATCAGGCGGTTAGCGACTTGCTCGACAGAATGAGGAAGCTGGACGAAGAGTGCATTGTCGAGCTCCAGCAGCATCTGGGCCGCTTGATTACACAGACCTCAGACACGCAGAAACAAGCTACCAGGGCGTGAAAAGCGTCCGAGACTAACAATGTAGCGGTCGCGGCTGCGCCTCGAAACGCCAGAGAATCATTGCTCTCGCGCTTTGCGGTGCGCCTACGTCACTTATCCCCTCAGCGACATCTTGAACGCCGGGGTTCACGGTTTAACGGATTTTTGGAAGGCTCTCGCGCCGAGCGTGTTTAAAACTTCCCGCCCTCGGACTCCCGCTCGACGCGCAATGCCGACGCCGAATTTGAGGTTGTGCAGATCCGAAGTGGAATGTGCGTCCGTCGAAATAACGAACTTAATGTGACGCTTGCGGGCCTCCCTTGTCCAGCGTGGTTCCATATCCAACCTGTGTGGATCCCCGCTGATCTCGATCGCCGCGCCAGATTTGGCGATCACATCCAGTATTTCTTCGACACGGCACGCAATCGGCGGTCGTCGCTGAACCAGCCGCCCTAATGGATGACCCCAGACTTTGAAGAAGGGATTCTTCATCGCATTGATCACCCGCCTGGTCATTTCATCTTCGTCGAGCTTGTAGCGATTGTGAATGCTGGCAATGATGACGTCGAACTGTTCGAGAACGCGATCAGGATAATCAAGGGCGCCGTCGCGCAGAATGTCGGATTCAGTTCCTCGCAATAGTTTGATCGCTACGTGTTCCTGAACCCGGCTGATCTCGTCCCATTGCCTCTTTAATCGATCGAGTTCTACACCCCGAGCGTAATGAGCCGTGGGCGAATGATCGGTGATGGTCATGTACTTCATGCCCATCGACTCGGCGGCGAGCGCCATTTCTTCGATTGTGTTGCCGCCGTCAGAATAAATCGTATGGCAGTGAACCATGCCCTGGATGTCTTCAATCGTTATCAAGTCATCAGGAATCGCATGAGACAGGGCGGCTTCGATTTCACCGACGTCTTCGCGTAACTCCGGTGGCACGTACTGCATATCCAGGTGTCGATAGATGTCACTTTCACTTTCAACTCTCAGAACCTTTCGCTTGGCGATCAGTCTCATTTTTGTAGGAGTCAGCTCGATCCCCTTCGTTCTGGCTACATCTGCAAGCTGCTTCAGATGAGCTCTGGAACCGGTTTCATGATGAAGCAAATTCCAATATTGATCGGAGGGAGCGACAGAGAAGACAATCCTGGCACCATCAAGCAGCCTCGCCGCCACCGTGGTCGCACTCTGATTTTCAATTTGAGCGATCAACGGGAAACGAAGAAAATGGCCGATCAGGTCCGTGGCGGTCCCGGATGCGCTGGCCGTGATACGTATTGTGGATACTGTTTCTTTCCATCGCCGAGACGATCCGGCGACATCGACGTAAACCAGATCCGGGTAAGATCGAATATGGGCGATCACCTTCTCAGCTATCCTCAAGGCGTGAATCAGAAGCATTCGATTGTCACGGTTTTCGGAACGCGATATTTGCTCGAGCAGCGCCCTTTCAGTTTTCTCTCCGAATCCCGGCACCTCGCGAAGCTTGCCCGACTCAATAGCCGCTTTAAGGTCGCCTATGCTGCTGATGCCGAGCGCGTCGTTTAGTTTCTTGATCTTCTTGAGAGTGAGACCGGGAACTTGAGAAAGTGTTAGAGCGCCGGGCGGCACTTCCCCGCGGAGTTTTAGGAGCAGCGACGACCGGCCGGTTGCATAGAGTTCGTCGATCACACCGGCGAGCGATTGCCCGATGCCCTTGATGTCGGTAAGGCGTTTTTGCTCGACGAGCGCCGGGAAATCACCGTCGAACTCGGCAATCGCCTGGGCTGCTTTAGTGTATGCGCGCGCCCGATACGGATCGCCGGCTTTCAGCTGCAACAGCAAACCTATCTCTTGAAGCGCGGCAACGATTTCAAATCTGCTCATCTCCTTGGTTGGTTCATTCATTTCACGTCGCGTGTATACCATGTTTGTCGCACCCTAAATCGGTTCTGAGCAAGGCATATACCGAATTTGAATGCATAAGCCCAGAAAGTCAAAAGCACGAGAGGCTTGAGAGATCGGCTTGATGGCTAAGTGGGCAGGTGTTGAGATCTTGTCCGGAGATGGGCGAGTATGCCCAATCTTTCACGATGACCTTCACAAGCGGGATGGAGGTTAGGCATAGCTATGCAGCAACGATTACGTCCGGCCGCCGGGGTGTGAGGGCGCCAGTACTCTGTCGAAAAATAATATCTTTCGCTGGACGCCCCCACGGTTCCGCCATGCATCTTGACCAGTTCGTTGGCGCTTATGTTTTCAGTTCATATTCAGCTTTCTCCAATCGGTTTGTTACTTCTCATCGGGATCGGATGAACTGAGAGATCGATTGACGAGCAACCTAACCTCGACGCGGCGATTTTGCTCGCGACCCTCTCGAGACCTGTCATCGGCGACGGGGTTTGCGGAGCCCGCCGCTACCGGCGCGACGATGCGTCGCGGCGGAATCAGATTCGTCTCGACCAGATGAGTGACGACCGCGTCAGCACGTCTCTGGCTCAAGCGGCGATTGTGATCGGCGCCGCCATCGGACGAAGCGAATCCTTCAACCTCGATCACGTAGCCGTCTTTGTCCCTGGCTTCCTGCGCGATCTCGCTGAGCGCTGCCATCGCCTGGGGTGAGAGCACGGCGCTGCCTGCCGCGAATTTGACTGCGACACGCTTAGCAACCTCGTACTGGTCAAGCCCGGAAATGACCTCATCAACTCCGCTGGCGAGTTGCACGACGCCGACGATGGCCACTGCAGCCATCTTTTGCGCAGAGCGGGAGTCCTCCAAGGCAGCTTTGGCTGCCGCTTCCGACTGCTCGATCTGAACGGCCCGCTCTTCGTCATTCGCCTCGTTCGCTGAGACGCGGTTCTCTACCCGTTCTACGCGCGCCCCGACGGCGCTCGCGACCATCATCGCCGTCTTCGAGAAGCGAATCCTCTCCGCGACGAGGTAGCCGGAATTATTGGTTCGCCCCACCACCTCGACAAACAGACCGCTCATCAACTGCGGCGTGCCGGCTCCGAGCATCTGTTTCTTCTTCTGCTGTCGCACGCTGGTGTTATCGGTTATCAGAACATTGATATTCGACCCGACCTCATCTCGAATCACGAGAGACTCGGCGTCCCGGTCGACAATCACGCCGCTGACCTTCTGCTTGTGCACCGATGCGGCTTCGCTTGTCTGGCGTGATTGTTGTTTGATCGGGCTTTGTGCAAAGACTGCCGCCGCCAGCGTCAAGCCAAGAATTACCCCGATCGTGAATTGCTTAATTCGCATGCTGTACATTGTATTTTCCCCTGTCACATTGCTTAGATAATCGTTCGGCCGTCGGTTGGCGGCCAGCTCTCAAACAGCGATTCCCATCCTTTGAGTGGGTGGAGTGACGAAACGCGGGGCGCCTTTGCGCCCCGCTGTGAATCTTCGTGAGTCAAGCATTAGTGGCGACCGCCTCGCCCGCCACCGCCACCGTGGAAGCCGCCACCGCCACCATGAAAACCGCCACCGCCACCGTGGAACCCTCCGTTTCCATGAAAGCCGCCTCCGCGAACTCCGACACCCTGGGAGCCTCTGTTTCCATGAAAGCCGCCTCCCCGAATGCCTCCACCCTGGAAGCCTCTGTTTCCATGAAAGCCGCCGCCTACAAAGCCACGTCCCCGAAAGTCGTGGTCAAAGTGATGGTGAAAGTGCCCGAAGGAAAAAAACGGAGACCGAAACGCAAATCCCGGTGAGTAGAAGCCCCAACCGAACGGGCTATACAGGAATCCGTCCCCCGGAATGAACGTATAGGCATCGTACCAGGGATCCCAATACCAGCCAGCTCCCAACCAGCTGCCTCCCCCAACAACGTAGGTCTGAGCGGCATCGGTATTAGCTTCCGCCAGATACTCGGACCGCAGACTACTCCAGTTGTACAAGTCGTCCTCGTACGCCTTCTTGTCAAACTTCCCGGACTTCAGCGAACCGCCGGCATTGACATTGAGATCACGTCCATCCTTCACCTCGACTTGTGTGTCGTTCTCCTGCACCGTCACCTTGCCATCAAATACGCGAACCTGATTTCGATCCGCGTCGAAATCATACAGACCGGTCTTTAGTAGTCGCGTGCTCGCGCCGCTTAGATCAACACGAAGGTTGTTTTGCTCGTGGATCTCGGCGATTTCTACCATCGCCCGGCCCTTTTGCACCTGTACCTCTGTGTTCGTCAGACCGGATGAAATCATCTTCACTGAAGTATTGTCCCCGAGTCTCAGGAACGCGCCCGGCGTCAGCAGGATCTCTGCCTTGCCCTCTTCAGTTGCGACTGATTGACCGGGCTCAAGCTTAACCGAGCCCACCGACTGATCGTTCATGGCTTGCGTGCCGATCGAGACTTTACCCTCGACATAGTTCAGACTGCCTGGCCGACCTGGATTCCGGCCAGATTGGGCACTGACAGGCACAGTTGCCAATAACAGCACTAACAAACCAAAGACGCCTTGCGACCATAATGTGAAAGTTTTCCAGTTCATTACTGCTCCTTTGCTGATCAAGCGAAAACATTGGCGCTTGATCTTATCTCTCTATCCACTACCAATCTCACATTGCTTCAAGGCAACCGACTCGCCAAAACCGCCCTCTTCCGGCGCAGCGGCTTAAATCCTTAAGTGTTATTGGATACAGCAAGGATGGAGATCTTCCCGAATGAGAAGTTGAAAGGACCAGGTGTCCTTATATGGTCAGTCGCCCACGTACGGTCAGAGGAGAGCGAGAAATGGAAGGGCCAAAAGTGGCGGGCGAAAACAATTCAAGGGAATGCTTGATCTATTTAATCTTCGTATCAACCGCTGCAGAAGCTTGAGCATTTGCTCGCGCTCGCAGGTCCATCACCGCTTCGAGCGACGCGCGGACCTGTGGCAAGTACGCGGCAAGCATGCTGAACTCACGCTTCGGCAGACTCAACGCGTCCATCGGAGCAATGCAACGCACCGTCGCACCTCGCGTGCTGTGCTTCAGTAAAGCCATCTCGCCGAAGTATTCGCCAGGGCCAAGCCTTGCAAGAGGCCGCTCGATTCCATTCTCTACGCGAACGACCTCCGCATTGCCATTAACAATGATGTACATTCGATCGCCGAGGTCACCCTGATGAAAGACCTCTTCGCCAGGCTCGAAGTGCTGCTGAGATAACCCCTGAGAGCCCGACAGCTTTAACTCGACCAGATCGGCGGGCAATAGTAAATCTAACGTCCACGAGGTAGCTACCTTCAAGCGCCTCCCCCAACCCGGAAGCTTCATTAAGTAGATCGTCCGCCACATCCACCAAGCCAGAAAGCCGCTGACGTTGATGCCCATAATCTCGGCAACCGCGGAGTGATGGCCGAGCGCGCCCATCTTGCCCAGACCTCCAAATGCAAACTCGGTCTTCGAACCTCCGCGAATCGCCGCAACGATATTATGCGCCGCGGTCTTCGCCTGCCGGATCGCGTGCTGGGCGGTTGGTGGAGCGAAGCCTCCGTCCTTAGTCGGAATCTGCGCGCAATCGCCGAGCGCCCAAACCGAGTCGGCGCCCTGAACTTCAAGAGATCCGTTGGCGATAAGCCTCCCGCCTTTGCCCTTGGGCAGATCGAGCGCCTCGAGCAACGGGTGTGGCGAGCTGGGCACAGTGGAAACAAGCGTCCTCGTGGGAATCATCTCGCCGGTTGCCAGAATCGCTTCTTCGCCTGTTGCGGCTTCCAGCCGCGTGTTCAGTTTTATTTCGACGCCGCGCTTCGTAAGGATGTCCTGCGCGAACAGCGCAAGCTTCTCAGAGACTTCAGGCAGTATTCGATTTTGCGAGTGCACCAGCACGACTCGAATCTCTCCGGGGTCAATGCCAAGATAGTTGCGGGCGACGCCGCGCACGAAGTCGTTCAATTCGGCCACGACTTCGACTCCCGAGAATCCGCCGCCGGCCACTACGAAAGTCAGCAACTGTCGACGCAGCTCCGGGTCTTCGGTCTCGATAGCTGCTTCTTCGAGCGCGCGGATAAGATGGTTGCGCAGGTGCAGAGCATCGGCGAGATTCTTGAACGGAAGAGCGTGCTCGGGCAGTCCCCGGAGTCCGCGAAAGTCTGTCACGTTCCCAAGCGCCAGGACCAGATGATCATAAGCAATCACGTGTACGTGAGGGCGAAAGCCGGGGCTTGTTGTGATGGTCTTATTATCGAGATCAATCGACTCGACATCGCGCACGTGGACGTTTGTCCGGGGAAGCAGCCTGCGAATCGGGCTGACCGTGTCGGTTATGCCTATGCTGCCAGAGATGACTTCAGGCAGCATAGGCTGGAACACAAAATAATTCTCTCTGTTGATGAGTACGATTTCGAAATCGTCGCGCCGGCCCAGCACCTTCTCGAGGTACTGTGCCGTGTAGATACCGGCGAACCCGCCGCCCAGAATAACCACTCTCTTGCGCCGTTCTGGCATTATAATACTCCCTGCGGCTTAAGCTTTGACGAAGGACTGAACGAGAAGGAAAAGAAGGACCGCGTGATCGTCGACTCGCCTCACGACTCCAACCGCGCAAGGAAATCCCGAACCGGTAGCGCAAGAGTCGACGCAATCTGCAGGTTGGTATCCTTTGTCTCATTTGAAACGACGAAGATCAGGTGGTCACGCGTTTCCCAGCCGGCGACTTGCTGATTAGCCCATGCCGCCGGGTAGATCGGCCCGCCCGCCGCTTGCGCTATCGCCGCAACGGCGTCCGTTGGAAATGCCTCGCCGTTTTTGCGAGTGATCACCAGCGAAACTACATCGTTCTGATTTCGCATAATCAGGTGAATAAACTCGCGGCGCTGGTAGTGGCAGCGATGTCCGACGACCACCGCATAGTTCCTGGGCATCCGCTCCTTGACCAACGCAACCAGGCCCGCATACTCAGGTCCCAGTTTCTCGGACATCTGTTCCGGCGTGAATTGTTTGTTGGCAAGCTGGTGATCGATCGCGCAGAAGACGTGGTCGTCAAAGCCGATCTTCAGAAGCTTCCCCGTCAAATCGCCTGGGGCGACTTCAGCTTGAAGCGACAGTGGTTTCCCAGTCGGGGTCGAAGTAAGGAGCGTAACCGCCGCGATCACCAGCACCGCAGCCGCCGCAGCAATCGAGAATGAAAGCGTGTTAATGCTAAACCGGCGGCTGCGCCGCAGATCCGTGCCGATGCGTTCACGCAAAGCGACCGGCGCGTATTCCTGCATCACCGCGCGCTTTAACTGCGCCTTGAGCCGGGCACGATCTTCCAATGATCGAGAGCACGCCTCGCATGTCTCGAAATGCGTGAGCACCTCGTGGTTGGTCTCGACCATCAGTTCGTTATTCAGATATGAGTCCAGATAAGATCGTATACGCCTGCATCGGCTGTCCTCGAAGTTGATGACCTTCATGCGCTCTTCCCCTTTTCGCGAATTCCGTAGCCTTCGGCAAACGCCGATAGCTCCTCTCTCAATAGCTTTCGTCCGCGGCTCAACCGCGACATCACCGTTCCGACCGGCACGCCCAGCGTCGCGGCGACCTCTTTGTAGGAAAACTCCTGCACGTCGGCCAGGACCAACACCTCGCGATATTGAACAGATATCTTTTCGAGTGCCGCCAGCACTTCCTCGTCACTCAACTGCTGCGGTACAGGCGGTTCGTATGCGACAGTGTCCTGCAAAAGCATCTCTTCATCTTCCTGGACCAGTTTCGATTTGTACCACTTGCGGCGCTGGTGTTGGATCACGTGGAACAAAATCTTGAACAGCCACGCCCTGCAGTTAGTGCCCGGCTCGAACCGATGAAACGACTTCCATGCCTGCAAGTACGCCTCTTGAACCAGGTCTTCGGCCTCGCTGCGATTGCCTATCACCCGCGCAGCAGTCCGGTACAGATCGTTCAGGTGCGGCAGCGCAGCGGACTCGAATTCTTCCGTTGGAGTTCTTTGGCCAAATATCACGGTGCTCTTTCCCTCGGGTAAAGCTTGTCCGACAAACTTCAGTTTGTCGACACACAAAGCGCTACGGCGAACAAGGCTGCTGCAACGACAAACTGAAGTTTGTCGACAATCCGCCGGGACGTATATCCCATCCACTCTATGCCGAACGGGTGAGATTGTATTCCCGACGGGCCCAATTAATTGTTCTCGCCTATTAATCGCGCCCGGCGGCCATATTATTCCAATCGACATCCGCTGGAATAATTCGACTACGGTGAGGGATTGTTCCATTGAGAGAATACAAGGGAGGGATGAAATGACACTTACAAGGACGCAGAACATCGGTAGCTGGATACTTCAGATCATCGTCGCGGTGATCCTTTTTCAGACACTGTTCTTCAAGTTCACAGGAGCCGAGGAGTCCAAATACATCTTCTCTACGCTCGGGCTCGAACCATGGGGCAGGATCGGCTCGGGCGCCGTCGAGCTGGTTGCTGTGATCCTTTTGATGATCCCCTCGACTGTGACGATAGGCGCGGTGCTCGCCCTGGGAACAATAACCGGTGCGATTCTCAGTCATCTGACCAAACTTGGAATAGTCGTAAAGGACGACGGCGGCTTGCTATTCATTCTCGCAGTCACCGTGTTCGTCTTGAGCGCCGCGATTCTTTTCATCCGCAGGAGCGAGATCCCGTTCGTCGGTATCCGGTTCTTTGGAAGCACACTTTAGGTCATATAGGTCATATACGTCTTATAGGTCCTGTCACTTTATCCCGTTCACAAAATACATGTCGATCTCGCCTTTGTGCTTGGCCGATATCTTCCCGCGATACTCGCAGTCGAAGAAGTCTTTCACGTGTTCATACGTCGCACCGGAGATATTGATCCGTCCCGCAACGCCGGACGACTCTAGACGGCTCGCGGTGTTCACGGTGTCTCCCCAAACGTCATAGGCGAATTTCTCGCGTCCGATCACACCGGCTACGAGGGGACCGGTGTGAATCCCGAGACGCAACTGCCAGCACGGCAGGTTCAGCGTTTTCTTCTTCTCCGCGAGCTCCATCATGAAGTGTTGGATCTCGAGCGCCGCAAGCACGCTGTCTACGGCGTGTGTGCGGTTCGTGGCCGGCACGCCGCCCGCCGCCATGTACGAGTCGCCTATCGTCTTGATCTTTTCCAGCTTGTGCTTTCGGGCGATCGCATCAAAGCGGCTGAAGCACCCGTCGAGTTCGGCGATCAGCTCCTCAGGAGTCATCCCCTCGGCTATCTGCGTGAACCCAACGAAGTCCGTAAACAAAACCGACGCGCTTTCGTAGTGACGCGGGCTGACCGAGTCGTTTGCTTTCAGCTCCTCGGCCACGCTTTCAGGTAGAATGTTGAGCAGCAGCGAATCGGACTTGGCGCGCTCCTGGTTCAGGTTCTTCGTCAGCACCACGACCAGAATTCCAGTGAGAAACTGTACGAAGAGAAAGTTGCTGCGAACGTCCAGCATCCTCTCCAAAGGGCTCGCGTACTGAGTTATCCAATCGGGCCGCTGTTGCTCCACGATGAAGAGCGCGGCGGTCGTGACGCCGACCACCAGGAACGCGGCAATAGTCCTCCACACGCCGGCCGACAAAATGATTGCGATCACGAGAGCAGCAATGAAGTAGTAATGCGCTCCACCCGCAGACCCGGCGTTGAAAAGAGAGTTAATGAACAGAAAAGCCAGAATCACTGCGACAAAAGGCCAGTACAAAACCCGGTATGCATCCTTAAACCGCGAGAGGTAGTAGAAAGCCGCGAACAGAATCCCTGTCCCGAGGTGCAAGAGGAGCAGGAACTGATGCGTCTGTGAGATCAAGACTGCAAAAGCGCCGCCGATATTGGTCACCGCATTCAGCAGGCTGATGGTGTTGAACAGCCGGCGCTCGAGCGAGTAACGACGGTGGTCCCCGATTAGCATCGAAAGGACTCGATCAAGCGAGTCTTGCATGGATCGCCTCCTGTCGCTGATTTTCTCGGTCTATCTCCTGGCCGTAATCTGATCGAGGTTCAAAGGCACGTGCTTCAGCCAGTACCCGAGCAAATCAGGGCGTGCGCGCGATGCGAACAGAATCGCGTCAATCTCGTCCGGCGAGAAGTAGTTTAGTCGCTTCGCCTCGAGTTTCGACGCCGGAATGTTCTGGTAGACCCACTGCCGATACTCTTTCAATCCCTCGCCGTACCCTCGTGAGATCGCCTGGAGGTCCGCCCACCTTTCGAATCTCCGAGTGGACGCCTTTGAAGCGAGTCGCACAAGCCCCAGCAGCTTGAGACGATTGCGCGTCTTGAAGTAGAGAACGTGGCCGAGTTCGTGTGCAAGGATCGCGCGAACTCCCGCATCCGGAGCGCCCCGGTCGAACACTCGCGGATTGACGAAGACCAGATACTCCATTCGCCCAAAGAAAAACTGCGGAATCCCGAAGCGCGCTTTGAAGTAGTCCGACTTTGACTCAAACAGCTTGATCTGAATCGCTGTCCCGTTCAGTTCTGGATAAGAGGCGGAGATGATCTCGTTGACGAATCCTCGCGCGCGGTCCAGGGTGCGAGCGTCAGGCTCCTCTTCATGTCCGGACGACGCGGCTTTCCTGTCAGGCTTAAGGTGTCGGAGCCCGGCTGCTCCCGTGGCGGTAGTGGCCCACGAGCTGTTCACTTCTATTCCGCGCAAGTCGAATTGCTGCGGCATGGCAAGCAGCAGGATCAGGATATTGAAGAGAAACGTCATCGAGTTGAGAATGTTAGAGCAGAAAGGTACGGTTCAACTAAGGTGAAGCCTCGCGCGCTGACGGTACTCCGACAACATCGCGAAAACTTCTTTTGCTGAGCTCGGCCTGAACCCGCGATCGCGATTGAGCGCGCCGATCTCGAATGCGAGCTTCCATTGCGCAAACAAAACTCGGTAAGCATCGAGCAAGTTGTTCTTCGGGTCGTATATGTGCGTCGCCTCGGAAGTCACGCCGTTCAACTCGATGATCTTGAAGTTCTGCCCAGCTTTGAACTCGTCGACTGCCGGCGTACGTATGTCGAACCTGCCAAAGTAGAACCCGATGAAACCCTGGCTAATCTCATCGATCTTCGCATGAAGCTCGGGCGTCTTGGTCCAGCTTCCGTCCAGGAACACCGCCCCTCGGCTGTGCGTACCGAGCTCGACAAGCTGCATTCGCTCACCGCGCGCTGGTACTTGAGACGCGCGCGGCTTATGTTGCTTCAGAAGTAAGCGCGCCATACAAACTGCGCGATTGTCTTCGAGAATCAGCTTCTCGAGTGTGCTGATGCCGTCGCCAACCACCGCGGGCATTCTCTTTTCAGTGATCGAGAAGATCTGTCCGCTCGGGTCGCCGGGTCTTCGAATGTAAAACACGCCAAACTCAACCCCGGCCACGTATTCCTGAACGATAGTGTCCACCTGCATGTTAGCGAGGTATTCACGCATTCCGGCGCTTGTTCTGATAATTGAGACGCCCGATCCGCGCTGTCCCTCATTAGGCTTCAGAACGATCGGCAAACCAAGGCCGTTGCGGGCGATGAAGCTCTCCGCTTTCTCAACGCGAGCTCCATGAGTCAGCGCCGATTCGATCAACTCGGACTTCGCTATGAAATTGCCCGAGGGCTCGAGTCCGCGCAGAATATCAATCTTGGATTCACCGACGAATCCGCCGGCGGGCATAGCGGGGTTTGACGCGGTGAAGAGAGTCAAGCTGCGATGCTTGAGAGCGAGGAGCGCGACGTAGCAGACGACGGGCACGTAGAAGACCCAGAGCGGCCAGAACTCCCAGCGAGTCGCTCTGCGCCACGACGACACCAACAATCGACGGCCGCGGTAGCTCGATAAACGCACTGCGAATCTGGCGATGGCCAGGCTCAGCGCAACCGCCACTCCAACTTTGATGAAGAGAGCTTGCCTTGCGAACAGCGCGGACTCTATCACCTCGCCGCCGAGCAACAACGCAAGCCCGACCACCAGTGGCGTCCACACCGCCGCCGCAATCAAGAAATAGACCGAGAAGCGCCATAGACTGGTGTTGAGCAAACCCGCCGCGAAGTACGCCGGCAACCGTGCACCCGGCACGAAGCGGCTGGCGAAGATCACAACCGCACCTCGCTGCGAGAACCAATCCGAGCTTCGATTGACGTCTTCCATGCGAACAAACCATTTCAGAGGAGCGCGGCTGAGTGCTGGTCTGCCAAGATAGCGGCCCGTCAGAAACAGCAGGATGTCGCCGATGAAGATTCCGAGAAAGCAGGAGAACGCTCCCAGCCCGAAGCCGATCTGTCCCTGCGCGATCAATAGCCCGGCTGCGATGCACGTCAGGTCTTCGCTTATCAAGGTCGACGCGGCTATCGTTCCAGCGAGGAGCAGCGCCGGAAGCGGCATATCGGAAGCACCGATATCCAGGGGCAGCTTCGCGCCGGCAGAGGCCGCAAGTCCTCGCGCGTCGGCGGCGAGCGTATGAAATGCAAAGCTCAGCCCGGCAACTGCCACGGCAGCACCGAGGACGAGCGACGGCCGTGGCGTTCGACTCGCGCGCAATCGTCTCAGCGCGAGTCTCATAGCTCTAACCTCGAAGCTCGCGACTGGTGAGCGACTTCCGCAAGAGTCGAAACGCCGGCGGGTTGCGATTGCCTGCGTCTGATTTCAATGACCGATAGGTTCGCCGGGTCGGCCGTGCAAGGTGAGTCGGGGTGATAGCGAAACTCGACTGCGTCGCGCGTCGCTTTGATCCAACTGAAGCTCACAGTTCCGGCGTCCTTTCGGTGCATGCACGGCGAGTAGGCGCTGCGACTCGGCGAGTGACTTGCGTGAAACCGGAACAACGTGGCGGCATCGAGCCGGCTTCGGCCGGCCGTGAGTCGTTCAAAACAACTCCGTCGAGCTTCAATCACACTGGCCGTTTTGTAGGACGATGACGACAGCGGCATCGCCGATGCCCCTTCGTGCCGAATCAAACAGGTACTTCCAGTCCAGTCGACAACCAGCGCATCCCTGTCTGGCTCAAGGACCAACAAGCTGAATGGTTGAAAGCGAATCAGGTCAACCGCGCAGACTCTTCGCAGAACTTCGGCACCCGAACTGCACCCGGCCATTTCCAGCAAGAGCAGTCCGCGGCTTGTGTGATTCCTTCCGTCCGTCCCCAAGTCTTGATAACGATTCAGCAAGCAAACCGACAGTGCAAACTGATTGACTGCGATCCACGCGCCGCCATAGTCGCCATCTTCAGGAGCGATGAATCGGACGCCGCGATGGTCCTTCACTGTAGGCGCAAGCGCCGGCTTGCGCGAGAGACTCTCGTCGCGGTTGCACAGCAACGTGTACCCGCCTCTTTCACGCAACCAGGTTACCGTACACATCAGGCGGTCTTCCTCCAGTGCTCGAGGGTCGATGGCGCAACACCAAATTCGGTCGAGGGCTCTATCCCTTGCAGCCGGAGAGCTATTGCTATAAGCGCGTAGTGATGAACGGTGTGACTCAACAAGGACTGAAGCTCACGGGCAATCGACGACCGGGTCCAGCATGGACAGTCGTGAGTTCGCGTCGAGCCTTCAAGCGCCACCAGTAGCTCGGCGTGGCCGTCGGCGAACGAGAACCTTCGCAGCCCAGCGATGATGGCTTGCAGTTCTAAGGCGGCAAGTTCCGGATCGCTTTCGACGAGCTCGTTGCGCGCGCGCAGATCGTAGTTGATTCGTCCGCTACCGACCGACGAAAGAAAATTGTTGTAGAAATCGATACAATGGCGGAAATGGCCGCCGATGCTGCCTTGAAGACATCGCGGCGTGGACCTTGAATAAAGGGGACCGAGGCACGACGTCAACTCGATGCCCTGTCTCAGAATTGCGATGTTATCCAGTACTAGCGTGTCGCAGCTTTGCATTGTTCTTCTACTCCGATCGTCCGATGAGAATTCATTGGCATAAGTTTTTGGCTCGCGCTATCAAGTTCGACGGGAACGAATAATCTGTTGACCTCAAACCATAGTCGCTCCGCCAGAACCTTGCGGTTATCCGCTCGAATCCCGTCTGAGCCAAACGAGACGGTTGCCTGGATGCGTCTTAGGCGCAACAACCCGGCGAAATGGCTGCCAAAGGTCATATCTCCCCACCAACACACCGACAGTCTTGCCGGCGGATCGTCACCCCATACCCTATAGCTCACCGCCGCGTAAGACACCGGAAGCGTCCCTCTCGCTGCCGCTTCCAGCAAGGACGATCTGAAGGGCAGGACGGTCGAACCGTCGCTGCTGGTGCCTTCAGCGAACAGGATTACGCCGCGTCCGGCTTCCAGCGCTTGCGCGATCTCGCCGTTGACCCTTGCAAGATCGCGGCGATTTCTTCGATCGATGAAAATCGTTCCGAAGCTTCTGGAGAGTCTCCCAATGATGGGCCAGCGCTCGACATCCTTCTTTGCTACAAACAAGCAGTCGAGCTGCGACGCAAAAACAACAACGTCCACGTAGCTCAGATGATTCGACACCAACAGAAAAGGCGCGGCCGGCGCATTACAGCTCGCGTCTATTTTTAGACCGAGTATGAACGCGGCAATTCGAGCCCACCGGTGAAGCATCAGCGCTTGCCAGCGCGCCCTTCTGCTCGATGACCGCCGGATAAGAGCTAATCCGATCAGCAGCGCCGCGTAGACCGCGACGGTCAACGCGGATAAAGCAATGGCTCGAATGATCAGACGTGCGTAGGGCACTACGCGCCACCTTGATCCGCAAAGAACAGCTTGCGGATCTGTTCGTTGATCGCTTTGACATCGAACAGCACCAGAAAATCGATCGTCTTGAACTGCCGGTCCAGCGCCGGACGACTGCAAACGCGCGCACCGTAACGCATATAGATTTGGAACAGCTTTGGCAGCCGGATCTCTCGATCGACAAGGGCGCCGTCCTCCCCAACACACTCGAAGCCGGGCTGCGTCGTTACATTGAATGACGGATCTAACTGCTGGTTGCGTTCAAGCAGACGCATCACTCGCAAACCGTCAAGCGGGTCCTGGCTGGTTAGCGAGCAACAGCCAAACAGGTATCGCTTTCGGTTGTGCATCAGGTAAGCGGCCAGTCCCCTCCACAACAAGAACAGCACAGCCGTGTTTCGGTGATCCTGTGCGACGCACGCACGACCCAGTTCGATCGAATCGCTCAGCACTTCCGGCGGCAGCTTCGACAATTCAAACTCAACATTCGAATAGAACCCGCTTCCGGCCCGAGCCATATCGCTGGTCTGCATTCGATAGGTCCCGACGACCCGGTCTTGATTCTCGGTGTCCACAACAATCAGGTGGTGGCACTGTTCGTCGAATTCGTCCATGTCGCGTCCCGTGAGGAACGAAGCCTGGAGCCCTTCGCCAAGCTCGAGATTGAAGACCTCGAACCGGAGCTTCAGCGCGGCGTCCAGTTCTTCGCGCGTGCGAGCGAAGCGGACGCAGTAGCGGCCTTCGCGAAATTCCGTTTGTGGGAATGCGTCCTTGAAAACCGGGTGTGCGGCAGGTTCGATGACCGCCAGAATGTTAGGCGTCCAATTGGTTCGTTCGACCGTCTTCATGAGGTCCATAATTGTTTACTCGCGGATCGGCCTGCCCGTCATCGGTTTTCGCCAATAGGAGCTCCGATCACGAGCAGGTCATAACTAAACCCTTATGATCACTATATGTCGATGGGTGACGGCTTTATTCCGTTGTCACTTGCCAGACCGAAGATTCTGGACAAAGCAGCAAGCTCCCGGTTACTGAGGTTCGCCGTGGTGTCACGGCATTCCTGTACGCGCCCAACTTCTGATCTTTTTGGAAGTCACCGTCTAATTCAAACATGTGGTTTCTCGACACCGCCACGACGCGCTTTCCTGGGATTTTCGCTTGCGTTAAAAAATTATCTGAAGTAAGAAGAATGAAGTAGAGCGGCGCCGAGCACGCCTGAAATGACCAAGGAAACCATCAAGGCGACAGCCTGGGGATTGTTGTTCACGTTGACGCTTGCGGGCCTTATCATCGCCGGCTCGCGAAATCTATCGCACTTCGACGCTGCGCTTGTTGGATACACGTTCGCTGTGCTGTTTGCGACTTTTGCGATCACCTATCGTTACGCCATGTGGCTACAGCGTCCGCCCACCGCGCTTTACTGGAGGCGAGGCTGGCAAGTCTTCTTTCGACCAGCGTATCTGGCGGGTAACATCGCAACCTGGTTCAAGCGGTTGGTTAGCGACTTCGCTCTGAATCGTTTTATCTTTCGTCGCAACAAGTTTCGCGGCGGGGCTCACTGGTTGATCATGTGGGGATCCCTTGTCGGGTGCGCGATCACATTTCCGTTAGTCTTCGGCTGGATTCACTTTGAGACGCTGCCAAACGATACGGAATGGTATCGCACTTATATCTTTGGCTTTCCAACTCTGGCGTTTCCCATTCATTCGATCACCGGGTTCCTTGTTTTTCATGGACTAGTGTGGGCGTCCTTTCTGGTTATTGCGGGGGTGATGCTGGCAATGAGGCGGCGCATGAGAGACCACGGCGCCGCTGCGCTTCAGCAATTCGGCGAAGATTTTCTACCGCTTATCTTGCTGTTCGCCGTGAGCGTGACCGGTTTGATGCTGACCGCGAGCTACACCTGGATGAAAGGCTACGCGTACGATTTTCTGGCGATATTGCACGCGATGACCGTGATCTTCACACTGCTGTGGCTGCCCTTCGGGAAGTTCTTTCACATCTTTCAACGGCCGGCGCAACTAGGTGTGAGCTTTTATAAAGATGTTGGAGAACGTGAAGAACCTGCAATATGCCGCCGCTGCGGCAAACCATATACATCCCGAATGCACACCGAGGATTTGATTCGCGTTGAGAAAGGGCTTGGCTATCGATACGAAATCAACGACAGGTCAATCCAGCACTATCAATGGATATGCCCGCCCTGCCGCCGCGCGATGGTAGTCCTCGCGCAGGGACAACTCTGGCAACAGGAGCTTGGTGCCGAGCCTAATCGCATCGCGGCGCCCGCATTGGTGCCGCAGTCCAGCCTCGGCAATCCACAGTCTGCTTCAGGTGCGCTGGGCGAGGAAGACAGAAGGAATTTTCATCCGTGAACAAGGTTCGATTGCTACAGCGTCATTGGTCGGAGAGAGAGGTAATCTAATGTCGTTAGCTCCCGACCTCAACGGAATCCTCCAGGCTTTCGGGCCGCATCCGGCTTACTCAACCGGCGCGCGGCTCCAGACAGGTGTCGAACCCGATAAGCTCGTCGACACACATTGCTGCTTTTGCGGCCAGCAGTGCGGCATTCGGCTCAAGGTCAAAGAAAATGAGGTCATAGGGTTCGAGCCCAGAGAAGATTTCCCGTTCAATCAAGGCATGCTATGTCCGAAAGGTGTGAAGCGCTACCTCCAGGGCTCGCACCCTGACCGCTTGTTGAGCGCTTATCAACGCGACCCCGACTCTCAAGCGGGATTCCGAGCGATCGGTTACGATGAAGCTATCGATCGTGTGGCTTCCGAGATTCGGCGAATCCAATCCGCCTTCGGCAACGATTCTTTCGCGGTCCTCACCGGCGCCAGTTTGACGAACGAGAAGGCGTACTTGATGGGCAAGTTTGCCCGCGTGTGCTTGAAGACCGCAAATATTGATTACAACGGCCGGCTCTGCATGGTGAGCGCGGCGGCGGCCAATAAGAAAGCCTTCGGAATCGACCGCGCTGCCAATCCCTGGGCAGACATCCTGAAAGCGGAAATTGTTTGGATCAGCGGGGCGAACATCGCGGAGTGCGCGCCCATTACAACGAACTACGTCTGGCAAGCTCGCGAGCACGGGGCAAAGATCATCGTCGTTGATCCGCGCATCACACCAATCGCGCGAACCTGCGATCTCTTTCTGCCGATCAAGCCGGGCCGCGACATTGCTCTGTTCAACGGCATCCTTCACTTGATGATCGAGAACGGCTGGCTTGATCACGACTTTATCGAGAAACACACAGTCGGCTTCGAAGCAGTCGCAGAGCACGTCAGAGAATGGACGCCTCGACACACTGCCCAAGTCACCGGTATCGCCGAGCGCGCGATAAGACAGGCAGCCGAGTGGTGGGGCCAGGCGAAGACC
>DATLWF010000106.1:0-8997 GCA_035576605.1 Blastocatellia bacterium | reverse complement strand
CGTCCATTGGCACAAGTATCATTGATTGCTGCTTGTGTAGCGGCGCCGTTGGATCGGTCTTACCCATGAAGATCGCGATCTTACAGCGCGGATCGCCGGCGCCCGAGCTCCACCACTTCAGTCCGTTGATTACGTATTGATCGCCCTCGCGAACGATGCTCGATTGAATGTTTGTCGCATCCGAAGATGCGACCGCGGGCTCGGTCATCGCGAAGCAGGAACGAATCTCGCCGTTGAGCAGGGGCTTGAGCCATCGCTCCTTCTGCTCTTCACTGCCGTAGCGAGCGAGCACTTCCATGTTACCGGTGTCGGGCGCCGAGCAGTTGAACACTTCGGGCGCCATCGGAGAGCGGCCCATGATCTCGCACAGCGGAGCGTACTCGAGATTCGACAGACCCTCGCCGTAAGGGTTCTCAGGCAGAAACAGATTCCACAGACCCGCCGCGCGGGCCTTCGGCTTGAGCTCCTCTATGATTGCGGTCGGCTGCCATCTGTCGCCTTCATCGATCTGTTGATAGAAGACCTTCTCGTTTGGATAAACATACTCGTCCATAAATGCGAGAAGCCTCTTCTGAAGCGCTTTGACTTTGTCTGTGTATTCGAAGTGCATAGGGATTCCTTTGTGTCTCAGAAGTGAGAGGTCATCACGATAGTCGATGAATGGTGAGAGTTCAACCTTGTGGAGGGGGTATAGGACCTACAGGACCAATAGGACCTATTCCGCCGTGTCCTTACGGTTTGCTTCCACTGCTGCTCGAACGTGAGCCAGATACTGAGCTTCGGGCAGCGCGCCGACGAACTCCGTCGTTTCATTGATCACAATCTTGGGCACGCCCCTCACGCCGTAACGGCTCGACAGATCCGGGAACTCCATCGCTTCGATAACATCAGCCGTCACGTGCTCGCTCTCAACCGCCATCTGGTGGGCCAACCTGGCCGCTGCCGGGCAATACGGTCAGGTGGGTGTCGTGAAGACCTTGATGTTCACATCCTCGGTTAGAGCGCTCAGGTATTTGCGCGTCTCTTCCGTGAGATCGGTGGTGCCGGTGGAAACATCGACCAGATCGGCGATCAACGCCGAGAACTCATAGCCCGATGGTATTCCGAAGAACCTCACCCGGCCGCGCGATGCCCCTTTAAAGACGAACGCCGGTACCCGGTTGATTCCCATCGCGAAGGCTTCCTCCTTCGCGCTGGAGATTTCATTCACGGTCAACTTCAGCTTGTCTGAAAGCGAGGCCACTTCCTTAAGAAGCTCCTCGGTCTGAGCGCACATCTCGCAGGGCTGCTTGCCGGGAATGATGATCGGCGATTCGCGTTCAGTGAACATCACGATCTCGACGTCGCCGCTAAGGCTTTCGTCAAAGTGCGCTCGTATCGTCTCGCGGTCTTTGTCTGCTATGAGTCCCATGTTTTCCTCCTTGAAGAAAAAGTTTGTAGTTCGGCCTTCAGGCGGAAGTTTGTATGTTAGCCCTCGCCTGCAAGCTACGAACTTCCGCCTGAAGGCCGAACTACGAACCTCTTCCGGTTTCAATTATCGCGTCTATTCTCTCAGCCAGCTCGAAATCGTACTCGGTTATGCCTCCGGCTGCGTGAGTCCAGTTCCTCAACGTCACCTCGTTGTAGCGAACGATGATGTCCGGATGATGACCCATCGACTCGGCGATATAGGCGATCGCATTTACAAACGACATCGCGCGAAAGAAGTCTTTGAACTCGTACTTCTTTTCGATCCAGTTCTCGGCGCAAGACCACCCGCCGAGTCGCGTCAGTCGCGCGCTGATTTCTTCTTCGGTCAGTATTGGCGTAGCAGCGCTGCAAGTCATAGCGTCAATGGGGCATCAATAGGGCATCAATGGAACTTCAATGAGTTGGTATCTTCTGAGTTTCAGCCATCGAGTTGAAGCGATGTGTTATGGCATCGTCTTCAAGCCTCGAAATCGCAAACGGAGCATCGCTCGCGGTCATGCCCTCGGCGTATGTCTTCACGATTATGTGCCTGTACTCGCCCTTTCTGCTGGCGATGACGGACTCGACTAACGACTTCACGTTCGTTTGATTAGCCGGGCCGGATACTTTGATGAGCAGCGTCAGGCTGCTGGCGACCGGGTCCGCCTGCTCGGAGATGACTGAGAAGGGTTGCGAGGTCGAGCGCGTCGGCGCCGGCGCCGTTCCGCAAGCGAGGAGCGTCAACAGCAGAATCGCTATGATCGCGGTCTTCAGCATTCACCACTCTCCGGAATCCAGTCCGAAGAACCATTGTGTTACCCCGTCCAGCGCGAGTCAACTCATGGGAGCGCAATCCTGGAGCGCAGGCATTCTGCCTGCCTCTTCGTGCACAAACGCCACGCAGGCCGGGATGCCTGCGCTCCCAGGGCGGTGAAACCTTTCGACCTGTCCCGCCACTCACTCGGCGTAACAGTAGTGAAAATGTTTCGGGAGGAGTTCCACCACAATGAACAGAAAACTATTTCGATTTTCGATTGCGGCGGCGCTGGTCGGATTTGGGCTGGCTACTACCGCTTCCGCTCAGGACTTTCAGAAAACCTACCGGATCGGCGCAGGCGGCCAGATCCGAATCACCAACATATCAGGCGACGTGATAGTAACCGGCTACGATGGTGATTCGATCGTGGTTAAGGGCACCAAAAAAGGGCGAGACCGCGATCAGGTTGAAGTCGAAGACCGCAGCGGCACTGCCAACGTAGACGTCGGCGTACATTATCCGAAGCACTGCAACTGCGACGCGAGCATTCTCTTCGAGGTGCAGGTTCCGCGTTCGGTGAAGTACGACTTTGATCACATTGCGTCCATCAGCGGCGATGTTCGAGTGACTGGGGTGACGGGGCGGTTGAATGCTTCGGCGGTCAGCGGCGACGTTCATATCACGGACGTGTCCGGGTCTGTCAGCGCGTCGGCGGTGAGCGGCGACGTCAAAGTTGAGATCAATCGGCTTGAGGGCTCCGACGACATGAAATTCAACACGGTGAGCGGCGACGTAAGCGTGATGCTTCCAGGCAGTCTTGACGCTGATGTCGATATGTCGAGCTTCAGCGGCTCGATCAAGACTGACTTCGCGATCGAGGTTAAGTCGGAGAGATACGGATCGCGCAACACTGCTCGCGGGAAGCTTGGCGAGGGATCGCGGCGTTTGAAGATGTCGACGGTGTCGGGCGACATCAGCTTGCGGCATCCGTGACGGAATGGGGAAGGCACAAAAGGACGCAAGGGACCCAAGGAACCCAAAAGACGCAAGGGACCGAAAGGACGCAAGGGACCCAAAAGACACAAAGGGACGCAGAGGGACGCAAAGCCGCCAGGATTTCGCTTGGCGGCTTGCGTCCTTTGCTTCCCTTGCGTCCCCTGGCGTCTCTTGTGTCTCGGTACTCCCGATGATACCCTTCGCACCGTGGCTGCTGAGAACGAATCCGAACAACAACACGATGCCGCGCGAAGGTTTCAGGGTCCGGGTGGGACTCCTGGCGGAGTCGGGATGTTCATCTTCGGACTCGCGCTGGCGATCGCCGGCGGCTATTTGATAATGAATCAGGTGCAAGTGACCACCGGCTACTGGCATTGGTGGGGCACGAACACCTTTGGACTCACGCTCATTCCGCTGGTGATTGGAATTGGGCTGCTGTTCTTCGACGGCGGGTCGATAGCCGGTTGGGTTCTGGCCGGCGGCGGAGCCGTGATCATCTTCGTAGGCATCCTCGCCAACCTGCAAATATTCTTCACGCCCACCACTCTATTCAACGTCATCCTGATGCTCACGATGTTTGCCGCCGGGCTTGGGTTGATGGCCCGCGCGGTTAAGAGCTCGTGAATGATGCGAACCCATCAAGCGCGTTACCAACTTTCCCTTTCGAGTCCTCGCCTTCTTATTCGTCTCTTGTTGACCGGAATGCTTGTGAGTTTACCTGGGAGCGCGGGAATCGTTGCCTGCCTCTTCTCAGTTAACGCAAGGCAGCAGGCAGGGATGCCTGCGCTCCCAGGGAAAACGCTCCCGGAAAAGATCGACGAACTGGTCCGTGCGAGCGGAGCGGAAACCGTCGCCGTCGCTTACTATGATCTGGCTACCGGCAAGGAATTGTCGATTAACCCGGACGTCACCTTTCACGCGGCGAGCACCATGAAAGTGCCGGTGATGATGGAAATCTTTCGTCAGGCGGCGGCCGGCAAGCTCTCAATCGATCAGCGTATCCGGGTAAAGAACGACTTCGCGAGCATCGTCGACGGCAGTCACTATTCGCTAACCCCCGACAGCGATTCCGATCAGTCGCTTTACACGAAGGCCGGGCAGACCGTTACGATTCGCGAGCTTATGCGCTTGATGATCACGGTGAGCAGCAACCTTGCTACCAATCTTTTGATCGAGCGTGTCACGCCGGAACGAGTGATGGATTTGATGCACACGATCGGGGCGGAACACATTCGCGTGCTGCGAGGCGTCGAAGACGGCAAGGCGTTCCAGCAAGGCTTGAACAACACAACTACGGCGCGCGATCTGATGATCATCCTGCGACGGATAGCGGAACGGCGCGCAGTCTCCGCGAAAGCCTCGGCTGACATGATCAAAATCATGCTCGATCAGAAGTTCAACGAAGGCATCCCGGCGGGCCTGCCGCAAAAAGCGCGAGTCTCACATAAGACAGGATCGATAACCAGGATCAATCACGACGCTGCCATTGTGTATCCGCCGGGCCGGAAGCCTTACGTGCTTGTCGTGCTGACGCGTGGAATCGAGGATGAGAAACTCGCGCACCAGTTGATCGCGGACATTTCGAGCGTTGTGTATCAAGACCGAAGCTCACGAAAGAGTCAGGGTCCACTCCCAACGAAGTGAACGATAATTCGCTTCTTGACAAGCTCTCTGATCGCAGCGATGTCGACCTAATAAGGAGTAACCAGCATGAACCAAAGAGGAATAGGAGTCATAGCATTGCTGCTATTGTCGGTCATATCGCTCACCTTCGACACCAATTGTGCCCAGCCGTCAACTGAGACAATTCAGACGTCCGCATCGCCTCTCAAACTTGGCGAAGCGAGAGGTACTCTGACGGCTGGCGGTCAAAGCATTGAGTTGAAGTTTGCTTATGCGCGCGCGACAAAGGGCTTGGTCGATGAAAGCAAACAAGAAGTTGAAGTCTTGTTGACGGAAAAACCCGTCCCCGAAGAAATCTTAATGACGAGTGATGACTTCCTGGATACCCTTTCCCGCTCCCGAGACCTGATGGGTGTAGGCTTGCGTGCAAGCACGGAGGGGAAAATCGTTTATATTGCTCCGAGGATGCGATTCGTAAGACAGTCACAAGAGATTAGTCTTGTCACGAACCTTCAAACTTCGGAGGGAGGGTTAGTCAAAATAGATGCCAATAGTATCGAGGGAAAATCAGAAAAACAAAGCTGGTCGAGTGGCGAAAAATGGAGCTATTCGGTTGCCTTCAGAGCAACGATTCTGAAGCAAGTCCGTTCCAAAAAGTAGAGACGCTCAGCCTATATCGAGTTCGGCTAGTAACGGGAAGTGATCCGAGGCCTGCGCCGCCGCGAGGCCGTCGTCGCGAACCTGGCAGCCTTTGAGGCGGTCGGCGAATCGGGCCGGCAGGAACACGTAGTCGAGCCGGATGTGCGGGCTCCAGGTGGGAAAGGTAAATCCTTTTTCGACGGGATGGGCAATCCGATAGCCATCCCGGTATCCGGAATCCAGCATTATCTGAATTGTTTCCCATCGAATATATCCGCCGCTCAGCCAGACGAACGGGCGCAGCCGGAGTGGCAGGAGACGCGTGTCGAACAATTCGCCGGGCGCAAGGGTATTGAAGTCGCCTGACAACACATGCATACCTTGCTGATGTTGCTTGATACTAGCAAGTAACGCGCGCAGTTCTCGGACTCGTCGTCGTTCCGTCCAGTTGGAATGAATGGCACTGAGATGAACTCCGAAGATTCGGACTTCGGTCCCCGCCGGAACGACTTCCAGGAACGTCCGTCGCGATCCACGGATAGCATGCCATTGGTGATGAGCGACCTCCACGCGGCTAATAAAGCCAAGTGAATGGCCGAGTCGCGCACCCCAGAAGTTCATTCCAGTTCGTTGCGCAAGTTGCTCGACGATGTGAGGTTTGATCGCTTCCTGGAGAATGACCAGATCGGGCTCAGATTCGCGGATCACCGCCGCGAGTTGGTCCTCACGACCGGCACCCCCAAAGCGGATGTTATAGCTGAGCAGCTTCAAAGTCATTAATCTGGGATCTCAAACAAGTGGAGGTGTGGCTCGCCCAGTAGCTCTTCGCGCACAAATCTAACGAAGTCTCTGGTGGCCTGTATGTTGACCGGGCGGTTGACCATCGCCTGGAGCTTTTCGCGCAGTGGTATTAAACCGGGGGCGATGTGGGGGTCTTTATCGCACAGCGGTTTCGAGTGGATCAGTGGAATGTAAAATCCATCGGATGTGTAGAGTCCTATGACTTCATCACCAATCAGCAGGAGGTCCAGATCGCTTGTGCCTGGTCCCTCGGTGTCGAAAGGCGCCCCATCGTTCCATCGCACACCGGTGACGGCGCTGCCCCGGAGAACGGCTCCGCTGTTCTTTGGGAGTTCCTCCCGCAGCACGTTGCAAAACTCCTGGAAGCGTTGCGGCTCGCCTCCGAACGCGAGTTGAATGAGTCTCTCGCGCATCTGATCATCGCTCATTGCTTCATCAGTCATTGCCTGACGCCTTCTTTCCGCCTCGTTGAAGATGTTTGGTCGAACAACCTGCCTGATTATCGCACAGTTTTGGCTTCACAAAGCGTCGCCTTCCGCGGCTGAAGTTGTAAGCGGGCAAACCTTGTTCCACGAGCTAGGCGATATAAAGAAAAGCATAGTATCCTGTTTATTTGCAGAAATGAGGAAAGCAGGAAGGCATTTGTGCTATGAGAATCTGGGACGTATCCACAGAGTGAGAGGAAACGGGAATGATCCCAACCGCTGACCTAAAATCGATCGCGCGTGCTCGACTCAACGACGCGAAGGTCCTACTCAAGGGGAGGCGCCTCGATGATGCGGTTTATCTATGCGGTTATGCCGTCGAGATGGCGCTCAAAGCCCGGCTCTGTCGCACCCTGAAATGGAGTGGATTCCCGGAGACCGGAGCAGAGTTTCAGGGATTGCAGTCGATCAAGACGCACAATCTGGAGATCCTGCTGCGGCTGTCGGGTGTCGAGGGGAAAATCAGAACGCGGTTTATAAGAGAATGGTCTCAGGTTATCGACTGGGATCCCGAAAAACGCTATCAGACATCCGGCAAGTTTACGGAACAGCAGGCAAAGGATATGATTGCGGCGGTGACTAAGCTGCTGGGGGCCCTATGATCTCGACCGACAAGTTGCGAAAGGCGATGCGAGAGATCGCCGCGGCGAAGGGCGATTTTACTTTTTTTGGAATCTTCCTGCGGGCTGACGCACTGGGTAGCTGGGACCTGGTTGTCTCGGCCCCGTGGCTGGAAGAGCGCCGGTTGAAACCTCTTGGAGAGTTCACTGAGTTATTGACGAAGTCGATAGGCAGGCAGTCTCTGCGGCAGTTCGCCCGCATTGTAACGTTGAACCCGCGTGACCCGGCGCTTAAGGCGGTTGTTTCCGCTTATTCAGTGGATGACGGCGAAGTGCGTGTCCAGCACTCGAAGCTCTTCGGTCTCGATATCGAAGACGCGATCATCATGCGTGCAAAGAAGGCAGCATAAACATCGCGTACCCTATTCCCCGGGCTCTGAAAGCTTCTCCCATCTTGCCTTGAGGTCTTCTAGAATATCTTTGAAGCGCTGGTTATCCCGAAGCCCTTCCCAGTTTGGGCTCCCCGAGATCCACGGGTAATTCTCATTCCCCATCGAAATCGAACACTCGAGCCATTCCAGCGCTTCATGATTCATGCCCGCCAGCGCGTAAGCGGTCGCCAGCCGATAGGCGACGTCTTGATCCGCTCGGGCGATCTCTAATACCCGGTCGTCTATCAACTCGAACGCACGAACGTGTTCGCCGCGCGCGAGGTAGCAGTAAGCAAGGAATATCTTCTGCGAGTGTAGATCGGGATTCTTCGCCAGGATGTCTTCCATCACCATCGTGGCCTTCTCAATCTGCCCGCGATAGTAGTCGACCACCGCCACGTAAGTGCGCAGCAGCGGATGATTCGGCTCGAACGCCAGGCCTTTCGCAAGCTCGGCCTCCGCTTTGTCATAGTCGCGCTGATAGATGAAGATCCGTGCGCGGTTCGAGCTCGCATACACGATGTCGGTTGGCGAAATCTTCAACAGCGTGTCCCATGCCGCGATCGCACGCTCATACTGGCCCGACACGCGGTAGACGTAGGCGGCAACCGAATGGACCGAAGGCTCATTGGGCGCCCGACGCAAGAGGCGGCGGATCTGCTGACGCGCCTCTTCCGATCGTCCGGCGATCAAGTCGATGTAGATCCTCCTGACGCGCGGTTCGACCAGGTTCTTGTCCAACTCGATCGCGCGGTCGAAGCACTCCTTCGCCTTGTGGTAGTGCTCCAGCCCGCCCATGCCCTTCAGCACGTAGTTAACCTCGCACACGCCAAGCCCGCTATGCGCGAGCGCGAAGCCTGGATCTCGCTCGACGGCTTCGGTGAACAGATCGATCGCCGATTCGAGGTCCGCAACGTCGAGCGTCTGTGTGATGAACTTGTAAAGCATCATTCGCGCCTTCAGATAGCATTCGTAAGCTTCGGCATTTTCAGTTGGCGTCTTAACCAGACGCTCCTGCTCCTTCGTGCTCGTCTTCACGCGGAGCCCTTCGACGATCTGGCGCGAGATGGTGTCCTGAACGGTGATGATGTCTCTTGACTCGACGTCGATCTTCTCGCTCCATACGATCTCGCCCGAAGCGGTGTCGATCAACTGCGGAGTCAACCGGAAGCGATCTCCCGACTTCAAGTATCCACCGATCAGCACAGCGTCCACGGCCAACTGAATCCCAATAGCGCGCGGATCCACGTCCTTGT
>DATLWF010000105.1:0-3033 GCA_035576605.1 Blastocatellia bacterium | reverse complement strand
CGCCGCCAGTGGGCCTAACGGCGATTGCCAGAAACCGCGGCCCACCGTTGAAACAGGTGGGGCAACTGCACCCTGAGCAATTCACAAAGTCCAGCGTTACGGCAAAAATGCCATTGGTCACGAGGATATTCGCGGCTGTTTGTGGTGTCCCTTGCTGCGTGCCGCCGCTCGAGGCATCAAAGAGGCTAAACTGGAAATCGTAATGGCCAGTGGCAGGATTGCCGTTGTCGGCGAGCTTGCCTTGATAGGTGAACGCCGTAGTTTGCGCGACTGTTGCACTGCCGGTGATGAGCAAGAGCACCAGGACGAGAAAAAACCTGCTTCTCATGTTAAGCCCCCTTTTCGCTATTTACTTACTTTGCGAAACCGAGTCGTCCTGACATCAGGACGACTCTATTCTTTAATGCGCAAGAAGCGACAAAACTGGCTCAGATCAGCTGCCAAACACGCCAAGCTTACGAAGGTACTTCTCAGCTCCAGGACGCAAGCGATCAAAACTCTGTCAACGGCAGTTCCTGGCCTTCGAATGCGACTTGCAAACAACGCGCTTCAAACTCGCAAGCTGAGACTGTTGTTGTTTGATGAGTTGCCCCTGAGTGTGCAGTTCGTTCTGTTGACTCTCAATCATCTCCGTTTGCTTTTTTATCTGTGCCTGCTGTTCCCTGACGAAACCTCCACACGTCGTGCCCGTCGAAGTCGAAGTGTACGACGCGCCGCCGTCTGTCACGACGTAGTAAGAACCGATCAAGCCTCGCTTTTTCACTATTTCGATCATAAGCACCTACCGTTGTGGCAGCCCTGTTGAGGGCGATGATTTCGAACACGCTCAACATCGTTTCAGGCACTCTGTTCTTGCTCAGGACGCCTCCTATTCCTTAATGCGCGAACGGGATCCAAACTGGCTCAACTCTTCCTCGTGGGCCATTTTGTTTCAGTCGTTGACTGCGAGTGATTGAAGGAATAATCTTGCTGACGCGCGGCACTCCCGTCAGGAAGTTGATGACCAGCTATGAGTAAGGCGCCCGAAGACATCACCAGCATTTTGATTCGGTGGGGCGAAGGTGATCGTGAAGCGCTGGACCGCCTGATACCAATGGTCTACGACGAGCTCCACCGGATAGCCGAACGCTATTTTCGCCGCGAGCGCGCCGACAATACCCTGCAGCCGACGGCGCTTGTAAACGAAGTTTACCTTCGAATGGTCAACCAGAGCGGTGTGAGCTGGCAGAATCGAGCGCACTTCTTTGGCATCGCCGCGAACACGATGCGTCGCATACTGGTTGAGCGCGCCCGCGCTCGGAACGCCTCAAAGCGAGGCAGCGGCGATTACAAGCTCGATTTGACCGACGTCAGCGACATACCTGCCGAGGGCAGTCACCTGGACCTTCTGGCGCTGGATCGAGCGCTCGAACAACTTGCGTCGTTCGATCAGCAGCAGAGCCGAATCGTCGAGGCTAAGTTCTTCGGCGGGCTGTCCATTGAAGAGACAGCGGAGGTAATTGGCGTTTCGCCAGCGACAATCAAACGCGAGTGGGTGCTGGCGAAGGCGTGGCTGTTCCGCGAGCTGAGCTAAGCCGCGTCCACCGCCGCCAACGTTCCGAGGCGAGTTATGAAACCTGAACGATGGGCGCGGATCAAACCCATCTTTTACGAGGCGGCGGAACAACCCGCTGAGGAGCGGGCTGCCCTTATCAGGTCCCGATGCGATGGGGATGAGTCGTTGGCATTGGAGATCGAATCTCTGCTTGGGGCGCACGATCAGGCCGGCGCGTTCATTGAAGGGCTTCCCCCTGACTCGACGACACTACCTCTCGCTGTTCAACTTCCGGATGCGTTGATTGGCCGGCGGATCGGCGCCTATGAAGTGATTCGCGAAATTGGCCGGGGCGGCATGGGAGAGGTCTACCTAGGGGAACGCGCTGACGGCCAATATCGAAAAAAGGTTGCAATCAAACTCATCAAACGCGGCATGGATAGCGACTTCATCATCCATCGCTTCCGCAATGAGCGTCAGATCCTCGCAGACCTCGATCACCCTAACATCGCCAGGCTGCTGGACGGTGGCGCCACCGAGGATGGGCTACCTTATTTTGTGCTGGAACACATTGAGGGTGTGCGCATTAATGATTACTGTGATTCGAACACGTTTCCCGTACGCGAAAGGCTCAATCTGTTTCGGACGGTGTGTTCTGCTATTCACTACTCACATAAGCGTTCGATCGTTCACCGAGACATAAAGCCTGGCAACATCCTGGTCACGACTGATGGGATTCCAAAACTCCTCGACTTTGGCATCGCAAAGTTGCTCGAACCTGAGCTCGCCGGGCAAACGATCGATTCGACGGCAACTGCGCTCAGGTTGATGACTCCTGAGTACGCCAGCCCCGAACAGATACGCGGTGAACCTATTACGCCTGCCAGCGATGTGTATGCCCTCGGCGTCTTGCTATATGAACTATTAACCGGGCATCGCCCCTATCGACTGAAGAGTCGTAACTTGCAGGAGATTTCGTGGGCGATCTGCGAGCAGGAGCCCGAAAGACCGAGCACCGCCATCAGCAGGACCGAGGAAGTTCCCAGCGCGGACGGAGAAGGCGCGATAACGGTTACGCCAGAATCTGTGAGCAGGACCCGAAACAGCGAGCCCAGGACATTGCGCAAGTTATTGGGTGGCGACCTCGACGCCATCGTTTTGATGGCGATGGGCAAGCAACCTGAACAGAGGTATGCATCAGTTGAGGATCTCTCTGACGATATCGGGCGCCATCTTGATGGTCTTCCGGTAATCGCGCGGAAACGGATGCGCCGGTCTCTGCGCACGAGAATCAAATCGCGATGGAAAGCGGCTTCTGGTGCATTGCTACTCGCCGTGTTTCTTGTTGGATTATTGGTCTACGCGTTGAGGTCGAACCAACCCATGCATCCATCTGCGATTAGATCAGTCGCTGTGCTTCCGTTTAAGCCTATGAGCCAGGAAGCCAGCGACGAGTACCTTGCACAGGGCGTCGCCGATTCCCTGATCACCAGGCTCAG
>DATLWF010000104.1:0-5663 GCA_035576605.1 Blastocatellia bacterium | reverse complement strand
TATCGGCTGTTGCGTCCAGCTGTTGAGGAGGGCAAGTCCGAACGCGTGTGGCACGATGGCGGCTACGCCCAGACGTATCTGCGTGCGGTGATCGCTGCGGCCGAAGCGGATGAAGGCGGCGGCTGCCGCGGCAATCGCCGCTCCGATTCCTTCAATAAGCAAGCGGTACGGCCCACGGTCGCCTTGCGGCGCCAGGTGGACGTCCAACCCAAAGTTGATGACCCACAAGATGGCCCCGCCCGCATAGAATAGCTGGAGACGAATCGACTGTTCCTGCACCAATTCTTCGGGGAGCGTTGCCGTCCAGTGACTGTCGAGATTCGAGAGTTCACGGGCTCGTGGCCTCGGTTCGAGGAATTTGGTCTGAAGCATGTAGTGCCTCTGCATGCGATCAAGAGGGCGCGATGTCATCCGTTCCTCCGCATCGTAGTCCACCTCGCAACCTTGCGACGCCCTCGAGAAACCATCCTGTAGTTTCCGGGCCGTTCTGTTCTACCCTCAAGAGGCGCGCCAGGAGAACCGATTTTCTTAGCGGACTACGAGAGAGCGCGCTCCTCTAACCAGTCGACGTAGAGCAGGCGCTCCGCAAACAACCAAGAGCCGTCTATCTTGACGAAACTGTCGAGGTAACGAAGCGAAGCGAGCATCAGGCGCCGCATCCCACCGTCGACAGTAACGTGATGTGCCAGACAGTAGGCCTCCCCTGTGCCTTGCGATTCGGTCAGTGTGAAGAGTGTGCACTGTCCGACGAAGTGCGTAGTGACGTCATACTTGTTCAACTCTGCGAAGACTGGAGCAAGCGCCGCGCGCGAGTGTAGCTCCTGCGAAGGCGTCGGATCCCTGGCGTTCATGTACACCACGAAATGGGCGTCTACGGTAAAGAGCGACATCTGACCTTTCGCGTCGCGACGATCGGCGCAGTGCGCATAAGCGTCGACCAGTTCCCGGATAGCGAGGCGATCTGCTGCTTCGTTTGAGGAGATGTTGACGTGCTTGCTCATCGGCTGTCTCCTTGTTCGATTTGTTCGATGCGTTCAGGCGCGGAAGAAACGGTTACTCGAGGATTTACTTCGGTTCGAGAAATGCCTCGATCCCGTCCTGCCGTATTCGCGACCGACGCCGGAAAACTTGAATCTGCCCCAAGGCGCTTGCGGATCGTCGGTCATGCCACTGATCACGACACGGCCGGCTTGCAACTGAGAGGCTACGCGACGTGCGCGCGAAATGTCGGTTCCGATTACTCGGCGTGAAGACCATATTTCGAATCATTGGTAATCCGGATCTCGTCGTCCTCGGCATGATCTCCGCGTCCTCCTAATCGGACTCGCGACCAATCGCCTTAAGTACAAGTGCCTTCATTTTGTCTCTCCCTTCAGACCCTGCTGTGCGGATTGAATAGTCTCCAGCAGGACCGAGTCGTCGAAAGGTTTGGTTAAGAATCCCAGCGCGCCGTTACGCATGACGTGAATTCGATGTTCGTCGCCATGCGCAGTGATGAAGATGATTGGTATTCGGCACTCCTCGGCCTTAAGCGTCTCTTGCAATTCGAGACCGGACATTCCGGGCATGCGAATATCGGCGATCACACACACGGCTGTCTGTCGGGCATCAGAGTCCAGGAATTGTTCCGCGGAGCCGAAGCTGAGCGCGGATAGACCCGCCGATTCGACGAGATCTTGCAGCCCACTCCGAACTGACTCATCGTCGTCAACAATCGCTACTAGTCTTGAATTGTGCGCGATACTCATTGGGAGGAGGGTATCGCGATCCCCAAAGCCGCACAATTAGACCTTAGTCGGGCGAAGTAATACTTAGGTGGTAGTCGATTCGAAGAAGAAGAGCGACGGAATAACCAGTCCGGAGCAGGAGGGGTCCGTTAAGGTGTGGAGAGTTTAAGCTTGTCCGCCATACGGACCAATTCAACTATCGATCCGGCCTGCATCTTTTGCATGACGTGGCCTCGGTGGATCTTAACCGTGGCCTCAGTGGCTCCGATCTCGTATGCGATCTGCTTATTAAGCATTCCGGAGACTACAAGAGTCATAACCTCCCGTTCTCGTGGGGACAACGTATGATAGCGGTCTTTCAAATCGCGAACCTCTGCCTGTTGCTTTCGGGCTGCGCGGTCACGCAGAAGCGCCTGCTGAATTGCATCCAGCAGATCCTGATCTCTGAAAGGCTTGGTTAAGAATTCCACGGCGCCCGACTTCAATGCCCTGACAGACATGGGAATGTCTCCGTGCGCCGTAATAAAGATGATGGGGATTTGAATGTCGGTATCGGCTAATTGTCTTTGAAAATCGAGTCCACTCGTCTCAGGCAGTCTGACATCCAGAACTAAACAACTCGGGTCACCGGTGCGTCGCTTGGTGAGAAACTCCTCGCCAGTCGCAAAGGACTCCGCGCGCAGTCCGACTGACTCGACGAGATCCTGGATCGACTGACGCATACCGCTGTCATCATCGATTATGAAAACTGTGGGATTATTTGCGGACTTCATGCACGCGCCTCGGCTTCTACGGGAAGGGTGAAATGGAAGGTTGCACCCGCCCCCTGATTCGGAGTGGCCCATACTCGGCCTCCGTGAGACTCCACGATCGAGCGGGTGATGGCCAAACCCATGCCGGTTCCCTGCGGTTTCGTCGTATGGAATGCATCAAACATCCGTTCGATACTTTCCGCCGGCAGCCCTACGCCGGTATCGCTGACTGAAATGGTTAGCTGCTTCCCACGATTCAAGCACGAGCTAATCGTCAATTCGCCTCCGGTGTCTTTCATGGCCTCGATCGCATTCAACATCAAATTCATAAACACCTGTTGAAGCTGCACGGGGTCTCCGAGGATGTTAGGCGTATCTTCATCGAGTTCGCATTTGATTGTTATCGAGTACCTGACCGCTTCGTTTCTTAGCAGTACAGTCATTTCTCGAACGATTTCTTTAACATCAACCACCCGGCGTTCAGGAGGTAAGCCTCTTTTGTAGAAGGACCTCAGATTGTTGATAACATCGGACGCACGGCTTGACTCCCGCTCCATTCTAGCGGCGGCCGCGCGAGCTCGTTCTAAGTTCGGCGGATCATGTATGAGCCAGCGCAAACAAGCGTTGGCGCTCGTGATCGAAGCCGCAATTGGCTGTTTTATCTCGTGGGCCAACGCAGCCGTCAGTTCTCCCATCATGTTCAGACGGTTGATATGTGCAAGATCAGCCTCCAGCTGGTGCAGCCTCTCGCGTTCCTGCTCTGCATGTTTTTGTTCCGTTATGTCCATCGTGAGACCGATATATTCACCGATTTCTTGAGAGGGATTGTGATGTCCCAAGGAACGCAGAAATCTGATGGTACCGTCGGGACGACAAATGCGATATTCGAGGTCATAGTCGCTTCTTGAGTGGATCGCGCCATAAAATTTTTCCCGCAGAGCAGGTTCGTCTTCCGGGTGTGTGGCGTTGTAGAGGCTTTGGAATGGAATAGGACCCTGGCCGGGATCAAAACCATAGAGCCGAAACGTTTCGTCCGACAAATGAAATATTTTTCCGGTCACGAAATTGCACGCCCAGCTGCCGATATGGGCGAGGCTTTGCGCGTCAGCAAGGTAAGTCTGCTCGCGCCGTAACTCCTGCGTCACCTCGCTAAGATCAATTTTGGTTCGCTGCAGGTCCTCTTCCGTGCGTCTGCGTTCAGTGATGTCCTGAACAGTACCGAACAATTTGTATGGTTGTCCCGTTGCATCTCTCTTCGAATCTCCTGCTACAGTACTCCACCGCTTTGAGGTAAGGGCGTGGACTGTACGCACCTCGCCGCTCGGAATAACGATACGAAATTCAGCATCGGGGCGCACTCCTGCAACAAGATCCTCATCTACTCCCTGATATAGAGATTCGCGATCGTCGGGATGGACCATTGAATGTACCGTGGCTAAATCCATGGGAAGTTCCTGCGGATTTAGGCCAAAGATGCGGTAAGTTTCGTCAGACCAGATTACTACATCGGTTTCGAGGTCCCATTCCCAATGCCCGAGGTGGGCGACGCGTTGGGCCTCTTCAAGCCTCGCTTTGCTTTCTTGTAAGTCGCGGTACATCGACAAGCTTGTAGGCATTGTTGCTGGACGGTCCTCCGCGAGATAGAACTCTGCCTCCTTCGAGTCTTCAATGCTGAGATTGATTTCAATCCAATACAACAAAGTTCCATTGCTTGCCCAAACCGGTTCCACGCGGCTGAGAAACCAATGATATTCGCCGGCGGCATCGCGCACACGAAAACACATCTGGCCCGCGGCGCCATTCCGTAAACAACCGGACCAGACTCGGCGGGTCTCCTCATGGTCGTCGGCGTGGAGAAAGGCTAAATGGGAATCCCAGGTGGCGCCAATTTCGATACCACAGCGTAGATGATGAGCCTTTGAGAGACCCAGGTAATCCGAACCCCGTTCATTTACAAAAATGACAGCACCCGAGGCGTTAGCGTACCAGGTGTGCGTTGGAATCAGATTAAGAGCGATTTGTAACTCTGCTTGAAGCGGAGACAGTTCGTGAGTGCTATCTGTGTAGTCGGTCATAGCGTCTGGTTGTAACTGGTCAGCCACGAGGCAAGCCAAAATCGGGAGAACTTGCAACAGCGAACTTATACCGATAAGCGCCAGCCTTTCAACCTACATCGCGGGGTTAGTTGCAAAGGTTGGTATCGTGTCCCCGATACACCGACACTAAATAATCAGCAGCCGAAGATAGTCTCCGCACGGTGCTCGATGATCCGGGGCGCAAAAAGCGTCGCTAGAGAATCAAACTGCTTCCACATCGATCGTCATATTCCTATGTGAAACACTATTGGGGCAGCCCTGCCTGCCTCAGGCTGTCCGCCATAACATCCTTCACGTGAGGCGCAAAACCAACCGCCGAACACGAGCGGTCGACTTCAGGCCACTGGCTGATGGAAGAGAAACCGACCGAGACATCTGCAGCTTTGAAGGACTTTTTGGGTAAATTAATATAAGGAGAGCGAAAGTCCGGAGCCAAACCTTATACTCTTCGATTTCTGAACCGCAGTTGCCGACTCGGATGTTTCACCACTGACGATTCTTGCCCCATCGAAACCTCGGTTCATCCTCACCCGCATAGTCGGGATCGAGATAAATATGCACGGATGATATTCGGCCATCGCGAAACTTAAAGACGTTGCAGAAACGTCCGCCAGGAGTTTTGCCTCCTTCCCAAGGCTTTCCGGACATTCTGCCGCGTGAAGTGCCTTCAACGATCAGATAGTCGCCCGAAGGAATGAAAGTAAAACTGTCATAATCGTGCTGAATGTATTCCAGGGACCCTTCGAATCCTTTAACCATTTCTAAGAACGACTGCCGTCCAAATCCAAATCCAAATTTAGGAAAATAAATTTCGGCATCTTCATGGAACAGTTCAAGAACGTCTGGGCGTCCCTGGTCAGCCCTCATGAAATACTCGCGAGCAATTCTTATTTTGTCTTGATCGTTCGACACCATTTCGTTCGCCTTTCTTTCCTTAGCCGATGCGATACTGACCCGCCGTAAATAACAAGCGCTTGGCCGGTGATAAACGCCGCATCATCGCTTGTCAGAAATAAAACTTCCCCTGCAACATCCCGGGGTTCTGCAAACCGCTTGATGGCTTGCGCTCCCAGACGGCGCGTTTTTGC
>DATLWF010000103.1:0-14538 GCA_035576605.1 Blastocatellia bacterium | reverse complement strand
GGCCCGCCGTTGTTAATTCGCACCCCGTGCTATCGAGAGGTCACCGCTACGCGGTTAGCCGGACTTTTCACACAATCACGCAGTTGGTGGGATTTGGGAAGGGGCCGCGCTGGTGACTCTCGTAGGCTGAGTATGAACGATCCGCGCGCTCGCGCTCAGCCGTTTGTAGGCGAGCTCAAGCAACTTGCTTGCGTCGTAGACCCGACCAGCTTTCATATATGCAAATTTTGAAATGGTGCCGTACAATAACGTCGCTCTAGGGCGTCTCCAAATAAGATCAGAGAGGGTAGTGCTCAAGATAAGCACTGTGCGACCAACAACGTGACCAAAACTTCGACGCTTCGAGTCGTGGTGATTAAGCCTTCCAAATACGATCCAGCAGGTTTAGTGGAGAGATTCTGGAAAGGCTTTATGACCAATAGTACCATCTACTACATAGCTAGTCTCACGCCCAGCGAGGTGTCCGGTGTGCCAGTTGAAGTGCATACCATCGATGAGTACGTTGAGCCAAATCTCCGCTACCTTGAGTTGTTGCGAAAGCCCAGCGGCAGCGACGTACAAAACCTTGTTGCTCTGGTAGGAGTGCAGAGTCACCAATTCCATAGAGCCCTGGACTTAGCCGCATACGCAGTCGAGCATGGTTCCCACGCGGTCATCGGCGGACCACATGCAATGACCTGTGACACAACCATGCTCCAGGGAAATGGGATAAGCTTCGCTATGTCGGAAGCCGAGTTGGTTCTGCCCACAATTTTGGATGACGCTCTGCACGGCGAGCTGCAGCCGGTCTACGGGAACGATCAGCGCTGGCAGCAAGAGCTAGAGGCGCCAATCGTGAATCCGCCCAACGAGAAAGCCTTGCGCCGCTACCTCGATAAGTCGTGCGGTTGCTACCCCGTTCGCGGATGCCCGTATGCCTGTACGTTTTGTTCAGTGATTAAAATCGCCGGACAGGTCGTCCGCAGTCAGCCAATCTGGATCACCATTGAGAGCCTGAAGCGGGCTAAGGCCGCGGGTGTGCGAAGCATTGTTTTTACTGCCGACAATTTCAACAAATACTCCCAGGCCCCGGAGCTCTTGCAGGCCATGATTGATGAGAAACTCAATCTGCCGTTTTTTGTTCAGTGCGACACGCAGGTGTTCAAACAGCCTGAGCTGATAGAGCATCTGGGTCGTGCGGGTTGTGCGCACATCTTTTTGGGAGCCGAGAGTTTTGATCGCAGAACGCTTCTGAAGATGCACAAGGCGCATAACCATCCGGAAGAATACGCGGCTCTGGTGGGTTTGTGCCACGAGAACGGCATTCAGGTCCATTTTTCCAACATGATCGGATTTGAGGACGATACCGAGGACAGCATTATGGAGCACCAGCGGGTACTCATGGAATTGGCGCCGGACGTGGCGTGGTATTACATTTTGTGTCCGCTTCCGGGAACGGAACAGTATGATGAGTTCCAGGCAGCTGGTCTTATCACTGAGCCGAACCTGGATCGCTTTGACGCGAGCTGGCTGACGTGGACGCATCCAAACCTGAGCAAAAGGCGTCTGCATACATTGCTGTTTGACTGCTACAAAGAGTTTTACAGTATCTCCGGAACACTGCGGCGAATAAAGAAACTTTACCGTGAGGGGTGGGGAAGTTGGGAGCGAACGGTGGGGTCATACCGTGACAGTTTTTTTGTTCGGCTGGCGACTATCCAGGGCTTGCATCCAATGGCCGGCGGGATCTATCAGCGACGCCTCGATGCGGCGAGGGACTATCAACACTTGCGGCGTAAGTATTACGATTTCGATCTCGCGCCATTGCCAAAGAGCCTCGCGCTTTCAGCGCAGGACGAAGAGTTTAACCGGCGTAAAAAATTGGTTCTCCCCGTCCTGGCCTGAGTGTGATTACTTACGAATTGATCTGCCGCGAGCTTGAGTCCCTTATGGCGCCGCGCGCGCCGCGCAAACTTCGACTTCCGTCAGCTTCCGGACAAGGAACGGTGTAAAGCAGTTAACAACAACCCTCAACTCCGAAGGAAGAACAGTTATCGTGCCTTTTTCCGCTGTATGCCATTCATACGAACTGCATCTATAAGGGGCGTAGCGTGATCCGGAAATGGAATCACCCTTTGCACCGGAGCGCAGTTAAATCGCACAGGCAACCAAACAATCCCACAGAACAGTCCAGGGCATAGCTTTATTGAAATAGCTCATGTTCCACGCAGAACACCGCACCGAGGAGTAGGGAACAACCTATCTGGCACAACGATTGTATTACTGACGAACGTGGTGGATGTTTATCCCGAGATAGGAGGTAGCAATGAACTCAATCAAGCTTGCAAAGAGGATTGGCGTCATGCTGACGCTCGTGATCACGCTCAGTATGGCAGTAGTGACGAGCGCAGCCACACAAGGGCAGGGCGACCGCAGCAATAGATGGAACAGGGGGCATCTAACCCGTTACGCCTTTGCACTCGGCTACACTCGCGGTTATCAAGATGCGGGGGATCGCTCTCGTCGCAGCTATCGAGAGATTCAGCGATGGAAGGAAGGTACCGAGGGCTGGGAGGATCCGATGGGGACCCGGACCACTTTCCGCGACAATTTCCGAAGGGGATTCGCGCGTGGCTTTATGGATGCACGAAGCGGCCGAAGCGCTCGTTACAGTCAGGGCGATGTCGACCGAATGAGAAGCGAATCTAACGAACCACACCGCCGACCCTAATCAAAGTCAAGTGAAGAGGCAGAAACAATTCGTGTTGATCAAACCAGTACGATCCGCCTGGTCAGGTGTGAGAGCTGGTCAGGTGTGCGAGCCAGTACAGCATCTGGGCGAGTGGTCCTTGCCCAGATGCTGTCTCCAAACTGTCTGAGCGCTGACCGAATAAATATCAACCATCGGTGCATCTCACTCGTTATCATGCCACGGCCCCGGCTCAGCCTCGGGGAGTTCGATACTGCCTTCGATCGTTAACAGCGATTGCGCCTCACTAGCAGCGAACGGCTCGATTTTGTTTCACGATTGGATCGGGTGATTGCCGACTACGACAGAGCTATCGAACTCGTTCCGCGGCTCGCCTTGGCCTACGTCAGTCTTGGGCTGACTCGGCTGCTCGAAGGGAAGACTGTCGATGCAGAGAAAGACTTCGCCCGGTGTCTCAACTTGGACGCCAGCCTGAAGCCCTTCATTCAAGAGCGCACAAGGAAGGTGCGGTAATCTTTGGCGTATAGCAACGGGCCTCTAAGTGTGACGTTAGCAACCTTATTTCCTGCGGTGGCTTGGGTCGAGTCCGTGAATGCACGATTACGGGAGATATCTTGCATTCGCGAGCGGTAGTTTTCGCTGCTTTCTTTACAGCTACAGAATGAGCGTTCTGTAACGAGTTCACGCGCCGGTGCGATCTGGGTAAGGAGTCGATATTCCGTTAGACCGCACGAGTTTCACAAGCAATCGATGCTCGATGCGGCCCGGGTGAGCGATCTGTTGGGCACATGTCCAGTTCAGCTAATCGCAAAGAGCATGTACCCCGGTAGCCTCGGAGAATGCCTCCGCAGATGAAGACAAAAGACCCTCGCCATTAGGACACAACGACAGGAAGCTATATTGTGCTCCTTCGTGCCTTAGTGGCGATCTGGTTTTCACCAGCCTGCCATGGTTGGCCTTTAGTTCTTGACTATCTCCATTCGCAATTACCAAGTCACAAACTTGCTAAGAATCCATCCTGCGTAGACTATTGAATATGAGTCACCTATTCACAAAAGCGGAAACTTCGCCCTGGCTCAACTCGGACGCAAGAAATGACGACTGACTCTCTTTGGGAAACCGATGATCAGGCAACCCGGCTTCGTGAACTGGCCGGCGAAGATGATCTCAAAGAACTCCCACTGCGACGCGATGTGCGCTCGCTGGGGCGTTTGCTCGGTGAGATCCTCAAAGAACAGGCCGGACTCGCTCTCTACAACTCGGTTGAAGAACTTCGTCAACTCGCGATCAAACATCGCGAGACTCAGGCCGAGCAGGGCGAGACCGGAGAAGATAACTTGATCGACCGCGCGCGGAAACTGATTGGAGACATGCCAATCAACCGCGCATATCAGATGACGAAAGCGTTCGCAATCTATTTCGAATTGACGAACCTCGCCGAGACCAATCATCGCAAGCGCCGCCGCCGCGCAGTCGAGCTTCACCGCGCCGACTCACCATCGCAGCCCGGTTCGTTCCGCAGCGCGCTGGCCCGAATGCGCGCCGCCGGTATTACCGCCTCCGATGCGCTCCACATGTTGCTCCGGCTGGAAGTGATTCCGGTCTTTACCGCCCATCCCACCGAGGTCGCACGCCGCACTGTTCTGTTCAAGCGGAAACACATCGCAGCCGAACTCGAGAGCCTCGATCGGCTTCCACTGACCGACACAGAAGCGGCCGCGGGAGCCGAATCCATCGCCGCCGAGATCGCCGCGTTGTGGCAATCCGACGAGGTGCGGCGCCGACAACCAACCCTGCGCGACGAGATCAAGATGGGACTCGACTACTACGCGGACTCGATCATCTCGACCCTGCCCGTCTTGTATGACGAGATTGCCACGGCATTTCGGGACGAGTACGGAACACAGACGCGCGCCAGTTACTTGCCCAATGTTATCTCGTTCGGTTCCTGGATAGGTGGCGACCGCGACGGCAATCCCAACGTCACTCCCGGGTTCACTCACGATGCGCTAAGGATGGCCCGCCAGACGATTCTAGACCACTACATCGAGGTGGTTGAAGACCTGTTACGCCAACTCGGGCCCTCATCTCATCAAGTCGCTGCCTCGGAAGATCTGCGTGAGGCGCTTGCTCGATACGCGAGCGAGATTTCTTTCACGGATGCAAAGGCCGAGTTGCGAGCGGAGGGCGAACTCTACCGGCGCTACATGGTTTTCATGCTTCGAAGGCTGGTCTGCGCGCGCGATGATTCGCGTCATCCACAGGCGTATAGCTCGGCGGACGAGTTCGCTGGGGACATCGATTTGATGCGCAGCAGTCTCGCAGAAAACAAGGGCGAACGGATAGCGCGATTCCTTCTCGATCCCCTGATGCGGCAGGTGCAAACGTTCGGCTTTCATCTTCATACGCTCGACATTAGACAACATGCGCGGGTGCATGAGCTTGCGGTGAAGGAGATGTCCGCCGGCCCGGGTTCGCAGCCTTCGCCTGAGACAATGACTGTGCTCGACACGCTTCGAAATGTGGCGGAGTTGAAGCGCAGCTATCCGCCGGAAGCGATACGCAGTTACGTTATAAGTGGCGCGCGGTCTGGCAGTGATGTGCTCGGCCTCGTGTGGCTCGCCGAACTGAGCGGTGTGAGAGTAGGGGCGAACGGCGGCGATCCAGGGCTTATGCCGGTGCCGTTGTTCGAGTCGATCGAAGACCTGCGCGCCTGCCCTGAGATATGCCGCGGGTTGTGGTCGTCACCCGATTACCAGCGGCTCCTGGATTCCTGGTTCCGTCGTCAGGAAGTGATGCTCGGCTACTCCGACTCGAACAAGGACGGCGGCATGTTGACCAGCGGCTGGGAGATTTACAAAGCGCATCGCGCACTGCATGAGGTCGCTCGGAATTGCGGCGTCGAGCTCCGGATCTTCCACGGGCGTGGCGGGACGGTGGGGCGTGGCGGAGGCCCGACTCATCGCGCGATCACCTCACAACCGCCAGGCGCATTCGACGGTCAGATAAAAATCACCGAGCAGGGCGAGGTGATGAACTGGAAGTACTCAGACCCGGTGCTGACCGAACGAAACCTCGAGTTGATGGTTGCTGCTTCGTTGGAAGCGTTGAGCGGACTTGGCGGCCTGCAGGCTGACAAGGTCGAGTGGTGTCAGGCGATGGAGACGATGTCGGATGAAGCGTTTACTTACTATCGCGAGCGAATCGCGGACAATGCCGACATCTTCCGGTACTTTGAAGAAGCGACGCCGGTGCTCGAGCTCGAGCATGCGAAGATCGGCTCACGTCCGGCCCGCCGCAGCGAATCGACCGGGCGCAGCGAATCTACAGAAATCGAGAACCTGCGAGCGATACCCTGGGTCTTCGGCTGGATGCAGAGCAGGCACGTGCTGCCGGCGTGGTTCGGGGTCGGCTTTGCCTTGGAGCGGTTTGCCGCCCGGGCACCGGAAAACGAGGAGTTGTTGATTCAGATGATGGCCGGGTTTCCGCTCTTCACCGATTTGATTCGCAATGTCGAGATGGGAATGGCCAAGGCCGATCTTGCAATCGCGCGCTTGTACGCCGAGCTGGTATCCGACACCACGTTACGCGAACGAGTGTTTTTGATGATCGACGAAGAGTTTCAGCGCACGCGGACGATGCTGCTGCGGGTGACAGGCCAGACAAGGTTGCTCGAGACGAACGAGGTATTGGCGCGCTCGATTCGATTGCGCAATCCGTACGTCGATCCGCTGAGCTTGATTCAAGTGGAGTTGTTGCGCCGAAAGCGGGCTGGTGAGGAGAGCGAGGAGTTGAACTACGCGCTGGCAGCGACGATCAACGGGATTGCTGCCGGGCTGCGTAATACGGGTTGAGCACCACCCCGGAATTGTGCCCCTCAACTTGTCGGTCGTTCGTCCTTCACGAGCCGGACTTCGAGTTTGTATCCGAGAGCCTTGGCATATCGTCGAAGCGTGGCGATCGATGGAGAATGCTTTGACGCCGCGGATTCCAGGCGCGCGATCGCCGACTGGGTTGTACCGACGGGCGCGCCCATAGTTCTCGCCCACCCCGCGGCTTAGTTCAACACATTGTATCCGAAACGCTCAGGAGAGATGCGCCCGGTTACTCCAAGGTCTGCGCCCGAGCGTTTCAGATACAAAGGACGGGAGTGCCAACAACGCGCGCGGATTATATGAGTATTGAATCTTCTTTACAGTTCGCATCACTATTCGGCCTGGATGTGAGTCCGGTGACACGTCCTTGCCTACCAGAGAGACCAGAAGGAACTTCTTTCACGAATGCGAATGCACGATAAGAAAGCGTTATACTGCATTCGTATGTGGAGTAGCTTACGGCCTAGCTATTGGGCGGCGGTCAAAATGGCAGAGAATCTCAACTTTCCATGTCTTGAATGTCTTGTGGCGTCGCGCGCTCGTCAGGGGCTCTTATGGCGAGGCGCAAGTTGCATTACAATTGCACCGAACAAACACCATTTAGTCCCTTAGTCAGCGTTTGGGGCTGCTGTTTCGGTTCACCCAAGCAATCTCGCAAGCCTCGAAACTTCCCGGGTGAAATGTGGCGATTGGCAATCCGCTACCATAACCGCATATGCCTTCAGTTGTTTTCCCGCCTCTTCGCGACGCCCGAGCGCCAGCAAGGCTTCGATGTGAACCGGACCTGACCACAACTTGCTCACCCGCGCATCTGTGTCGGCGGTTAACTCGATAATCCGTTCGCTTAGTCGGACTACCTCTTCGAGTTCGCCACGTTTGAAGTGTACGCGCGCCAGACTACAGTGAGCTTCGGTTCGTAAGTAGAGAAGACCCATCGCCTCTGCACGGTCGAAACTCTCGCGGGCCAGTGCGAGAGCTTCTTCGAGTCGTCCCAGGTTCGCATATGAAGCCGCACGGTAGCTGCTCAGCAACGACGCCAGGCGCTTGTCTCCGACAGCCTCAGCCACCGCTACACCTTCGGTTAACTCCCGTTCGGCGCGCTGAGCATCGCCTAACTCCGATGAACAAAACCCAGCTACCAAATGCGTCCATGCCTGACGCTCGCGCGAATGGATTCGGGCGGCGATCTCACGCTCGGCCGCGACGTACTCGAGCCCCTTCTCCCACTCACCGCTGCTAATCGCGTTCTCTCCCAGGAACTCATAGCCGAGCGCTTCCGCGAAAGGAATCTGGTGCTTTCTCCCAAACTCCATTGCGCGATGCGCCCAACGATCTGAGTCCGCGAAGCGCCCCAGGTGCTGATGCGCGCCGGCCAGATATGGATAGAGATCCGTTAGCGTCGACGCCTCGAAAACCGAAAGCGTGCTTCCTTCAGCCCTCGGGGCCGCGAGGGCGGCCGCCTTCTCAATAAACTCGATCGCTTTGCGATGCCGTCCCGCGAGATGATGAAAGCGGCCTTCGACTTTAAGAGCGTGAGCCGTCTCTATCGGATGAGTCTCCGGGTTCAGCACACTCAAAGCATCGTGCAACAGGTCGAGCCCGCGGGGGTTGCCGTTAATGACCAGAGCGCTTGCGGCCTCGCATTGTAGCCGGGCTCGCTGCAGCGGATCGCGCGCAAGCAGAAGCGCGCGCTCGAAGTGTTCGCTGGCGGAAATCTGGTTCCCGCCAACGGATGAGGCGTTTCCAATCGCCTCTTCGAGCGCGGCCTGTTCGTCCTCTAATCCAAGATACTCGGCGCATTCAAGCGCCCGACTGTATGCCGCGATCGCTTCGTCAAACGCAAAGATTTTTTCCGCCGCCGCCGCCGCTTGCTTCGCGTAATCGAGCCCACGCTCATAGTCGCCGGCCTCGATGTAATGATGAGCCAGCGTCTCTACTGCGACTGGCGTCCGATCGCGGTGCCGTTCGAGCCCTTCGGCGGTGCGCCGGTGCAGGCGGCGACGGCGAATCGGATTCAGTTCTTCGTAGAGCACCTCGCGGATTTTGTCATGAGTAAAAGTGAAGAGCTCGCCGCTCTCGGCGGCTAGTAGCTGCGCCGCTGTAGCCTCGTCGAGCGCGTCCAGCAGCTTGTCCTCGTTCTCACTGCCAACGGCGGCGACTACTTCTTCGAAGGTGAATTTCTTTCCAACCACCGCGGCGGCTCGGAGGATTTCGTTGCACTCGGGGCTGACGCGATCGAGCCGGCTTCCAATCGCCTCCTTTACGCTCTGCGGAATGACGAGGTCGGCAACCTCTCCGCGTGTCCATTGACCGCTCTTGCGACCAACCGAGCCCTGCTCGATCAGCGCCTTGAGCACCTCCTCGACGAAGAAGGGGTTGCCTTCCGTCTCGCGATGCACTGCTTCCGCGAACTCGGCGGACACTTGCTCGTTGAGTAAGGCGCCAAGCTGTTCGCGAGTCTCGTCCGCGCCGAACCGGCGCAACACTATGCGCGTCATAAGCCGCTCGCGGTTCCAATCGACAAGCGCCTTCGCCAGTGGATGCGCTCGATCGAGTTCGATCTCGCGATAGGACGCAACGATCAGCACGCGGGCCTCGCGCAGGTTGCGAAGCAGATGACCGACCAACCACAACGTGCTGCCGTCAGCCCAGTGCAGGTCGTCTATGTAAAAGAGCAAGCCGCGGCCGCGTGCGAGCTCGGAGAAGACTTGAACGACCGCATCGAAGAAGAGCAGGCGCTCCTCGTGTGCAGGCAACTGGGGACGGGTGGGGAAGGGACCGAGCCGCCCCTCGATCTCCGGAGCAAGCTTCGCCAACTGCGCAGCGGCGTCACCTAAGACTTCTCGCAGCTTAGCGTCGTCCGCGAATTCGCGCACCCATCGCCGAAACGCCTCGACAAATGGCAGGTACGGCGTCGTAGCTTCGTATTCGTAGCAGGCTCCACTCAGGACGGCAGCTCCATCGACCGCTGCTTGTACGATGACTTCGCGGGCGAGGCGAGTCTTACCCGCGCCCGGCTCGCCGCTCAGCAAGAGGCAATGGCCTCGACCCTCTCGCGCTCGACGCCAAAGCTCGCGAGATTCGGCTAACTCTTCCGCGCGCCCGACAAGTCGTCCGCGAGACAGCGCGTCCAGTATCGCAACCACCGCGGCCGAGTCGTCTTCTGCGGCTGCGTCGGGCGCCTCGAGGGCGCCGCGCAGTGCCAGGCTTGTCTCCGATGCGCTGGCAAATCGCTGGGCGGGATCTTTTGCGAGGAGCCTTACGATGACGGCTTCAAGCGCGCGCGGAATGTCCGAACGCAACGCGCGTGGCGGCACCACCGGCGCGTGGATGTGCTGCGAGACAATAGTCAGCGGATCGTCTCCGATGAACGGCACTCGACCCGTCGTCATCTCGTAGAGCAGCACTCCGAGCGCGTACAAATCAGCGCGGCCATCGATCTTCTGTCCGAGTATCTGCTCTGGAGCCATATAGGCGGGAGTGCCAACGATTAAGCCCGCGCCAGACAAACGCGAATCACGAACAGTAAATGCCAGACCGAGATCAGCAAGCTTGACGCTCCCGGATTGGCGAGCTCCGGAAAGCAATACGTTGTCCGGCTTCAGGTCGCGATGAACGATGCTATGGGTGTGAGCGTGTTCGAGTGCCTCGCATATCTGCAACGCGATCTCGACAACTCGGCGGAAATCGCCTGGAGGAACCTGGCCGAGGCTGCGACCTTCTACGAGTTCCATCACAAAGAACGGCAGGCCTTGATCTTCTCCGACGTCATACACGGCGACGATGTTCGGATGATTCAACGCAGCGGCGGCGCGAGCTTCACGCAAGAAGCGTTCGCGCGCATCGGCAGACGAGACTCTGTCGGGAAGGAGTTTGACCGCGACCTGTCGTTTCAAATCAAGGTCGGTTGCACGATAGACGATGCCCATCCCGCCGCGTCCGATCTCGCTGTCGAGCCGGTAGCGTTGGCGAAGAACCGAGTTGGGACCGAATCGGAGCTTGCCAGGCTCAGGGGTTTCGAGTTGGAGCGTTTCCTGGATTTCGTGGCTCATGCACTAGTCAGGATAGCATGAGCTTTGCGTCTTTGCGGATCCTGGCGTCTTTGCGCGAAACATCTCATCTAAATCAGGTTTCGCGCAAAGACGCCAAGGTCCGCACAGACGCAAAGAAGAGGCAGGCCTCAAACTGCGGCTGAAATCTCAAACCGTAATGTATATCTCGGCTTCCAGGAATGCGCGGGCTCGGCCAAATTCTTCCTCGATCTGTGTCAGGGCTTCGGATGCACCCTCCAAGGCGCCTGCCCCTTCGATCGAGCCGGCTCGTCCTTGCAATTCCAACTCGCTACACAAGAGCGACATCCCCACAGCCCCCAGGCTGGCACTGCTCCCCTTCAAACTGTGAGCTTCGTTTTCTATGCCTGCAGCATCAGCGGAATCAATCGCTCTTCTTAGCGATTCAAGTCGCTCCACTGTGTCCTGAAAGAAAATAACCGCCAACTCCGCCACTAAATCAGGATCGCCCTCATTGTCAAACTCTCGCAGACCGGCCAATACAGATAGATCAATCGGAGCTACGGATAGATCAATCGCGGTTACGAATAGATCGATCGCGGCTGCCCCATGAATGCTTTCGTCGTGAATGCTCTCGTTATGCATGCTTTCGTCTCCTACCCGATCCTAATCTCCGAAGCGCGCTCGAGGGCCGCTTGCAACTCCTCGACTCGCACCGGCTTGCTTACGTAATCATCCATTCCAGCTTCCAGGCACTTCTCGCGGTCTCCCTGCATCGCACTCGCGGTCATCGCTATGATCCGAGGCCGCTCGGCCGGACCCCACTTGAGACAGATTTCCCGTGTGGCCTCTATCCCATCCATTTCCGGCATGTGTACATCCATGAAGACCACATCGTAGGTCTGCCGCCTCAGCGCTGCGAGGGCTTCGAGGCCGTTCGCTGCCACATCCGCGCGGTATCCCATCCGCTCCAGGATTCGCCCGGCCACTTTCTGATTCACCAGGTTGTCTTCCGCCAGGAGTATTCTTAACGGAGATCGCGCACCCATGTGCTTATCAATAGGCGGCGGCTGACTCGAATAATCCCATTCTTTTGTCGCCTGATGTCCAAACACGCCCGCAATGACGCCGAATAGCTCCGAGGTCTTTATCGGCTTAGTCAAGAACCCCGCAAACAGCATCGGCTCATCTCTCACGATGATTCTCACTGCCCCGTCTGAACGAGAGGTCAACATCACCAAGGGCAACTCTTCCGCGGTCCGCAGCTTGCGAATCTCGGTTGCCAGCTTGTGTCCATCCATTTCCGGCATGTGCATATCCAGGATCGCAAGATCGTACCGATTCCCTTTGCTGAGCAGTTCCAATGCTTCCCGTCCTGATGACACAGCCTCACCCTCCACACCCCACCCGTGCGTCTGCAGCATTAGTATTTTTCGGTTCGTCGCATTGTCATCGACGATCAGGAACCGTTTGCCGCGAAGGACTGACGTATCAAGCGCGCACTCCGCCCCTTCCTGTTTTGGCATCGCATCGGCGACGATCGTAAAATGGAACGACGACCCCACTCCAGCCTCGCTCGCCACCCGCATCGTGCCGCCCATCATCTCGCAAAGACGCTTGCTGATAGCCAAACCGAGTCCCGTGCCTCCGTATTGTCGCGTCGTCGATGAGTCCACTTGACTGAACGACTTGAACAGCCGATGCAATCGCTCTTTCGGTATGCCGATTCCAGTATCCCGAACGACAAACTGCAATTCGTATGGTTGCTGAAGCCCGGCCCCACCGTCAGGGGCGGTCTCACTTGCAAGAGGCGCCGGCGCTTCACTGAGAATCCTGGACGCCGCCACCGATACGACAACCTCTCCAGCATGGGTGAACTTGACAGCGTTGTTCACCAGGTTCACGAGGATCTGCCGTAGCCGCGTTTCATCCCCGATGATACAAACGGGCGTGTCGTCGTCGACAAGACACGCCAACTCGAGACCCTTCTCTGCCGCGCTACCGGCAACAAGCTCCAGCGCCTCTTCCACGCATCGGGTCACGTTCATGGGGCGCCACTCGAGCTCCAGCTTGTCCGATTCGATTTTCGAAAAATCCATTATGTTGTTGATGACGGCCAGCAGGGAATCGCCGCCAGTACGAATCGTCCTGGTAAACTCCTGCTGTTCAGGAGAGAGCTCAGTGTCCAACAACAAACCGCTCATGCCGATGATGGCATTCATGGGTGTGCGAATCTCGTGACTCATATTGGCGAGAAACTCGCTCTTGGCGTGAGTGGCGGCTTCGGCCAACTTCTTGGCTTGCTCCATCTCGAGTTCCGCACGTTTGCGCTCGATGATCTCCTGCCGCAATTCAGTGGTTCGGTCGGCAACGAGTCCGGCGAGTTCCTTCTCTCGCTTTTTCATTTGATTGACGCGACCGAAATAAATGGTCGCCGCGAGCAGCGTCGTTAGCAGCACGCCTAGCGCATAAAACCAGCGGCTTTGGAGGAAATGCGGCTTCAAGGAAAATGATACAGAGGCGCCGGCTTCATTCCATACCCCGTCGTTGTTGGAAGCGATGACCCGGAATCTATAGTTGCCCGGCGGAATATTTGTATAGTAGGCGACGCGTCGCGTCCCGGCCTCGATCCATCCGTCGTCGAAGCCTTCCAGCATGTATCGGAATGTCATCCTTTCCGGCGCCATGAGACTCAGCGCGGTGTAGCTTATCTCGAGCCGTCCGTCGCCGGGCGGTATTTGAAACTCCTCATTGAAACTCAGGGATCTGTTACCGGCGATGAACTGCTCGATGAGCACCGGCGGAGGCAATTCGTTGAGCTTGACTTCGGCCGGATCGATGGTGACTGCGCCATCGGTGGTCGGAAACCAGAGTCGACCCTCCCTCGTCCTGCACCCCGCCGGTTGCGAGCCTCCGTTGCACTCGCTGCTTTTCATCCCGTCGGCGCGCCCGTATGAGCTGCAGGTTAGCAAGCCGATCTTGCCGGCGGCCAAGTCCGCGAGCTGTTTCTTTGAGACGCTGAAAATACCCTTGTTACAGCTCATCCATAGATTCTGGCGATCGTCTTCCAGGATTTGAAATACGTTATCGTCAAACAGCCCTTGCTCAGCCTTAAAAGCTGTCAGTTTGCCATCCATCAAGCGGCTGAGACCGCCCGCCTCGGTTCCAATCCAAAGCGTGCCCTGGTCATCCTCGTGGAGGGCGAATACACTATCGCTTCCGAGCCCTTCCGCCGTCGTGTAGACGGTGAAAACCCCATGCTTAAATCGATTTAAACCGCGATTTGTGCCGATCCATAAACTTCCATCCCTGCTCTCGAGCACGACCCGTACGGCGTTGCTGGAAAGACCGTCTTTGACGCTATAGGCGGTAAACTTGCCGTCCTTTAACCGATTCAGCCCACTGCCGCTTGTTCCAATCCAGAGGTCCCCGTTCTTATCCGCGTAGACCGTCCGGATGTGATTGCTGGATAGCCCGTCGTTGGTGGTGTAGGTGGTGAAACGGCCGTCCTTTAGTTTGCTGAGGCCACCCCCGTAAGTACCGAGCCAAGTAGTTCCGCTTCGATCCTCACAGATCGACATGACTGTGTAGGGCGGGAGGCCGTCTTTAGCGACATAGTTGACGAACTTTCCATCGTGCAGTCGCGAAAGACCGCCATGGGTACCGATCCAGATGCTGTGGTCACTGCCTTCGTAGACCGACCAGGTCGAGGGGTCGGCAAGGCCTTCGGTCGAGCTGTAGGTTACGAATTTTCCTTCCCTCAAACGATTGAGCCCGCCACGTTCGGTCCCGATCCACAGACTACCTTCCCGGTCCTGGTAGATCGAGTAGACAGTGTCGTCCGAAAGCCCCTGCCGCTTCGAGTAATTGGTGAAGTTGTCACCCCGGAACCGGTCGAGTCCCGCGTCGGTCCCGACCCACAGGCTGCCCTCCCGGTCCTCATAAATATCGTACACGCTGTCGT
>DATLWF010000102.1:0-7680 GCA_035576605.1 Blastocatellia bacterium | reverse complement strand
CGCACAACGGTCTTGCCTTTGCCGGTGACGTCCCACGCCAACCCGATGCGCGGCGAAAAGTTGTTGAGGTCTCGTTCGTACAAACGATCGAGTCCGCCTTTGCCGACAAGTACAAGGCCGCGCTGCGGATCAAAGTTATTCAACAGACCGTTCTTCTCGCCGATTACGCCGAAGTAGTCATACCGCACACCGAGGTTGAAAGTTAGATTGCGTCGCCAGCGGAAGCTGTCCTGGACATAACTCGCGTGCGAGTTCTGAAACGTGTTGCGCCGCGAATCGCCGCTCGCCGCTCGCCCGCCGCTGAGCGTGCCCGAAAGAAAGTCTTCGAGCGATGCGAAGTCCAAACGCCCGCGGTACCCGGCATCGAAGAAGGCGTTGACGAACGTGCGTCGAAACTCGTATCCGAACTTGATCTCGTGCCGGTCAAGCTTCCACGAAAGGTTGTCGATGAAGTGCCAGTTTGTATCGACTCGCGCTCGCGGCACCGATAGTGTTGCGCCGAGCGACGCGATCGATGAGCCCAGGTTCGGATCGTTTCTGATCCGGATAAATGGAAGACCAAAGTCCTGCGAATTCTGAACGCCGGTGTTCATCCCTATCACTCGAGGATCGTATGTGCGATCTTCGGGAAAGAACCCTTCGTCGAAGCGGTTGTACCCGAACCGCGCTTCGTTGACTTTCTTTCCCGAGATGACTTTCACGTAGGAGAGTGAAAGGAGATGCACGCTCGTCGGGGTAATCGTGTTGAACCCGGGCAGAACATTGCCCGCCAGTATCGCCAGCGGGAAAGACTGATCGCTGGTGCCGTAGTAATAGCGGCCGGTCACCTGGTTTCGCTCGTTGAAGGAATGATCGATCTTCCCGATAAAGCTGTCGACATCGTTGCTTGCCGGCGTAGTCACGAAAAGGTTCGGGGTCGGATCAAACAACGGGACCGGGCGGTTCGGCGCAGGCCACGGGTTTCGCGTGAGAAGTTTCGCGATGACCGAATTCGTTGCGCCCCCCAATGCGGCGATCTCGCGCGGATCGGGGACTCGCGCTACCGAGTTCAAGCCAACCCGCTCGCGCTGGCCTTCGTAGCTCATGAACCAAAACGTTTTGTTTTTGACTATCGGCCCGCCGAGCGCCACCCCGAATTGATTGTTGCGAAACGCGGTCTGAGGGTCGGGCTTTGGGTTGAAGAAGTTTCGCGCATCGAGCCAGTTGTTGCGAAAGAACTCGAACAGCGAACCGTGGAGGTTGTTGGTTCCCGATTTGGTGACGATGTTGACGATCGCGCCGGAGTTGCGGCCGTACTCGGCTTCGAAGTTCGACTGTATGGCAGCCTCCGCAATCGCTTCGACCGGGAGAATCGTCGCCGGTGTCCCGAACACGCCGGCTTCGTTGATCGCGGGTAGATTTCTATAACCGTCATTCATATCGGTGCCATCGAGCAAATAGTTGTTCGAGCGCCCGCGGTTGCCGTTGGCGCTGAACAATCCGAACGAACCCGGGGAATCGGTCGCGCCGGACGGGTCTCCGGTTGCGCCCGGAACCAGCACCAGGAGCTTCGTATAGTCACGTCCATTGATTGGAAGATTCACAACCTCACGCGTGGAAATAGTCCCGCCCAGCGTGTTGGTTGTGGACTCGACCTGTACGGCGTTCGCCTGAATCTCGATGCTTTCTGAGCCGCCGGAGACTTCCACCGTAACGTCAGCGCGCCGCTCGCCGGCAATCTCGACTCTTACCGAAGTCACCTTAGCCACTTTGAAATTGCCTTTGGTGACCGTTACTTCATAAGTTCCGATAGGCAGTTCGGGTATGGCGTAGTTCCCTGCGGAGTCGGTTATCGTGGCGCGCTCGAGCCCTGTCGAGATGTTCCTCGCGGTGACGGCGGCATCCGGTATGGCTCCGCCGTTCACGTCGCTCACGGTGCCGACTATCGTTCCGCGAAATGTCTGAACTCCGCCTGAGCGGGCAACCACCCCAGCCGAGGCCGAAGCAAATAGGATCAAACAAGCCAGCGCGACAGCCGATGTGCCATGCAACAGACGCGAGCCGAGAACCCGGTGCGGATAAGAGCGAACCAGTGGGTAAATCGTCAGGACAGATGATCGTGACATGAGCCTCCTCGTTCTCTCTCCACTGAACGGATGTTTGGCTACGTCGCGCCAAAGCCATAGCAACATCGCGGCCTTCGGTCTCGACTCTCATCCAGCACCGCGTTGATTAATCCCAGGCAGTGTTGATTCCGAGCAATTCTATTCAGCGACCGCCGTCAGTACAAGCGAGAGGTCTTTCAGGCGTTATAGAGGAGAGTATCTTTCAGGCGTTACAAAGGGTCCTTTCCGGGAGACGGGCAGGCAGGGATGCCTGCGCTCCCAGGCTTTCGCCGCGTCCACAACACGAGTCCGAGCGTCATCCATACGCCGAGCGCGAAATATTCATACCGCCCGAAGCTCCCGGGAATCGACGGGACCACCTTCATCAGAATCAGCATTGCGGCGATAGCGGCGCCGCTGTATCCGATGATTTTCAACCGACTCGTTGACGCCACTCCGCCGGCGCCGCTGCAGAACGCCAGGCAGGTCGCAAGCCATCCGACTGCCGCGGCCAGGGAGCCCACCTCCGAAATCGGCACCAGCACGGCTTGTCCCAGAAACGAGGCGACTACCGTGAAGCAAGCCGCGAACGCTACTGCGACCCTGGGCGTGCGAAAGTGTTCGTCCACTCGCGCGAGCCGAGCATCCAGCAACCCGCGCCTGCCCATCGCAAACAGCAACCGCGTCGAAGTCAGAAAGTTTCCGTTGAAGATCTTCACCAATGAAAGCAACACTGCAAACATGATCAGCTGCACCAGCGCTCGCGATCCGAAAGCACGTTCGAAGGCGACGGCCGTCGCGAACCGCTCCTTGGTCAGCGACTGCCAGGGCTGAATCAGGGTCACCACTCCGATGATCGTCACGTAAAAGAAAATTCCGGCGCCAAGCGCCATGAAAATCACTCGCACGAAATGCCGCGGCTGGAAATCGATCGACGCTTCCTCGGAACATTTGGGCGCAGCTTCGAAACCCGTCATGAAATACGGCACGATCTGCAGCACCATCAGCGTCGAGACCAATCCCCCGAGCGCACCCCGGTTGTCAGCAAAGGGCGGCTGCCAGTTTGCGGGGTCTCCGCGAAACAGTCCGAGCGTCGCGAACACCGCGAAGATCGCAAGCAGCCCGAACGTGGTCACGTTTTGAAACGTAGCGCTGATGTGAACACCTCGATAGTTGACCAGCACGATCACTGCAGTCAGAGCCAGCCCGGCCAGCAGGTGCGGAAGATAGACCGGATAACCGCCGACGCGGTACAACTCGATGGTGTTCAACTGCGGAAAGACGTATGAACCGACGCGCCCGATCGCGACCGCTTCGTAAGGGCACACGATCAGGTAGGCGAGGGTCATCATCCATCCTGTGCCGAAGCTGACGATTTCCGGGAAGACGGCTCCGGTGTAAGCGATCTCGCTTCCGGCATCGGGGATGCGCTCGGTCAGACGGCCGTAGACATAACCGATGGGAATCAACACCAGTCCGCCGATCAGAAAGCCGAGCATCGCTCCGACGGCTCCGCCTCGCGTGAGCCAATCGTCGATGACCACCATCCACCCGACGCCGACCATCGTCCCGAAAGCGAGAGTGAAGTATTCTTTGCCGCGCAGCGCCTTTCGAAGGGCAGGTGAACTGGTCGCTCTTTGTGCTGTGATCAAGTGATGTTTCCCCGAGTAGTGAACAGAAGCGGTTCGTTGAATTCGTGGACTGTAGTTGGGAGCCGGGAGAGTTGTCAATCGGTGCCTGTAGCTCGTAGTTCGGATCGAGTGAAACTTTCTTAGCGGTTTTGCGGGGCTTGGCGTCTCCGCGCGAAATAGCCTTCTACCGGAAGCGTTTCGCGCCAAGACGCCAAGATCCGCAAAGACGTAAAGAACCGCGAAGACGCAGGTGTCATCGGCACACAGCCGTTCGAATTCGATCTCGGATATGCGCTGTGCTAGAATCCTTCATCGGTTCGGGCGTTGTTCATATTGGTCGGCATAATCTTCCGTCAAAACTCAATCTATTCGGAGCTTTAGGAATGAAAAAGGAATACGTCAGCTACGGACTCATCGGAATAGTAGCCGGGCTGGTGCTCGGTTTTATTGTGGGCAACTGGGCCACTGCCAGCGGCGGCGCGTCCCCGCAAGTCGCAGCCGGCACTGAGTCGAAACAGGCTTCAGTCAATAGCAGCAACAGCGGGCAGGCGCTTCCACCGGGACATCCAGCAATCGATTCCGGTCAAACCATTCCCGCGCCCCCGCTGCCGGCAGGAGCCACCGGGGCGCCGGACGCAGCAACCGCGCCCCCGACTGCTCAGGCAGGGGCGCCGGCCGAGCTTCCCTCGCTCGATCCGCTACCCGCAAGCAGCAAGGAAGAGCGCGCCGAACAGAAGTACAAGAACATTCAACTGCTCAAAGGGATTCCGTCAGACCGGCTGACAAAGATCATGTTCGCGTTCAAAGCGTCGCTCGGCGTTGATTGCACCTACTGCCACATAAAAGACCAGTTCGAGAAGGACGATAAGCCGCAGAAGCAGACCGCGCGTAAGATGATTCAACTGGTGCGCGACACCAACGCCAAGCTTGGCGGCACAGCCCGAGTGACATGCTTTACCTGTCACCGAGGCCAGACGCGGCCGGCGCAGTAATAACTGCTTTGGATGAAGTCAACCCAATTAAACCGATCTCTGATAATTTGGTATCCGCGATCGGCAAGCGAGACAATGGAAACCAGGAACGTAAATTCGGAACGTCGTTTCTCTGCGGAGAAGATGCAGAAGGTAAATCTGTTCGAGACCGAACGGATGTTCGCCGACATCTATTGTCTCGAGCCGGGTCAGGAGCAGAGGCGTCACGCGCACTCGGGCGCGGACAAGATCTACTTCGTGATTGAAGGCACAGGCCGGTTCCACATTGGCGAGGATGAGCGTGACCTGGGTGCGGATAGATCGTGCTCGCGCCGGCGGATGTTGAACACGGCGTGCGCAACGAGTCCCAGGCTCGGCTCGTGCTTCTTGTTTTTATGGCGCCGAATCCAAACACGGGATAGGTTTCCTGTTAACCAGTTGGCAGCGCTGAACAGTGGAATACGTGGGAGCGCACCTGGGAGCGCAGGCATCCCTGCCTGCATGACATTGCGCGCGAAGAGGCAGGCAGGGATGCCTGCGCTCCCAGGTGCGCTCCCAGGTCAGGGAAGTCACCGGGAGGAGTTATGGCATTCGCAAAGCTCGCCTCCGCAAGAAGCCACATGCGCGTGACGGTGTCAGTTGCGACGCTTGCACTTATGTTCCTAACCACGGCTAACTCTTATTCGGACGGAAAGCGATGGGCGTCTGAGATCAAACCCGGACGTTCGATCGTTCGCGCCGAGCACGGCATGGTCGCTTCGAGCCAACCACTCGCCTCGCAGGTTGGACTCGAAGTCCTGAAACGCGGCGGCAACGCTGTCGATGCATCCATCGCGATGGCCGCGGTGCTGAATGTCACCGAGCCGATGATGACCGGCGTCGGCGGCGATATGTTCTCGCTGGTCTACTGGTCCAAAACAGGCGAGTTGAAAGGCCTGAACGCAAGCGGCCGCGCGCCTCGCGCATTGAATCTCGATTACTTCAAGAAGAAGGGGATCACGTCCGTGCCCGCCGGCGGAATGGAACCCATCACCGTACCCGGCGCGTTCGATGGATGGGTGACGCTGCTCGAAAAGTACGGCACGATGAAGCTGGCTGACTTGCTCGCTCCGGCGATCGAGTATGCCGAGAACGGTTTTCCGGTGATGGAAAAGGCCGCCGCGGACTGGGCAGAGTCAGTGGCCAAGTTGAAGCAGACATCCGCCGCGTCTTCGAACTACCTTGTGGATGGAAGAGCGCCGCGGGCCGGCGAGATCTTTCGACAGAAGAATCTTGCGCGCACGTTTCGAACTCTTGTGCGCGGCGGACGAGACGCTTTCTACAAAGGAGAGATCGCCCGCACGATCGTTGACTACTGTGAGAAGAACGGCGGCTTTCTTTCGATGCGCGACTTCGCCGAGCACAAATCGGAATGGGTCGAGCCGATCGCGACCGACTATCGCGGTTACAAGGTTTACGAATGCCCACCGAACGGGCAAGGGCTCACGGCGCTGCTGACGCTTAACATTCTCGAGGGATTCGATCTCGCGTCAATGGCAACGCGGCCGGACCTTTACTATCACACGCTCATCGAGGCTACGAAGCTCGCGTTCGCCGACCGCGACAAGTACATCGCCGATCCCGCGTTTGCGAAGGTTCCGGTTTCGGAGCTGCTCTCGAAAGATTACGCGGCGGGTCGTCGAGCGCTCATCCAACCCGATCGGGTGATCGAATCGCCCGAGCCGGGCATCGTCGTCAATCACAGCGACACCACCTATTTCACCGTAGTCGACAAGGACCACAACGCGGTGTCGTTCATCAACAGCCTGTTTGAGAACTTCGGCTCGGGAATCGTGGCCGGCGATACGGGGATCGTGTTGCACGATCGAGGCTCCGGGTTCTCGCTCGACCCAAATCATGTAAACCGTCTTGAACCCGCCAAACGCCCGTTCCACACGATCATTCCTTCGATGGTGTTCAAAGATGGAAAGCTGTTCATGTCCTTTGGCGTGATGGGCGGCGCGATTCAGCCTCAGGGTCACGTGCAGGTCCTCACGAATTTCATCGACCTGGGGATGAACCTGCAACAGGCGATTGAAGCTCCAAGATATCGATACCTGAGCGGGACACGCGTAATCTTTGAAGACGCGATGACTGAACCGGTCATCAAGAGCTTGATCGAGAAGGGCCATCAACGGGCTTCGCAAGCCGGAGCATCGATGGGAGGCGGGCAAGCAATTATGATCGATCCGGCGAGCGGGACGTTGATGGGCGCTTCCGACCCGCGCAAGGATGGAATCGCGCTCGGCGATTGAGAAGTAGCATCGTTTCAACCTGTGTAAAGTTAGAGCGCTAGGCTAACAATCACACTATAGGAGAATAAACCGTGAAGAGAATAATTGTAGTTTCGCTTTTGGCTCTCGCTTTGGTGAGCGGAGCGTTCGCAGCACAGAACAAGAACGCGAAGGCGCCGGCTAAGCCCGCCGCTCCGAAAACAGCGGCCGCGCCCGTGGACGACGCGACCATCACCGCAGCCGTGAAAGATAAGCTTTCGAAGACGCCCTCGCTCAAGGGCGCCGCGATTAACGCCGCAACCAAGGATGGGGTCGTGACGCTGACCGGAGCGCTCAAGACCGGCGGACTTAAGGGCGTCGCCACCAACGTGACAAAGAGCGTCAAGGGCGTGAAGAAAGTCGACAATCAGATAACAGTCGAAGCAAAAGCAAAAGCCCCCGCCGCCAACAAAAACACGAAACCGGCGAAGGCCGCTAACAAGAACGCCAAGTAAGGTGCGGCGCGGGCCGCGACTCACGCGGCGTCAACTTCCGTTTTACTTCGGGAGCGCGGCGCAATGTCTCGCCGCCCAGGGAAGGTTCTCAGGGTCGCGACCCAAACGTTCAACAACCCGTGCGTCAGGCGCCTCCGCGCCATTAAGAACCTGTCTTGAGAGTATTGAACCTCCCTACCGGAGGGCGCGGTCAAATGATGACGGAAGGACCCAGTCAAGTCGAGTCA
>DATLWF010000101.1:0-5311 GCA_035576605.1 Blastocatellia bacterium | reverse complement strand
CCCTAGCTCCCAGCCGAACGATTGACCCGACGGTGGCAAAGAAACTGAAGGGAGTGGTGATTACCTCATCCCCGGGTCCTATGCCGCAAGCCATCAAAGCGAGGAGAAGAGCGTCCGAACCAGACGCGCACCCTACAGCTTCAGAGCACTGGCAGTAAGGCGCAATCTCGCGCTCGAGCTCGCGCACTTCGGGTCCAAGAATAAACTGTTGGCTGTTCAGGACCCGCTCGACTGCAGCTTGGATCTCGCCGGCGATCTGCTGATACTGGACGCTCAAGTCCAGTATGGGAATTCTCATCTGGGCTTTTTCTTGCATTGATTCTTATAACTCCGCGGGCTTCGGTAACGTCACGATGGGGGCTATCTGCCTGAGTGCTTTATCATAACGTGAAGAAACTCCGCTCGTCAAAGTTGGTGATTCCGTATCGCGGAACAAACTCCCTCGGTCGTGCCGGGATCCAAAGCGGTAATTGAATTAACTTGGACGGCAGGAGTCTCGTGGACAGTGGATGAGATAAGCGCTTTATGACCGAATAACAAAAAGAGTAAAGGTCGATGACAAAATCTGTGAGTTGCTTTGCACACCCCAGAGACTCGATGACCTTTTTCAACCTGGTATCAACAGTTAGAGTAGGACCGGATCTGAAATTGGCTTTGGCACTGGTCTTGCCCAGTGTAGAGTCGAGCTTCGAAACGGAAGGGCCGAAATGATCAGGGCAACGGGGGCTGTGCTGATCGCTTCGGTCCTTCTTTATTTTTGTCGACACGAAATCAAGTAAACCCTTTTACAAACTCACAGGCTATCTCAGTTCAAGTCGAACCGGAGGAGTAACTCCCTTCGCACGCTCGGCCAGATAGTCGTTGATCCAGTGGTATTGGCTGACGTATTTGCTCGTTTCGTTCTTGAAGATCGCTTGAGTGTATTTCTTGACGACGTATCGTTTTGTCACGCGACCGCTGCGTGAGCGAACTCTAACGGGAACCTTCCTGGTTATGGTCATTGTCGGGCGCCGGCTTTGATCGGGCTCTTCCATCCACTGCATTTCATCGTTGGACAGCACCGTCAAAACGCGCCCGACGCCGCCGTTGTAGGCCGCCGCCAGATAGGGACCAACGCGCTCCACAGGTAAATCGATCCGCGCGCGAATCGACTCCCAATCCGAATCGCATAACAACACTTGCGACATTACAGCGTTTATTGGATCCGCAACCGCAGTTGCAAAACTGGATTTCAAGCCAGCCGCGGGATACCTGCTCAACAGCAGCGAGTAGGTGGAAGGCATCATCTGCACCAGGCCCCGAGCTCCCGCTGGACTTATCGAATATGCGTACGCTTTATCACGGTTCGTGGCGATCACTGTCAGGACTCGCTCAACCAGCGGCCTGGTTACACCCGCGTTCTTAAACTCACTCGGGTCGATGTGCTCGTTCAACAGCAACACGCGCAAGATGTCTTTAGGGATCACGTCAACGATCCGGCGTCCAGGAAATGCTCGCGAGAGCACACCACGATCGTGCAGATGGGCATACGCCTTTTCAATAAAGCCGTTCTGTACCTCAATACCTCGTTTAATTACATCCTCAGTTTTTATCTCCGCCGAATAGGGAGTGTAGACCGCCTCGATCACCGACTCACCCGGGCCAAAGCGATTGCCCTCATTGGATACCGGATACTTCACCGCCACGACCTTGCCACCCGGCGGATCCAGGCAGGCGATATCGGAGTTGATACCGTTCTCCCGACGCATCGAGAGTATGAAACCGGGGGTGAGAACCTCGAATCCCGGGTCGCGCTTGATTGCCCGCGCAATTCTGATCTTGCCGTCGGCGTCCAGGATAGCCAGAGCCATCTCACGCCCGACTATTCCGGTCACCGGGACATCCTGGAATCGACGGCGGCTGATGCGAACCCGTCGAGTGCCAACGGTCCCCATTATCAACTGCACCGATTCCTTCTTGAGGTGTTCCCTTCCCTCTTCAATCTGTTTTAAGAGGCTCTTGGCGTGTTCGTCCGTTCGAGCGTCCAATCCAAAGCCGCTGCCACTGAGGAGAAAGAGCAAAGAAACAACAACCTTCATCATCTGATGGATCTCCCACTTAGCGAAGTCAACGCTAGAGTAATACTACCAAGTGCGACTCTCGATTCTCAATACCTTTCTCATTCGCACCCTCACGCGCTCGCGTTCTTCTTGCGCCTTCCTTTACGGCAATGTACCTTGCCTAAGGATCAACCGCCGAGGGTTGATCCAGGACCGACTATGCCTCAGTTCGACGCCGTAAAAGCATTCTTAAGCGCGCACGCTCTCCAATGGCTGACTGCATTGATTATTCTGTTGATTGGAGTGTTCGCTTCGAAACTGAGCAGGCGATGGCTGAGGTCGATCCTTGACCGCAGCCGCGTCCGTGAGGACCTGTTACTCAAGGACTTCTTTTTGCGCTCGATCTCTCTGGCGATAGTGATTCTCGCGGCGCTCATTGCGCTTGGCCACGTCGGTTTGGACGTAACCTCGCTTATCGCCGGTCTGGGCATCACCGGTCTGATACTCGGGTTTGGGCTCAGAGACACGCTCTCGAACTTTGCCGCTGGTCTGCTGTTGTTGATTTACAGACCGTTTCGAGCCGGTGAGTTGATTGAAGTTGAAGGAGCGCACGGCATAGTCGAAGAGCTGACCATCGTCAACATGCAGATGACCTCGACGGACGGCGTTCGAGTGATTATGCCGAACTCAAAGGTATGGGGCTCTAAGATTGTGAACTACTCGCTCAGCCACCGACGGCGTTTGGAGTTGACACTGAAGGTCCGAGATGAAGACGTTGAGATTGCGATCAGCACAATTAACGCAACTTTGGCTGATGACCCAAGAATTCTTAAAATACCTCCACCGTCGGTGAACGTTGGTTCGTTAACAGACAGTACAGCGACCTTGAACATCTGGGCCTGGACCAGTCCTTCGGACTTTCAGAGCGTGACTGCTGACGAGTATCTTCGATTGTTGAACAGCCTCAATAAAGCTGAGTTGCAAATCATTTGAGCTCGTGAACTTGTGAAAAGCATAATCACCAGGATCGGTTTGTCGTGTTTGGCGCTGTTGATTGCTCTTGTCACTGGAGCACGGACAGGCCGTGTAGCAACTGAGGAGTTCTCATCTGACGACGATCTGATAGTCGGCGCTAGAGCCATCGTTGTAGGACGAGTCTTATCGGTCGCCTGCCTGCGGGATGCGGATGAAGACCGCATCTTTACCTACGTGACTCTTCGGGTAGAGGAGTGCCTCAAGGGTGAAATTGGGGGCACCAGAATCGTGCTGAAAGAAGAGGGCGGCGAGGTCGCCGGTCAGGGAAGCGTCATCTTCGGCACGCCCCAATTCTCTGGCGGCGAACGCGCGTTTCTTTATCTTGATACGCGCCTCGATGGGAGCCTTCGGGTTCATCAAATGTCATTCGGAAAGTTGTCGATCGTCGAAGACCCGGATACCGGTCACCAGACGGTCGTTCGCTCTGAACCGGGTTGCGGCGTGATCGTCAAACGACCGCCGCGTAACACCGCTCCCGGCTCTTCTTCTAATCGTATGGACTTGTCGGACTACAGCCGAATTGTGCGCGCGAGGCTGGCGGCGAACTGGGACCGCGCTCAGTCGTTTCAGGCGCAGCACTATAGCAATGTTCCGATACTTGAAAAGCCTCGCGAGTACGAACGGGGCTTAAGCACGGGGGAGATACATACACAGTTTCATTTGCTCTACCCCGTGAAGTCCGTCCGGTGGTTCGAGCCGGACAACAACCAACCGATTGTTTTCTATGTAAATCCTGACGGGGCTCCCAATCCACAGGTCGTTGAGGATGCGGGCGCCGCGATGGCCGCGTGGTCAAACGTGACCGGCTGCACGCTTCATCTGGTCAACGGAGGACTCCGCAATGTCTGTTCTACTCAGCGAAACGTGAACTCAATCACATTTAATAACTGTGACGGGCGATTTACGCCGACCTCGGATTGCGCGCGCGTCATCGCGCTTGGAGGCGTCAGATGGACGAGCGCGGAGACGAGGCAAGTCAACGGGCAAGCCTACGTCCAGGCTTCGTCTGGATTTGTATCGCTCAATCCCTATTCTGCTTGCAGCTTTGATAATCACTGTGATCTTCGAGAGGTTACGACACACGAGCTGGGTCACGCGTTGGGATTGGGGCACTCTCAGCATCCGGAGGCTACGATGTATGCGGCTGCGCACTATGATGGGCGTTGCGCATCGATAACCGAGGACGATGCGAATGGAATGGCCTTCATCTATCCCGTCAGTGATTTTGGATCACGCCCGCTTGCCATCGAGAGCAGTTCGCCACTGCCCGGTGTCGTCAACCTCGTCGACCAGTTTCAGGCTCTCGTCTCTTCCGGAGGCGTGTTGCCGCACACCTGGAGCGTCGTTGACTTTCTTGGCAGACTGCCGAACGGCATGAGCCTGAGCACGGGCGGTATCATCTACGGGCAGCCGATTCAAACCGGAACCTTCAACTTCACCCTGCAAGTTGATGACAGTGAGGGGACCTTCGTCCAAAAGCGGTTTTCGATGACGGTTCGGGATCCGCTCCCATATGATTCGCAATTCATAGGGCAGACGGTAGTTTCAACCCTCCAGGCGGGCCAGCAATTCAGCACAATCCTGAAATGGCTCAACAACGGAAGCCAGATTTGGGATAGCGTAGCCGGGCTCAAGGTCGTATCGCAGAATCCCGCCAACAACAACAATTGGGGGGTCAGCAGCCCTACCGTTTCAGCCGTCACGCTCAAAGGCCAGCAGTTAGAAATTCGGGTAGCGGCGGTCGCGCCCCGCAATGCAGGCACATACAATTATCAATGGCGGTTGGTCCAGGAAGGGATAGGCCTGTTCGGGCAGCCGTCCACGAATCTCAGCATACTCGTCACGCCAGGCCCGCCGTCCATAGACGGTTCAGGCCCACCGCCGGCATTCGTCGGATCTTCATTTAGCTATCAGCTGACTGTTGCAGGAGGAACCCCATCCTACGTCTGGTCAATAGCGAGCGGCTCGCTTCCTTCCGGGTTGGGACTTGATTCGCGCGCTGGACTGATATCCGGGATTCCGACGACGACTGGTTCCGTGACCTTCACTGCACAGGTGACCGATTCCGCATCGCGCGCTGCACAAAGACTGATCTCGATCACGGTCGCGCCAGCTCCCTCGTTGCCATTGCGGCTCAACGTCGCTGCTTCACTCCAAGCCGTCAAAGGAACGCCCTTGAACTATCAGCCAGATGTTAGCGGAGGAACGCCGCCTTACACCTGGTCAGTCACTTCGGG
>DATLWF010000100.1:0-4110 GCA_035576605.1 Blastocatellia bacterium | reverse complement strand
GCCGCCAGGTCCGCCAAAGCCACCTTTGAAAGTGCTATTGGGCCGGCCAAAGAATGACGATGTGAGCACTCCGTTATAGTTTGAGAAATTAACGTGATTGAAGATGTCGTTGGCATTGACACTAATCGTCAGATTGTACTTATGACGCACATCGCCGCCTCCGCCCATCATCATGACATTTTGGCCTCCGCCCCCCCCTCGCATCACCATCTGGCCGCCGCCGGCGCCGCCGAATCCGCCTGCGCCTCCACTTGCGCCGCCACCCCCAGCCGCGCCGCCCCCGCGGCCCTGATTGCCTCCAGCGCGATTTTGGTTTCCGCCGGCGCGATTGCCGCGCTGATTACCCTGCGTGTTCGGTTGTCCATCCTGTCCGTTTTGTTGATTGCCGCGGGCGGCGTTGGCTGCTCGAAAGTTGTTAGGAGCCGGGCCGAAGCCAAATGTTTTCGATACACCAAGGTTGACGCTCACAAATCCGGGCCCCTGTCCGAAGTTGCGAGGTATGATCTGTTCGCCCGCGAGCGGAGTAGGATTGAAGGTGCCAAAGCGAGTCACGATCGCTCCTGGATCGCCTGGGTCGGCGAACGAAGGCCGATCCGTAAACTGGTTATCATGGTTGTTGTCGCGGCCGGTAGTAATGTTGAACGGGGCGCCGGAACGTGCCGTTATGAAAGGCGTAATTCTCAAGCCCCATGGCGCGGTGACCTGTCCGCCTACAAAAACATTGTGACGAATATCTCCGCCTGCGCGCCCCCACTCGGCCACAAGGTCATAGGGGTTGGCTGGATTCGAGTTTGAGCCGTCGGTGTTATTGTGCGTTGACGCGAGCGTATAGCCGGCAAAAAGACTAATCTTCTGGCTGAACCCGGTTCGCACGTTAATGTTCATTTGATTGCGCGTCGACAGACCGTTTGATTCATATTCGAGTACCGGCCCTTCACCCGGAAAAGGAACAACCGGAACTCCATTGTCGAATGAAGTCGGCGCGTTGATGTTCCGCGAGCGGAGCAAGTGAACGCCTCTCATCCAGGTATAGCCGACTGAGCCGAACATCTTTAGCGGCAACTGCCGTTCGTAGCTCACGCTCGCGATCATCGTATACGGATCGTTGAGATCGTCAGCTTTTCTACGGGTAGTGGGCAGCCGCGAAGTGGTTCCATTCTCGAAGCTCTGAGGAATGTTTTCGAAGAAGTTCGGCTGCTGGATCACGAAATTCTGCTGGTGCCCACCGCCCAGACGGATGGTCTCTGAAGTAATGCCCGAATCGAGATAGGTATAAAAGACCCCGCCGCCGCCGCGAATCGTGCTCTTGCCTGCCTTGTCGGCGCTCCAGGCAAAGGAAAAGCGCGGCGCGAAGTTCAACCTGTCCTGAAGGTGCGTTTGAAACTCGTGACGCATGCCCAGGGACAGGAAGAAGCGCTTTGATATTTTCCAGTCGTCTTGCACGAACGATCCGTACTCCCACTGAGAAAAGCCGATAAAAGGATCGCCGCGATTTATCGAAAACTGCGAAGGGTGATAGCCCGGGACGCCTCGCACCACCCTGCTGTAAAGCTCGATAGGGCTGATCGGGACAGGAGCGCCGTCCCCGCCCAGAATGATTCCCCCTTGCGCGTTTCGCTCGAAATCCTGTCCGAACGTAAATGTACCGCCGAAGTTAGAGCGGTTGAGAGTATTGGGCTGAACAGCCTCGGCGCGGAAGCCAGTCTTGATCGTATGAGTCTTGCGGGTATAGGTGAGGCTGTCCGTGAAATCGAGATTCTGGTTTGTGCTGTCTGAGAACGTCTGGCTGCCTCCGCCGCTGAATGCATCGAGCACGTTGATGGCTACATTATTGGAGAGCGCGCGAGAGGTGCTCCCACGACGGCTCAATTGCATTCGCATTTCGTTGACTGCGTGCTCGCTGGCAATCGTGGTGAACGAGAGCCTCAAGTTGTCTTCGTGAGAGGAGGAGTTTGATCCGCGCTCAGGAAGAGTGAACCCGCCGCCGCCCCCTCTAGTCGTCTCGTTCTCCGAATGGCGAAACTGAACGCCGATGGTGTGCTGCTTGGTTGCCAGATAATCGGTGCGAATAGAAAAGCTTGTTCTCCGCAACGGCGTCAATACCGTTGCGGTAAACGGCGTCGGGAGAAACGTGACCGGGTCCAGCACTATCGCGTTGACGAAGTCGTTGCCGTCCGTTTCAGTATGCTGCATATCGAAGAAGAAGCCCCAGCGGTTGCGAATGATCGGACCGCTGAAATATCCGCCGTAGGCGCGATTTTGAAAAGGCGCCCTGAAAGTGGCGAACGCATCGCGGGCGTTGAGCGATTCATCGTTAAAGTTGAAATTGAAGCCGCCGTGAAAGGTATCCGAGCCGGGCTTGGTGATGATCTCGATGCGCGAATCTCCCCGCTCCGAGAACTCCGCCGAGTATGGATTCTGATTGATGCTGATTCTCAAAATGGCTTCTTTTGGTGGAAGCTGGCCGCGCTCGCGAAAGCCGCCTACGTAAACGGATGCATCGTCGGCGCCACCTGCAGCGCCGGCCATTTGCTTGAGCGTTTGAAGCAGCTCATCCGGGTCGTCCGGCAGCGCTTCGATATCCTTCTCAGTAAGCGTTATCGCCGAAAGGTTCTTATCGGGTTCGGTTGAAATCCCGGTCGAGTTGTCCTTTACCTCGACTTTCTCGGTGAGGACGACTTTCAGTTTCACGTCGAAGGGACCGGTCGGTTTTGTGGTGAGATCGATCGGCTGCGTGAATTTGGCGAAACCGTCGACCTCCACGGTCAGCGTGTACTCTCCGGGCTTAACGGTGAACCGATAACGGCCGTGATCGTCGGCTACGGCGGTGTACTTGTTGCCCTGGCCGTCGTCGAGAGTGAGTGGTGCAGCGGTTATGTAGGCGTTGGTTTCGTCTATCACCGTACCGCGCAGCTCGATCAAGCCCTGGGCATATGTCGCATTGGGCGCGACGAGACCGAAAAGATTTACCATTAGTAAGAGTGAGCTGAGGGAGATCGCAATTGTTCTTTTCATTATCTTGATTCTTCTATTCACTTGGCACAGCGTACAAGTTCCACAGATACCGCTCGGGCTGGCTGACAATTCACAAAAGGGGACTGTCCGGCGAATCGACGTGAAAGGGTCGATGAGCAATGACTACTTCTTAGACCGCTCTCTCTCCTGTTCACGCATCTGGTCGTGCTCCGTAACCATCTTCTCGTATTTCGGCAGTTGTTCAGGAGTCAGCAAGCCCCGAATGCGATCGCGCGACTCCTGACGCACAGCGTTGAACCGCGGCTCGAAGTCCTTGATTCGAGGCTCCAGATCCTTCCTGATGTCTCTGTACTTATCGTTAGTCTCGTCAAGAATCTTCTTTATCTGTTCTTGTTGATCTGAGGAGAGGCCCACCTTCTCGTTCATTCGTCTGATCAACACTTCGGTCCCGTTGTGCGGCCCATCCTTTCCCTTGGAAGCAGTCAGTTGTTGATACAGGTTTAGCGCCAGCGCTCCGGCCGCGAACCCGATCACGAATACTGACACCACCATGACACGGGCTTTTGATTGGCTGTTGCTCTTACTTTCCATTACTTCTCCTCGATCACTACTAATGTCTCGAGCACGTCGTCGCGCGTCGGCGCGGGATAGTCGTACATATCGCTGAACACCACCCGCTCTCGCGGTCGCACTGCTGCCTGGCTCGTCTCCAGCGCCGACGGCTGAGGCCAGAACAGAGTAGCCCCAACCATCAGAAGCAGCAGAACTGCCATGGCTGGAAGAAGCTGGCGTGCGGTCACCAGCAACGCAGCAGCCCACGACTCATCCGTCCGGCGCGCCGGGGAGAATTCCGGACCGCGGGCAATCCGTGCGCGCAGGGCTTTGAAAAAATCCTCATCAGCCGAAATCGGCTCGGCTGCGGCTGCATCGAGAGTCGCCCGCTGCAGTGCGAACAGCCGATACTCGAGCGCGCATCGCGAGCAGGTCTGCACATGACGGTTGGCGGCCGCGCGCTCGGTGACGCTCATACTCATTGCCGCCGCGTCGCCCTCATCCAGCGCAGCAAATCGCTTTCGCGCCTGCCGGCATACGATATTCGGTTCTTTATCTACATTGTCGATCATTTCTTTTTGC
>DATLWF010000099.1:0-3254 GCA_035576605.1 Blastocatellia bacterium | reverse complement strand
TAGATCAGTGCTGAAACCACTGAGCCATTCCAGCAGTTGCTCATATTCAGCGAGCTGCACGTGATAGAGGAATGCGTTGCCACCGTAGATGAAGCGCGTAATACCGCCGTTGACGATGTGACGCACGATCAGATTGTTCTGCTCCAGATCTAGCGAGCGTTGCGCATCGTCGCTTCGGGCCAAAGGCGGCACCGAAAACACTCCGCGCAGATCTTCCGCCGATAGAAGTGTTGTTTTCATTGTTCGCCTGCTCTCAGAGGTCCCAAGCTATCTCTTTTTCTTCAGCGCCGTGGTTATGGCTTGTTCAACAAGCGGCTGCATGACGACATAGCCTTTGTCGTTCGGATGGAGTCCATCGTTGCTCAGTTCCTGTTTCAAGAAGCCTTTCTCGTCCACCATAGCCGAAAAATAATCGAGATAAGTCAGTCCGTTTTGAGTCGCCTGTTTCTTGAGCCAGTCGTTGATAGCGATGATCTTCTCGGGCGGGCGGCGAGTCGTTTGATTGATCGGCTTGCCCTCGGTGTTCTTTGCGTAATCGCTCACCGGAAGCACCGAAGCAATTACGACGCGGATGTCGCTCGCTCGCGCCAGCTCGAACATTGAAGCAAGATTGCCTTCGATGGCTTCGAGTGTCATCGGTCCGGTGTTTCCCGCGATGTCGTTTGTACCCGCCAGAATAACCACAACCTGAGGCTTCAACGCGATCACGTCAGGTCGAAAGCGAACCAGCATCTGAGGAGTCGTCTGACCGCTGATGCCTCGATTGATGTACGGCTTGGAGGGGAAATAGCTGGCGAGCTTCCAAAAGTCGGTGATCGAGTCGCCCATGAAGACGACCCGCTTTTCGTCTTTGGCCGGTGCGGTCACGCCGGCGTTCGCCTCTCGATAGCGAGCAAGCGCGGGCCAGTCCTGAAGTCGCGTCTGAAGCCTTGCAGCCTGGGCTTTCGCGTCTGCGCACTCCTGCGACTCTTGCGACGCTGTTTGCGCTGATGCGGATGTTATGAACACGAGGAAGAGGAAACAGAGCTTGAGTGTTCTTGTCATTGAAAAGTACCTCAGCATTAACTATTTGCCGTCGGTTTCGAGCACAACGACAGACGCAATCGGATCCGGAGCCTTCGGCGGCGTTTGAACGGTGATACTTTCGCCGCTCTGGCTGAACTTCAGCGCGGTCTTCGGGTTCGCCAACAGAAATGCAGTCTTAACAGTCTTGCCCCACGACGGCACCTGAAGCCTGCCGTCCGCGGGCCAATCAAAAACGTGCAGGTAGATCCGGCCGCCTTTGCTCGTGGCTCGACCAAACGATAGCTGCTTCGCGAAGGGACTCGCGGTGGTTCCGTAGATTGATTCGCCGTTGACCTTCATCCAACGGCCGACTTCGGCGAGGCGCTCGACGCTCGGTTGGGGAATGAGCCCTTCGGCGGTCGGCCCGACGTTCAACAGATAATTGCCGCCCTTCGATGCGATGTCGATAAGATTGCGGATGATCGTTTCGGTGGACTTCCAGTTGTCGTCGTAGGATTTGAAGCCCCAGGTGTCGTTCATCGTCATGCAACTTTCCCAATCGATCCCCGGCAAACCGCTTGGCGGAATCTGCTGTTCGGGCGTGCCGAAGTCTCCCGAGTACTGCTGGTCGGTTTTGCTCAGACCCTCCATGCCCTTTCGGCCTTTGCCCACGCGGTTGTTGATGATGATGTCGGACTTCAAAGATCGGACGTACTGATAGAGATCCTTGCCGTCTGCTTCGGTCCACCAGTCCTGCCATTCGCCGTCGAACCACAACACCGCCGGATCGTATCCGGTGACGAGCTCACGAAGCTGCTCCTTCATGTACTTCACGTATTCATCCTTGGTACCTGGCTTCAACAGCGTTTGCCCGTTGCCCGCGGTTGGGTCTTTTCCGGGGGCGTCGACGTAAGCTGACGGGTGATGCCAGTCCAGGATCGAATAGTAGAAGCAGAATTTGAGACCTTGCCTCTTCGCTTCATCCGCAAGGGCCCTTACTGGATCTTTTCGGTAAGGCGTGGAGTCGACGATGTCGTACTTGCTGACGCGGCTGTCGAACATCGAGAACCCGTCGTGATGCTTCGAAGTGATAACGATGTACTTCATGCCGGCGTCTTTGGCGATTCGGACCCACTCTCGTGCGTCAAACTTAACCGGGTTGAATTGCGCAGCGAATTTCTCGTATTCGGCGCGCGGGATGTTGGCCCAATCCATGATCCACTCGCCGATTCTTTTCGAGCGCTGTCCGTGGTACTCTCCAGCCGGGACAGCATAGAGTCCCCAGTGTATAAACATTCCGAACCGCGCTTCTCGCCACCACTTCATTCGCTGATCGCGCTCGGCCGGTGTTTCATTGCGAGCTGACGAATGCCAGGAATTTGCTCCGGTGGAACCCTCCAAGAACACGGGCGGGACAACCAGGAGTGAAAGCAGCAGTACAATACATAGCAGTGGTCTCTTCACCATGAAGCGGACTCCTATGAAGGATGGGTGACCGAAGACCGGCGACGGGCGACCGGTCGTCGGTCATCTTCCGTCGGCCCGGCTCAGTTCAACGCCTTTTGTTGTCACGTAGTACTTCGACAGCATGTTCGCCTTCTCCCACGAAGGCATTGCTCCCGGGTTCTTGAGGTACTCGAGGAACCGGTCGGTCACCTGCGCAAAGTGCTCCTCATGGCCCACGCGATACTTATCAGGGATCGTCACGAGCATCTGCTCGCCGAGGTCTTCAACAGCGACTCCCGGAAACTTCGCTTGTAGCGATTCGATTTTCTTATTCAAAGCTGCGAGCACTTCGGCCTTTTTCTCGCGGCTGTTGGGCACGACGTAGAGTTCGGTACGGTATTTTTCTTCCTTGCCCTGCCGAATCTCGATATGGGACTTGTTCCCCTTGAAGACCGCGTAGTGCGTATCGCCCGCTCCCGCTGCAGATTCATAGTCCCAGCCCACTCTCACTTTCGCGTGAACCCCGCGCAGTGTGTAAGAAACGAACCCGTTACAGTACAAATCAAGCTGATCTCCCTTCACGTTCGCCGAGAGGAACCCCGGAAAATCGGGCTCACCGGTCACGCTTCGGAATTGAGCTTTGGCAATCGGTGTTGCCCATCGTTTTGCGGCGAGCACCTTGATGTCTCTGCGATAGTCGATCGACTGCTCGGGGAAGAGTATCCACTGCACGAGATCAACAAGGTGAGTGCCGGTATCGGCAAGGCCCTCTCCCTGTTGATTGACATCGAAGAACCACGCGG
>DATLWF010000098.1:0-8307 GCA_035576605.1 Blastocatellia bacterium | reverse complement strand
GGGTTTTTTTCGCTATGTACTTCTACGACTGAATTCGAACGGCACGCTTGACAGCACGTTTGGCGCGGGCGGGTACGCTATTACGGATATTGCAGGCGGCGCCTACGCAGTCGCGCTTCAGCCGGACGGTAAAATTCTTGTCAACGGCAGTAGCGGGATTGTTCGTTACAATACCAACGGTTCCATAGATACCAGTTTTGCCATTAACGGGGTTTTTGCAAGCGAAATCGATGTCAGTCAGGATATTGCTCTTCAAGCGGACGGAAAGATAGTCGCTGCCGGAGGCTATTCTGGATTCGCTCTTACGCGGTTAAACCCGGACGGTTCGCCCGATACGAGTTTTGGCACAAACGGCAATGTAATTACGCTGATCGACGGTAGCCGCGGAAGTGTAGGCAATGCCCTCGCGCTTCAACCGGACGGGAAGATTCTTTCCGGCGGATCTATCTACCAGTCTTCCGGTATTGCTGATGCAGCAATCCTGCGTTACTCCGGTGAGTAGTGTTTAAGTCAAGCGGGACATAACGAGAGGTTGTAACGATGAGTGAACAATCGTAAACAGATCTCGTCCATCTTGTCCGACTTCGAGAACGACCAGGTTTTCTGACAAAAGAGCCAGCCGCTGACGCAAGGTCTTGACCCAGCGTTCAACGTGCGCCGTCTGTCCGCGGTCTTTGCTGCGCAAACTCACGATACTTGATTCTAGTCTCACGGCTGGCCGTCTCTCGCAACAGCCTCAATGCTCAGCAGCCCGCACGAACCCGGCAAGCGCCGGCGGACTTCGCCTAGTGTCATTGGCTTTCAACTGAAGAGAAAGGAAAAAAACATCATGAAAAAGATCACTAGATTCTTTTGTCCCGTGCTTATTGCCCTGGCCACAAATATCGCCTCAACTGCGCGCGCTGACGAAGTCACCGACTGGAACAAGATCCTCCTCGACGCTGCGCTCGTGCCTCCGGCCACGTCACCGCTCGTCATTACTCGCAACGCCGCCATTGTTCACGCCGCCGTCTTTGACGCAGTCAATGGCATCGAGCGGCGCTACACCCCTATCCACGTTGATCCGGCTGCAGCCAGGGGGGCTTCGCGACGCGCCGCCGCTGTTCAAGCTGCTTATGCCACTCTTGTGAGACTGTACCCGGGCCAGCAAACTACCTTCGACACGAGACTCGCCGCCTCGCTGGAGGCTATCGCTAGTGGTCCTGCGGCTGAAAACAGTCTCTCCATCGCCAGTGGAGTCGAATGGGGTCAGACGGTCGCCGATGCCATCTGGGCCTGGCGCAGCACCGACGGCTTTACTCCACCGCCACCTCCGTTTGTTGGCGGGCTCACTGTCGGGCAGTGGCGTCCGACCCCTCCTGCGTTCGCGCCCGGCGCCGGACCGCAGTTCGCTTATATGACACCGTGGGTGATTCAATCGCCTTCGCAGTTTCGACCCGCTGGCCCTCCAGCCTTGACCAGCGACCGCTACACAACGGATTTCAACGAAACCAAGATCATGGGCCGCGGTTCGAGTCTATTCCGCACATCGGATCAGACTACTGCTTGCCTGTTTTGGAATACGACCACCGCAAGCCACCTATGGAATCATGTTGCTGTCTCGCTGAGCGATGAGCGCCACACGACGCTATCAGAAAACGCCCGGTTGTTTGCTTTGCTGAACATCGCCATCGCGGATGCAGCCATTGCCTGCTGGGAAGCGAAATACCACTACGTGTTCTGGCGGCCCGTCACCGCGATTCCGTTGGCAGCGACCGACGGAAACCTCGGAACGGAACCGGACCTGAGTTGGACGCCATTGTTTGCGACGCCAGCACATCCGGAATATCCGTCAGGGCATTCGACTCTCAGTGGAGCAGCGGCGTCAGTGCTCGCGGACTATTTTGGCGAGGAAACGGCTTTCGGGGTGGTTTCTGACACGATGGTCGGGGTGGTTCGCTCATTTTCGAGCTTTTCAGCGGCTCTGGATGAAGTCACCGAGGCCCGCGTTTTCGCCGGCATTCACTTCCGATCTGCCTGCGACGATGGCCGAGCAACTGGAATGGCAGTTGGCGACCATGCCATTGCAAATTCGCTCCGGCCGATTCACGGAAACGACAACGGGCAGACTCAGCACTAAAGAGGCCACTCCCAGAAAGTGGAGAGTCGTAGGGTGGAGCGGACCTGCCCTACGGCTCAAAATCAAACATGTGAAGGATTCGATTTCTCTGGTTCGGAGAGCAATGCCAGTGAGCTTAGCTCGCTTGCAATATCAAGCGTGCTCACTCACTGAACCATCGGGGAAGGGCCCAGTAGAAGAGAGTTTGTGTCCCCGGTGAAGCAGGCACAGGATCATTTCAACATCACCTCAAAAACTGATTCGCGCCCCCAACTGAAACGCACGCGGACCGCCGGAGCCGAAAACCTGGGTCGCCCGGCTGGTCGGCTGCCCGAACAACGTGACGCTGGTGAGTTCGCCGCTGAAGTCGGAAAGGTTCGCGGCATTGTAGAGGTTGAATGCTTCGCTTATGAACCATTACCGGAAGTAAGCTGAAGCTTGAACTCTGAACTCTGCGCTTCACGGCGCGAGGTTCATCTTCCGCAGCAATTCAGCGTAGCGTGGGTCTGAGCGCAGGCTGTCGAACATCGGTTCTCTCTTGACTCGATATACATACTGTGTGCGCTGCTCATAACCTTTTTCCAGCCATTCGAATGCTCTATCCTTATCGCCGAGACCCGTATAGATGATCGCGAAATTATAAGGCGAGATGTAGCCGGGGGGCTTTGCCAGCTCCTTCTGCTCGTCGAGTATTTTCAGGGCCTCATCCCGGTTGCCCGCCATCGCATAAGCGTATGCAAGCATCGGGTGACGATCCCATCGCTCCGCGGTGTTATCAAGATCCACACCCTTTTGCATCTCCGTGACAGCCTCCTTATACATCCCCTTTGATAGATAAGTCGCCCCGAGTAAGATGTGATTTTGAGCATCATTCGGCTTCTTTTCACGCGCCTCCCGGAACACCTCAATTGCCTTGTCATACTGGCGCGCAAGGAAGTAAGCATAGGCCAAATATCCAGGCGTAGTAGTTGGGTCAAGTTCCACAACCCGTTTCGCATAGGAAAGGGCTTCATCCGGTCGGCCAACGGCCGACAGATATTGGAAATATCCTCTGTTAGCTGAATCGGAGTTCGGGTCAAGCTCCAGAGCTTGTTTGAGTTCTTTCTCTGCTCCCGCCCAATCGAAGTTATTGTACTTATTTATCCCCAGGAGGGCATGACCTTCGGCAAGTGTGTCATCAAGCGCCAGCGCTTTTAGCGCCGCCCCCTCGAGTTTTTGCCCGGACTCCTTCGCGCTCCAGAAGCCACGATTTCCCATAAAGTAATAGGTATAAGCTAACCCGGCATAAGCCAGTGCATAGTTCGGGTCTTTTTCGATTGCCTGATTGTAATACTCAATGCTTTTCTCATATCCCGCTCTTGTATTCTTGTTGAAGAAATACCTGCCCCAAATGTAAAGCTGATAAGCATCGGTGCTCTCTGTGTACTGTTTAGCCAGTTGCTTTTTCTCCACCCCGGAGAGCCGCAGCCCCAACCCATCTGATATCTGCCGCGCGATCTCACCAGGAATGACGAGGATGTCCGACATTTTTCGACTATACTGGTTGCCCCACAGGTGGCTGTTGTCTCTTACATCCACTAGCTCGGTGCTGATCGCCAGGTTGTCGCCTTGCTTTGTCAGCCTGCCAATCAGCACAGCCTTGACATTCAACTCTCGCCCAACTGCCTGCGCATCTACCTGCTGCCCCTTGTAACGCAATACCGAGCTGAGCGACTTGACTTTCAGGTCGGGCAACCGCGAGAGACTGTTGATGACGCTCTCACTAATGCCGTCCGAGAGGTATTCGGCGTTGGGGTCGGCGTTCACGTCGACGAAAGGCAAGACTGCCACCGAATCTATCGCCTCGCCGCCGCTCGTGGTGTAGAAGAAATATGCGACCGCGGCGAGCGCAACCAAAACGACTGCTGCTGCAAGCTCCGCGACGCGACGGTGGCGCTTGATCTCACTGATTAGATACTCGGCGCTCGATATCGTACGTGCCCTCGCACCATCACCAGTCGTTGCGGCAGACTCATAAACAGTCTCGACCGACGCCTGACTGCCGCTTGTTGCGGCCCTCTTGCTAACGTCTCCGCCCGGCTTAGGAGAGCGGTTCAGTCGCGCCTCGACCTCCAGCTCTTGCTTCAGGCTCTTTAGATCAATCGACAATTCACCGGCCGTCTGGTATCGCCCCTCCCTGTCCTTGCATAGCGCCTTCGCTACAATCCGCTCAAATTCGGCGGGGACGTTCTGCGCGAACCGCGTCAGCGGCAGCGGCTCGTTCTGTAAGATCGCCGCCATCACATCACTCGGCGTCGCCCCCACGAAAGCGCAGCGCCCGGCCACCATCTCATACATCACCACTCCCAGGCTGAAGTTGTCGCTGCGCGCGTCCACCGTCAGTCCGCGCGCCTGCTCCGGCGACATATAACTCACGGTCCCAAGCACCATCCCCGGCGTCGTATTTACACCCTCCACAGTCGTAGGCTCAAAACCAGCGCTGCTACTCTGCCTCTCGGCCAGCTTCGCCAGCCCGAAGTCGAGGACTTTGACCAACCCGTCTGGCCGCACTATGACATTCTCCGGCTTTATGTCGCGATGCACGATCCCCGCCTCGTGCGCCGCTTCAAGCGCGCTCGCGATCTGCGCCGCCACATCAAGCGCCTCACCTACCTCAAGCTGAGCGCCGGACAGGCGCTCTCGCAGTGTCTGCCCGTCAATGTATTCGGTGGCGATGAAGTGGCGCCCATCTACCTGGCCGACCTCGAAGATCGTCACGATGTTCGGGTGGTTTAGGCTCGAGGCGGCGCGCGCCTCCAGCTCGAACCGGCGCACGCGCTTAGGGTCTTCGGTGAATTCTTTTGGCAGAAGCTTGAGCGCCACCTTGCGTCCCAGGTGGGTATCCTCGGCCAGGTAGACTTCACCCATTCCACCTGCCCCGATCAATGACAGCACGCGGTAGTGGCTGAGGCTCTGGCCCATCAGCGATCGGTGTTGTTGTGCGGCGACAAGCCCTGCCGCTATCTCGAGGGCGGGCGCGGCGAAGTAATTGCCGACTTTACCATGGGCGCGGAGCAGCGATTCGGCTTCGCGGCGCAACTCCTCGTCCTCGCCGCAGGCCCCGTCGAGGAAGGCAGCCCTCGCTTCAGGCTCGATCTCCAGAGCCGCGTGGTAGAGATGACCGGCTTCCCGGAAACGCTCAGGAGTCATCTCTTCCCCTTTCGCTCAGCTCTCTAAAAAGCCAGGCTTCGGCCAGGCTCCAATCGCGCCTCACCGTGCCGACAGATACTTTGAGAGCTTCGGCTGTCTCTTCCAGACTCAGCCCTGCGAAGAAGCGCAACTCCACCACGCGGGCCTGTCGAGCATCCAGCTTCTCCAATGCTTGCAACGCGTCGTCGAGCGCCACAAGATCGGCGCTCCGCTCGCTCTCGAGGTTGGCCGCTTCTGATAGAGAATCCTTCAGACCGCCGCCTTCGCGCTTTTCGCGAGCCTGGGCGCGAGCGAAATCTACGAGGATGTGACGCATGACTTGCGCCGCCAGCCCGAAGAAATGAGCGCGGCTCTGCCAGGCAACATTCTTCCAGTCTATCAACCGCAGATAGGCTTCATTGATCAGCGCCGTCGTCTGCAGAATGTGGCTAGGGCGCTCGGCAGCCATGTAGCGGCGGGCTATGCGGTGCAATTCTGTGTGGACCAGAGGCATGAGTTGATCCAGGGCCACCCTATCGCCCTTGTTCAGGCGACGAGCAGTTGAGTGAAATCGTGGGTTGAGGGTGTGTCCGTCGAACCCTCCGGTGTCGCTCGATACGAGCAGAAGCCGAGATGCTTAAGACATAAGCTACCACACTCGCGTCATTTGACACCAATAATCCGACGAGAAAAAGGGGTGTGTCAGATTTTCGCTTCCATACCCACTGGTAGGCGTAACATCAGGACCCACCGCTGGCGCGCGCGGGTATGACGCGAAACGTAACGCGCACAGCTGAAAAACCGCCGATCAATCCAGAAAGCAAAACTATCATCGCGGGAGTTAGCACTTTTCCGCGCGGGCGACGCCTTCATAGATGAGAGCGGCAAAAGGCAGCAGAAAAAAGGAGCTTGAACATGAAAACCAACACCTCGTGGAAAAGACTTGTGATCGTCGTCGGCCTCGGCGTCACTCTCTTCGGCGTCACCGCCTTCCCGGCAGTCAGCGAAGTGATTGCCGTTGGCGCATTGGCCCACTCCGAATTGTCCGGCGGCCCGGCGACGGTGACGGTAGGAAAACTGAATACCGTGGATAGTTGTGATGCCCGCATACACGCAAGCGCGGAATTGTTCCATCCGGGCGGGAGTTGGACTTCAACTGGCGAACTCAACATAGGCCGGTACTCTCACACGGCTACGCTACTGGCAAACGGCAAGGTCCTGGTGGCCGGAGGTGTGGGATCAGATACCTGCTTGACACCCGCCAGCAGCGCAGAGCTCTACGACCCGGATAGCGCCACATGGACGCCTACCGGCAGCCTCAACACCGCACGGTATGGTCACACAGCTACGCTGCTGCAGAACGGCTTGGTCCTGGTCGCTGGAGGTTATGCCAGTGGCTATCTCAATAGCGCGGAGTTGTACGATCCCGCCACTGGGACATGGCATCCCACCGGGACTTTCAAAACAATACGCGCTGTTTGGAATGACTACTCAACCACCTCGGCGGCGGTGCTGCTCCCCAACGACAAGGTCTTAGTTGTGGGGACTTCTGTGTCCGACGTCAGTGCGGAGCTTTATGACCAGGAAACCGGGACGTGGAGCAGCACCAGCCCTCCCGGCGTCGCAGGGCACATGGTACTGCTCCCTAACGGCACCGTCATGGCTGTGTCAGAGGGGAACATTTACGAAGGCTCTGTCGCCGCATCGACATTGTACGACCCGGCCACAGAACGGTGGAGTCCTGCCGGTGATCTGAATGTCATCATCTCTCCAATCACAATGACACTGCTGCGCAACGGCACGCTACTGGTCACCGGGTGGCGCGGGTATGGTCTTGAACAAGCAGAGATTTATGACACAAGCACAGGTAAGTGGAGCATCACCGGCAACCTCACATTTGGGACTGACTTTTTTGGCAGTCAACAATCCGAAACCGAACCCTCCTATAACGCAACGATTCTGGCCGATGGTCAGGTTTTGGTCTCGAGCAGCCACGATGCGGACTTATACGACGCGACCACGGGAATCTGGAGCCTTACACGCCAGCTCATTGTGCCTCGTCACTCTCACACGGCGACACTGCTCGCAAACGGCGAAACCCTGATCGCCGGGGGTCTAGACAACGGCCTGGTGAGCCCGCCCAGTGTTACTTCTGTTCAGGTATTTAAGCAGAGCCGACCCATACCAACCATTGTCGCGGGGACAAAGGCGACGAAGCTGCTTCTGGCTGTCTATGGTGTGGACTTTGACTCTGGTGCTCAGATCCTGGTCAATGGCGAGGCGCTCGAGCCGCTTTTCGGCAGCAGTAGATCAGTAGACGGCCGATTTACTAAATCAATGGTGAGGAGGCCAGGGGCGCTTTCTATTCAGGTGCGCAACTCGAACGGCAGAGTATCGAATACGGTCACAGTGCTCGTAGTTGCGGGTCAATGATGACTGTTAGCAACGTCACAGGAGAAATTATGGCAACGATGACCAGCTTCAAATATAGGAGAACCACCAAGATGAATTACAAACAAATTCTGCGTTTTCTTCTCACAATATCGATTCTACTCTGCGCTCTGACGAATGCCTGGGCGCAGGACACTCAGCAACCGGAATCAATTCTGGCCGGCGAAGATGTTATTTTGCACTGGAATCGTATTCTGAGGGAAACCGTCGCAATTCCCGGGCAGAATGTGCCGACAATCTATGCCGCGCGAACCCACGCGATGATGCACGCGGCGATGTTTGATGCCGTCAATTCGATTGATGGGACATACACTCTTATTTAACTAATGTTCGAGGAACAAAACATGCCTCGATTGAAGCGGCCGCCGCGCAAGCCGCTCACGATATCCTGGTGGTTTTGTTTCCGACTCGACTTGCGGTTTTTGATGCTGAACTAGCCGCTTCGCTCGTCGGCATAAAAGAAAATCGAATGCGGCAAGGCGTCCAGGTTGGTCAGATTGTTGCCGCGCAAATGTTGGCTGCGCGGTCGAATGATGGTTGGAACGTCACGCCGCCGGCTTTAGTTTTGCCGCTGACTCCGGGCAATTGGC
>DATLWF010000097.1:0-9596 GCA_035576605.1 Blastocatellia bacterium | reverse complement strand
TGCATCAGCAGTCTTGGATTTATCGTAGGCATCCGGCCACGAGTAGATCAGCGAGCCGACAGCCTTGTAACCCGCCGAGTAGCTGATCGAAACCTTGTAGGAATCCGTCGCGGGTTTTCCTTTAATCCCGGAAACCCGGACGACATCAGTCGCGGCTTGCTCGAGCTGAACGGAGGTGAAATCGGCTATGCAATCAGGCGTGATGTACCGTTGAGGTTCACCCATCTCATACATCAACTGCTCGATGATTCCGGCGACAGTGATTCTCCCGCCGGTGCCCGGGTGCTTGGTGACTGAGAATGTGCCGTCGTCATTCGCTTCGACGATTGGGTAGCCGATGTTCCAAAGATCAGGGATCGACTTCCAATCGACCTGACAGTTGCCGCCGGTGCACTGCGCGCCGCATTCGATGATGTGACCGGCGATGGTGCCCGCCGCAAGCCTATCCCAATCATCCGGAGCCCATCCGAACTCGTGAATCGTCGGCCCAAGCGTCAGCCCGGTGTCAGTGCAGCGGCCGGTGATGATGATCTGCGCGCCGCGTTCGAGCGCTTCGGCAATCGGAGCCGCGCCGAAATAGACGTTCGCGCTTTGCACTCGATCTCGAATCGCGGAAAGAGGCTCGCCGTCCTCCATGTTCTCGAGCAGGATGCCTTGATCCATCAGATCATCCAGCCTGCCCATTAGGTCGTCGCCGGCGACGATTCCGATTTTGACTTTGCCTGCGAGGCCGAGCTTGCGAGCGACTTCGGCTACCGCGGCGCTGCAAGACTGCGGATTAACACCGCCGGCATTGGCCACGACCTTGATGTTTTTCTCAACGCAAGCCGGCAGAATGCGAGCCATCACGCCGACGAAGTCGTGCGCGTAGCCGAAGCGCGGGTCTCGCGCGCGTTGCTTCTGCATGATGGACATCGTGATCTCGGCGAGATAATCAAGCGTGAGATAATCGATCGGTCCCCGCTCGACGAGCTGGACCGGCGCTTCGAGCGAGTCGCCCCAGAAGCCCTGGCCGTTGGCGATTCTGATTGTTTTCAACTTACTCCCCCATCGCACGTTTCGATATCAAGAGCCAGACAGTACCCAACACGGCAATGATAATGAACCAGAAGAACAGTCGCTCGAGTAACAGTGTTTCGAAGTTCGGGTAGTAGAGACCCGGTGAATCTGTTGTCGTGCGAAGCCTCTGAAGCCAGGTGGTGCCTAGCTCCGCTACTAACGCAATAATGAAAAAAGCCGTTGCGTTTCGCTTCACCGTTTTCTCCTTAGCGGCTCTACAATCGCGACTTCTCTATCCGTCGACTAGGCAGTTCGGCGCTCAGCGACGTTCTTTAAACCCAGCTCTTCGATAAGCTGTTCCCTCAACTCGAACTTCTTAACCTTCCCGCTCGCCGTCAGCGGAAGCGATGTGACGAACGTGATGTACTTCGGGACCTTGTGCCTGCTGATGCCATCGCGACAGTACTGCCGTACTTCCTCATCGTTCTCCACGGAGCCCGGCTTGAGCCGGATCACTGCGGCTACCTCTTCACCCATGAAGCCATCCGGCAAGCCGACCACTTGAGCCTCAGCGATCTCCGGATGCCGCATCAGGAATGCTTCGATCTCCGCGGGATAGATGTTCTCGCCGCCGCGAATGATCATGTCCTTCACACGGCCCACGATGTTGACATAGCCACAGGCGTTCATCGTCGCCAGATCGCCGGTATGAAGCCAGCCTTCGGCGTCAATCGCCTCGGCGGTCCTGTCGGGCATATTGTAGTAGCCCTTCATCACCAGGAAGCCACGCGTCATCAACTCGCCAGATTCGCCAAAGCCGACCGGCTCGGCGGTCATTGGGTCCGCGATTTTAATGTCCATGTGGGGATGCGGAATCCCGACGGTTGAAGACTTGAGCTCGAAGCTGTCGGTCTGAATTGTCTCTGTTACTGTCCCGGTCGATTCGGTCAGGCCGAAGACTATCGTGCAGTCGGCGCCCATTTTCGCTCTAACGTCTTCCATCAGCACCACGGGAACCGGCGTCGCGCCGGTGATGATCTCACGCAGCGACGAAAGGTCGAACTCCCCGGCGAGGAACCGCGGATGATTCAGCATTGCGACCAGCATCGTCGGGACGTTGAACGAAAAAGTCGCCTTCTCTTTGTCGAGCAGCTCGAGCTCTTTCTCGGCGTCGAAATAAATCAGCGGGATCAACGTGCAGCCTAGATATACCCCGAACATCACCGCGCCCAGGCTTCCGGCGATGTGAAAGAAGGGCATCGCTGTGACGTGGCGTTCATTGGGTCGCAGGCTGCCGATCAAGCAAGAAACGTGAGCTTGATTGATTATTCCGTAGTGGGTCAGCATCACGCCTTTGGGAAAACCGGTCGTGCCGCTGGTGTACTGCATTTGGATCACATCGTGCGCATCGAGGCTCGACTGTCGTTGGCGAACAGTCTCGTCGGGTATGCTCTCGCCGAGCGACGCCACTTGCGAGTAGAGCATCATGCCATCATGCGGGCCATCATGCGGGCCATCACGCGGGGCATCACGCGGGCCATCATGCGGGCCGGTCCGCGGGTAGTTCTCGATCAGGATCACGCGCTTCAACTCAGGCAGCGCGGCGCTTTGCAAACGTTCGCGAACTGGATCGGCGAGATTCTTCAATTCCGGGGAAATGTGATACAAGGACTCGACGTATGAATTGCTCCGGAACGCTTCGATCATGAACAGCGTTGTGATGTCGCCCTGACGAAGCACGTATTCGATCTCAGTCACGCGGCAGTTGGTGTTCACCGTCACGAGAACCGCGCCGATCTTTGCGAGCGCCACCTCGAGCATCACCCACTCTGGAAGGTTGGTCGCCCACACCGCGACGTGTTCGCCCTTCTCGATGCCAAGCGCCAGCAACCCCTTCGCGAGCCGATTTACTTCCTCTTGGTAATGGCGGTAAGTCAGGCGAAGATCGAGGCCGATCTCAGGGTAGTTGTAGACGAGCGCTTCCTTGTCGGCGTTGGCCTCGCATCGGCGGTCGAACAGCTCACCGATGGTGAGGTCGAGCAACTCGATGCCGCGGCTTTCAGCTTCCCAGATGGCTCGATCGCCGACTATTCCCATGCTCCCTCCGTGCGATGACCGCTCCAGACACTACGTATTCATAGGGGTAAGTACTAACTGGCGTCGCTACGGCACTTCACTGCCTACGTTTGCGAATCCGACTTTACATTCACAATCTCTTCTGGCGCCACGCCTCGACCTTAATCGGTAGCCCCTTTTCTTGACAACCAAAATGCCGTTCATTACTGTCTCAAGGCTTCGCAAGGCTATCAATTCTCTTCGAGCATCGCAACGCGGCAGGAAAACATGCAAGCGATCAAATCGGTCGTCAATCCGCAGGACGAAACCTATCAGACCAACTATGCCGCTAATTCGTCTGCAGTTGAAAGACTTAAGAGCGAACTCGCGCGCTCGACCAAAGGCGGCGGCGAGCAGTACGTAAAACGTCACCTCGCGCGCGGACGCTTGCTGCCTCGCGAACGCATAGAGATGTTGCTCGACGAAGGCTCATACTTTCTCGAAATCGCGCCGCTCGCCGGCATCGGAATGGAAAACGAGTTCGTGGGAGCGGGCGTGGTAGGCGGCGTCGGGCTGGTCTCAGGCCGCGAGTGCCTCATCATCGCCAATGAAGCAACCGTCAAAGGTGGCGCCGTCAGCGAGATCGGACAACTCAAGAATCGCCGGCTCTCGGACGTCGGAACCGAGAACCATCTTCCCAGCATCAGCCTCGTAGAATCCGCAGGCGCGGATCTTCCGGTTCAAGCGAAGATCTTTGTTCCGGGCGGCCGCGGCTTTCGCGAGATCACACGTCGCTCGAAGATGCGCATCCCAAGCATCTCGGTTGTGTTCGGGAACTCGACCGCGGGCGGCGCGTATCTGCCGGGCATGTCGGACTACGTGATAATGGTCAAGAATCAGGCACAGGTGTTTTTGGGCGGACCACCGCTGGTGAAGATGGCGACTGGCGAAGTCGTCGATGAAGAATCGCTCGGCGGAGCTGAGATGCACTCGCGGATGTCGGGTTTGTCGGATTATCTCGCGGAAGACGAACTCGATGGGCTCCGTCTCGCGAGAGACATTGTGAGTCATTATTCGGACGCGCCGCCAAAACCGAAGCTTCGAGCCGTCGAAGAGCCGCTCTATCACGCGGACGAGTTGTTGGGGATTGCTTCGGCGGATGTTCGAGTACCCTTCGAGTCTCGCGAGGTAATCGCTCGCATAGTCGATGGTTCACGATTCGAAGAGTTCAAGTCGAAATACGGAACAACGCTGGTCACCGGGTTTGGTTATATCCACGGCTATTCCGTCGGGATACTCGCTAACAACGGCGTGCTGATGTCCGAGTCGGCGGCTAAGGGCGCGCAGTTCATTCATCTCTGCAACCAGCAGAATATTCCGCTTGTCTTCTTACAGAACATCACGGGCTTCATGGTGGGACGCAGCTACGAAGAACAGGGCATTATTCGCAACGGCGCCAAGCTGATCAACGCGGTTTCGAACTCGACCGTGCCTGCGGTCACGATAATGACCGGCAGTTCGTACGGCGCGGGCAACTACGCGATGTGCGGGCGGGCCTATGAGCCACGCTTCCTGTTCACCTGGCCGAATCATCGGATCGCGGTGATGGGACCGCAGCAGCTTTCGGGAGTGATGGACATAATCAAACGCGAAGCCCTGACAAAGCAGGGGCTGCCGATTGACGAAGCGAAGCTCACTGCCTCGAAACTGGCTCTGGAAGCCCAAATCGAGGCGGAGTCGGATGTTTACTTCGCGACTGCGAGGCTGTGGGATGACGGGATTATCGACCCGCGAGATACGCGGACGGTGCTGGCGATTTCGTTGTCGGCGGCTTACAACCGTCCGGTTGAAGGAACGATGGAGTGGGGAGTGTTTAGGCATTAAATCGGAATAGACCACGGATCAAACGGATCGGACGGATTTACGCGGATCTGATCGGCGCGAATCCGTCTGGTCCGTTTGATCCGTGGTCTATTCCTCTCCCGCGAATCGGCACGAATGAAACCTTTCAACAGAATCCTTATCGCCAATCGCGGAGAGATCGCGCTGCGCGTGATGCGCAGTTGCCGCGCGATGGGAATCGCGACTGTTGCCGCCTACTCCGATGCTGACGCGCAGTCGCCTCACGTGCGCTTCGCCGATGAAGCCGTTCACATCGGCGCTGCTCCTAGCAAAGATTCCTACCTCAACGTTGAGAAGATAATCGAAGCCGCGCGTCGAACCGGAGCTCAGGCCGTTCATCCAGGCTACGGTTTCCTTTCCGAGAACGCCGGCTTCGCTGAAGCCTGCGAGGCCGCAGGTATCACGTTCATCGGGCCTACCGCTGACGCAATCCGCAAGATGGGGTTGAAGAGCACGGCTCGAAGGATAATGGGAGAGTCGCGTGTCCCGATTGTTCCGGGTTATCACGGCGAGGACCAGTCGCTTGAGGCCCTGAGCAAGAACTCCGGTGCTATCGGTTTTCCCGTCCTTATCAAAGCCTCAGCAGGTGGCGGCGGCAAAGGAATGCGAGTCGTCGGCGACGCCAGTGAGCTTCGTGAGGCAATAGAAGCCGCGCATCGCGAAGCCGAAAAGGCTTTCGGCGATGGGACCTTGCTGCTCGAGAAGTACATCGAACGCGCCCGCCACGTCGAAGTCCAGATTCTCGGTGACAATCACGGCAACCTGATCCATCTCTTCGAGCGCGAGTGCTCGATCCAACGGCGTCATCAGAAGATCATCGAAGAGAGTCCTTCTCCCGCAGTGAGCCCCGAGCTTCGCCAGCGCATCTGCGAAGCGGCGGTCGCGGCCGGTCGCGCTATCGGCTACACAAATGCTGGAACCGTCGAGTTCATCCTTGCTCCGTCCGGCGAGTTCTACTTCATCGAGGTCAACACGCGGCTTCAAGTCGAGCACCCGGTCACGGAGATGATTACCGGGCTCGACCTGGTCAAGCTTCAAATCGAAATCGCACAAGGCAAGCCCCTTTCGCTCGCGCAACAGGACATCAAACAGCAAGGCCACGCGATGGAAGCCCGGCTTTACGCTGAAGACCCGAACAACGGCTTTCTTCCAGCCACCGGCACGCTTCACGAGTGGGATGCGCCGCTGTCAACCGACGGATTGCGAATAGACGCGGGCGTTGAGCGCGGTACGGAAGTCGGTATTCATTACGACCCGATGCTAGCGAAGATGATCGCTCACGGACCGGACCGTGAGACAGCTCGCCGCAAGCTGGCTCACGGATTGAGGGATCTATTTGCACCCGGGGTGCAAACCAACCGCGAGTTCTTGATCCGCGCGATTGAGCACTCCGAGTTTTCCAGCGGAAGTTATCACACCGGCTTTGTAGACGAGCACCTCAATGAGCTAATCACGCAGAAGGACCCGACCAAGGACTTGATCGGCGCGAGCGTTGTCGCGTTGTACATACGCAGGCGGCAACAGGCGGAAGCGGCGACCCTTCCAAACGTGCCGCCGAACTATCGGAATAATCCTTTTCGCGATCCGTCGGTAAAGCTGCAAGTCGGTTACGATATGTTCGATATTTCGTGGCGGCCTGCTGGAAATGAGGCGTTCGCGATATCGTGCGGAGATTGGCAAGCCAGCGTGCAACTTGTATCATTCGGGCGGGGCGAGCCGGGAAGCATTCGAGTATCAATTGACGGCACTCAGCGGGTGTTTCGAATCGCAGAAGCAGGCGATCAGTTTTTTGTGCAGTCCAGTTCGGCGTTGCAAGTCGTCACACGCCCGCCAAGATATCCGCAATCACACGCGGCATCTGAGCACGAAAGCGCCTATGCTCCAATGCCGGGACTGGTGCTGAAGGTCCTGGTCGAAGTCGGCCAACACGTTTCAGCAGGCGACGCGCTGGTGATCCTTGAAGCTATGAAAATGGAGCAGACCCTCCGGGCCGCGACTGACGGCGTTGTTGAAGCGGTGCTGGTCAAGCAAGGTGACGTCGTAGCGCCGGGAGACAGGCTTGTGGAGATTGCGGCAGTGATACGTGAAGCGTGAAACGTGAAACGTGAAACTCGATTCATCACACGGAAGGGGAAGGCGCAGTGGCATGCTCGTGGTCGGGAAGGGTGGCTTGCCCCCGCAGCTTTCTCAAGTAAGTGTTTCACCGGAGCGGGGGCAAGCCACCCTTCCCGACCACGAGCTTGTGGATTGTGCTCAGTGACCTTCAGGCATCACGAGTCGTGCATCACGGTTCACGAATCACGCATCACGAATCACGATTGATGGATTTCGAATCATGCATCACGAATCGCGATTGACGCATTGCGAATCACGCATCACGAATCACATCCAACTGACGTTTCAAACGGAGGAATCATCCAATGTCAAGCGTGACTGAAGTCGCACCGGCGGTGACCGCCGCCACCTATCCCTACTTCACCGAGGAACACGGCTTGTTCCGTCAAACGGTGAAGCAGTTTGTCCAGGCCGAGATCGCTCCGCACGCCGAAGAGTGGGACGAAGCCGGCATCTTTCCGAAAGAGCTCTTTAAGAAAGCCGCCGAACTCGGACTGTTCGGCATACGGCTCGATCCAAAGTACGGCGGCAGCGGATTGGATTGGTGGTACACGGCGGCTTACCTTGAAGGCTTCTCGTACTCGAACAGTGGCGGTGCGTCGATGGCTATGTTCGTTCAGTCGGACATCACGCTGCCCGTACTCGACGAGCTTGGAACCGACGAGCAGAAGGAAGAGTTCCTGAGACCGGCCATCGCAGGCGACCGCATCGCCGCGCTTGGGATCAGTGAACCCGGCGGCGGGTCGGACGTTGCCGCTTTGACCACTCGCGCGCGGAGCGACGGAGACGATCTGTTGATCTCAGGACAGAAGCTGTGGATCACCAACGGCGCGCGGGCCGACTTTATGATCCTCGCCGTACGGACCGGAGACGACAGATACAAAGGCGTTTCGATGGTGTTATTCCCCACGGATGTGAAAGGCTTTGCGGTGGGCAAGAAGCTGAAGAAGGTCGGTAATCTTTGCTCGGACACGGCGGAGTTGTTCTTCGACAACTGCCGAATCCCGAAGCGATACGTGCTTGGCGAGATGGGCCGTGGTTTTTACTACACGATGCATAACTTTCAAGGTGAACGGCTTGCTTCGGCGATCGCGAACGTCGCGAGCATGGAACGCGCGATCGAGTACGCGGTGGCTTATGGCAAAGAGCGAAGGGCTTTCGGCAAACCCATCGGCGACTTTCAAGTGTGGAAGCACCGGTTTGCCGAGCACAATACGAGCATCGAAGCAGGGAAGTGGCTCACATATCGCGCGCTCGATTTAATCAATCGGGGCGAACGCGCCGTGCGAGAGATCACGATGGCCAAGCTCTTCACGAGTGAGCTTTCGCAAAAGGTCGCATATGATTGCATGCAGATCTTCGGAGGGTTCGGCTACACGACTGAGTATCCAATCAGCCGCTTCTGGCGAGATGCGCGTTTGAACACAATCGGCGCGGGCGCTTCGGAGATTATGAAAGAGATCTTGGCGAAGGAAGAGAAGCTCTAGGCACGCTTGATGTAGCTGACGACCCGCCGTCCCATTTCCTCAGTGGTTACGAACTGTTGGCCTCCCCTGGCAAGATCGCTGGTGCGATGTCCCTCGGACAACGCCCTCTCGACTGCTGCTTCTATTTCAGCGGCTTCAACTTCGAGCTTGAACGAGTAACGCAGCATCATCGCTGCGGACAATATCGCGCCAAGCGGGTTCGCGATCCCTTTGCCGGCAATGTCCGGAGCCGAACCGTGCACGGGCTCATACAACCCCACGGCCCCGCCGATGCTCGCCGACGCGAGCAAACCGAGCGAGCCGACGACCGCGCCCGCTTCATCCGAGAGAATATCGCCAAACATATTTTCGGTGACCATCACATCGAAGCTAGCCGGCCGGGCGACCAACGCCATCGCGCACGAATCGACGTACTGATGTTCCAGCTTCACGTCCGGGTATTCCGCGGCCACACGGATCACGACTTCGCGCCATAGCTTCGAGGACTCGAGCACGTTAGCTTTGTCGACAGACGTCATCTTGCGCCGCCGCAGCCGCGCCAGATCAAAAGCCACTCGAGCTATTCGATCGATCTCCGACTCCGAATAGCGCATTGTGTTGATCGCCTCGCGACCGCCGCCAGCATCGCGCTCGCCACGTGGCTCGCCAAAGTACAAGCCGCCAAGCAACTCGCGCACGATCAGAACGTCCGTGCCTTCTATTACCTCGGGCCTCAGCGGCGAAGCGTCGATGAGCGCAGGAAACAGACGCGCGGGCCTCAGATTAGCGAAGGCGCCGAGCCCGCGACGCAGCCTGAGCAGCCCGGCTTCGGGGCGCAGATTTGTCGGATAGCCGTCAAAGGCCGGATCGCCGACTGCGCCAAGCAAAACGGCGTTTGACTCCAGGCAAGCCTGAAGCGTGTCATCCGGAAGCGGATCGTTGTGTTTGCGAATCGCGCAGCCGCCTGCGTCTTTGAAGGTGAACTCGATCTCGTGCGCGAACGCTCGGGCAACGGCCTCGAGCACACGCACAGCTTCCACGGTTACTTCGGGACCGATC
>DATLWF010000096.1:0-6754 GCA_035576605.1 Blastocatellia bacterium | reverse complement strand
AAATCCGAGACAGCCGGCCATCGCCAGCGCGACTGTCAAGAGCGCGGTGCCGACCGGTCGCTTGATGAAGGGTTCGGAAATATTCATTGTTGCTCTACCGGAACCATCCCCTCCTGGTTCCTCGCGTCCCGCCTGGCCCGCGACTGTGTCATTCGCCTCGCAAGCCGATCGAAAGCGAGATATATAACAGGCGTCGTGTACAGGGTGAGCAACTGGCTCAACATCAAACCGCCGACAATCGTGATTCCCAGGGGCCGTCTAAGCTCGGAACCGACACCGCTCCCAAGCGCGAGCGGCAGACCGGCCAGCAGCGCCGCCATTGTCGTCATCATAATCGGGCGGAATCGGAGGAGACACGCTTCGTGGATCGCTTCTCTTGGGCTCTTACCGCCCTCGCGTTCGGCTTCCAGGGCGAAGTCGATCATCATGATCGCGTTCTTCTTCACGATCCCGATCAGCAGGATGATTCCGATCAGCGCGATTACATCGAGTTCAGTTCCGCACAACAGCAGAGCCAGAATCGCGCCCACGCCGGCCGACGGCAACGTCGATAGAATTGTCACCGGATGAATGTAACTCTCGTAAAGCACGCCCAGCACGATGTAAACAGTCACCAGCGCCGCCAGAATGAGCAGCGGCTCGTTGGTCAATGAAGACTGAAACGCCTGGGCCGTTCCCTCGAATCCCGCCTGGATCGAGGCGGGCATGCCGATCTCCGTTTTGGCCGACTCAATTGCCTTCACAGCGTCGCCGAGCGCGACGCCCGGCGCGAGATTAAAGGAAAGAGTCACCGCCGGGAACTGGCCCTGGTGGTTGATCGACAGCGCGGTCGAGCCCTGTTCAAAGTGCGTGAAGGTACTGAGCGGCACAGCAGTGCTTGCGAAAGGGCGAGCGTTCGCCGCGGCCAGCCCGCTCGAAGGCGAGGCGACATTCGCCGGGGCTTGTGAACCGCTCGGCGGGGCTTGAGGATTTGCGCCCCCCGGCTGCCCGCTATTCGCGGAACCCTGTGCGGCCGTATTTGACTTGACATAAATATTACCGAGCGAGGCGGGGTCCAATTGGAGATTGGGCGTCACTTCCAACACAACGTGGTATTGATTCGACTGGGTGAAGATAGTCGATACCTGACGCTGACCAAACGCGTCGTACAACGCGTCGTCGATCATTTGAGGAGTGACGCCGAGCCGTCCGGCTGTGTTGCGATCGATCACCAGCGACGCGCGCAAGCCCTGATTCTGTTGATCACTCGCAACGTCTTGCAGTTGAGAAAGCGTCTGCAATTTCTGAACAAGCTGCGGGACCCACTTGTTCAGTTCATCGGCATTCGGGGATTCGAGGCTGTATTGATACTGAGTGCGGCTCACTCGATCTTCGACGGTCAAATCCTGAACAGGCTGCATGAACAGAGTGATGCCTTCGACCTTCTCGAGCTCCGGCTGCAATCGCCGGATGACGTCGCTGGCGTTTATCTTTCGCTCGGAGAGCGGCTTCAGATTGATCTGAATGCGGCCGCTGTTGACCGTGGCGTTTGTCCCGTCAACACCGATGAATGATGAGAGACTTTGCACGGCAGGATCCTGGAGAATGACTTTCGCGACTCGCTGCTGGCGCTCGGAAAGACCGGCGAAAGATATTGTCTGCGACGCTTCGGTAATGCCGATGATCACGCCGGTGTCCTGAACCGGAAAGAAACCTTTGGGCGCCACGATGTAAAGCAAAATCGTCGCCGCCAGAGTCAACCCGGCCACCAGAAGCGTCGCCTGCTGATGTTGAAGCACCCAGTCGAGCGTCGTTCCGTAACGCGCAATAACCCAATTGAACATCGACTCCGACCATCGATAGAACCTGCTCTGCTGGGATTTGGGTTTGTGCTTCAGAAGCTTCGCGCACATCATCGGCGTCAGCGTCAGCGAAACAACCGCCGACACAAGAATCGTGACGCTCAAAGTGATTGCAAATTCCCGGAACAGCCGCCCGACTATGTCCCCCATGAACAGCAACGGAATCAGGACAGCAATAAGAGAAATGGTCAGCGACACAATCGTGAAGCCGATTTGTTCCGACCCCTTGAGCGCGGCTTGTAACGGGGATTCCCCTTCTTCGATGTATCGAGCGATGTTTTCGATCATCACGATTGCGTCGTCAACCACGAAGCCGGTCGAAATCGTCAGCGCCATCAATGTCAGGTTGTTCAGGCTGTACCCAAGCAAATACATCACGCCAAAAGTTCCGATCAGCGACAGCGGGACGGCGACGCTGGGAATGATCGTCGCCGACACAGTTCGCAGGAACAAAAAGATCACCATCACCACCAGCGCGACGGTGAGCATCAATTCGAACTGCACGTCCTCAACGGAAGCTCTTATGGTCGTGGTCCGGTCGGTCAGAACCGACACGTCGACCGATTGCGGAAGCGCAGCCTTGAGTTGCGGCAGAAGTTTTTCGATGCGGTCCACTACGCCGATGATGTTAGCCCCGGGCTGCCGTTGAATATTGACGACGACTGCCGGTCTGTCATTCATCCACGCGGCTTGCTTGACGTTCTCGACATCGTCGATCACCGTGGCGACGTCTGACATCCGAACCGGACTCCCGCTACGGTAGGCGATAATGATCGAGCGATAGTTGTCGCTCGAGATAAGCTGGTCGTTTGCGTCAATCGTGTAAGCCTGCTTTGGCCCGTCGAAGTTTCCCTTGGCTTGATTGACGTTCGCCGTTCCGATGACCGCTCGCAGGTCCTCGAGGCTGAGACCATAGGCAGCGAGCGCGGTGGGGTTCACCTGGATCCGCACCGCCGGTTTTTGCCCGCCGCTGATTGTGACAAGTCCTACGCCGGGCAATTGCGAAATCTTCTGAGCCAGCCTTGTGTCCGCCAGATCCTGGACCTTTGACAGCGGCAGCGTGTCTGAAGTCAGCGCGAGCGTCAGAATCGGAGCGTCGGCAGGGTTGGTCTTGCTGTAGATCGGCGGGTTCGGCAAGTCGCGCGGCAGGAATGTTCCCGCGGAATTGATCGCAGCCTGGACTTCCTGTTCGGCTACATCGATGTTCAGATCGAGTGTGAATTGCAGCGTGATCAGCGAGCTGCCGAATGAACTCGACGACGTCATCTGGTTCAAACCAGGCATCTGGCCGAACTGCCTTTCGAGCGGCGCGGTCACTGACGAGGCGATCACGTCCGGGCTCGCGCCGGGATAGAAAGTGAGAATCTGAATAGTGGGATAGTCGACTTGCGGCAGCGCAGAAACGGCGAGCTCGTGATACGCAACCGCCCCCGACAAGAGAATCGCGGCCATCAGCAGCGAGGTTGCGACGGGCCGAAGGATAAATGTACGCGAGGGATTCATTCCGCGGGACCTTGTTCGGAGTTCACTTTTACCTTGCTGCCGGCTCGAAGCTTATCGACGCCGTCCACAACAACGCGCTCACCTTCGGAGAGCCCGCTCTCAACGGAAGCCTGGGCGGCCTCGATCGTACCGACGGTGACCGGCCTCACGTCGGCGGTCTGGTCTTCTTTCACAACGTAGACGTAGGTTCCCTGAGGGCCGCGCTGAATCGCTACGGCCGGAATCAGGATCCTATCCTTTCTGATTTCGACCAACAGGCGGACGTTGACGAATTGATTCGGAAAGAGGGCGTTCGACTTGTTGTCGAAGATCGCCTTCAGCCGTGACGTGCCGGTGGCTGGATCAATTTCGTTGTCGATCGTTTCGACTCGCCCGTCGGCAATCTTTGTCTGGCCGCCGCGATCATACGCTTCGACCATGAGGTGCTCGCCTGAACGAATCTTAGTGAGCACCTGAGCCAAGCTATCTTCGGGGATGGTGAACAGAACCGCGATAGGCTGTATTTGCGCGATGACGACCAGGCCGTTTGTGTCATTCGCGTGAATCATATTGCCGACGTCGGCTAATCGCAGCCCGACGCGGCCGGCTAACGGCGCGGTAATGTGGCAATACGTTATTTGAAGTTTCGCGTTGTTGATTTGAGCCTGATCGGCCTGGATGACCCCGTCGAACTGGCGCACGCTGGCAGCCTGCGTATCGAGTTGCTGTCTGGGGATCACGCCCTGGGCGGAGAGGGTTTGATATCGAGCGAGGTCGAGCTTAGCGTTGGCCAGCTGTGCCTCATCCCGTGCCAGTTGTCCTCGAGCCTGATCGAGCTGAACTTCAAACGGTTTGGGATCGATCTCCGCGAGCGAGTCGCCCTGACGAACGAACTGACCTTCCTGAAAGTTGACCTTGAGCAATTGACCGTCGATACGGCTTCGCACGGTGACTGTGTTGAACGGAGCTGCCGAGCCGAGCGCGTTCAAGTAAACCGGTATCTCACCCTTCCGCGCGGAGGCCACTACTACGGGTACAGTCGGCGGACCGGTCTCGCGCGCTTTTGCGGCAGCCGAGCGCTGGGTTTGCCATCTTACGATCACCAAAACGGCTATCAGCGCTGCTCCGAGCACGAGCAGCCAGAGCCACCACCGTCTGCGAGTCGTTGGTTTAACTAATCTGGTTCGGGAGGGCTGAGCTATCTCTACTTGTTCATTTGCCGTCGCGCCGGTCGGTGTATTCACACTCATCACGCACCATTGGCTAAAGATCCGGGAGAGGTTTTGGCCCCATTTGGATGGGGCGGTCAGGTTATTCAGCGTCTCACTATTGTTCTATACCCCAGTGGCGTTTAAGCGGTTTCAAAACTCTGAGATACCGAACCAATGAATTAGAAGCGGACACCTGGCTAAATCGTAAGCGCTTCTTGTTTGTCCGGCGCCTAAAACCTCCTAAACCTTCCTTTTGACACGCATAAGCCGCAATCGCTCCGCTAATTCGACGCCCTTCCGCCAGCCGAATCGCTTCTGCGCTGCATGAATCGTGCCTAGCTCGAAACGTCTTCCCTCAGCTCTGCCATCAGTCGAACTGCGCTCCTCCGCAGGGGTCTCATCAAGGGATTGCTCGCGAGCCCGATCAACTTGACCAGGATCTCGACGCTGCGGTCGATGAGCCGATGCGTGCGAGCGCGATGGGGCGACGAATCGTGAATCCAAAACAGAATGATCCCCATATGGTAAAGCCAGAGCATGTACGGCAGCTCCGTCATCAGGTCCTTCGGCACTCGCGTCGTCGACCCCGTCACAACGTCAGCGAACACGGCAATGCTCTCCTGGCGAACGGGGTCGGACTCATCGCTGAATGGGTTGAGGGGGCTGTGAGGATCGGCGGCGGTAGCGAAAAGTTTTCCGGCGAATTGATGATACGGTTCGACGGTTTCTATCTTCGCCCGCATCACTCCGAGCAGGCGAGCCTTCAGGTCACGTTCCTTCGTGAGCACTGAATCGGCAACGCTCAGGTGCTCTTCATGAGTCCGGCCGTAAAACGCCTGGATCAGGTGTTCCTTGGAGTGGAAATAGTAGTACGCGTTTCCCAGCGCCACTCCCGCGCGGTCGGCGATAGCTCGCATTGTAGTCTGCTCATACCCGCGCTCGCGAAACATTTGCAGGGCTGCCTCCAATATCGTGGCCCTCGTCTGCTGACCCTTATCGGTCTTCACCAGCCCGGTCCGAGCTTTCGTCATTTCGCCCCCTTGAGCACTACGGCGCCCAGGCCTTCGAGCTGATACCGGTTCTGCGAGATCATCGAGATGACCCGCTTCGCTGTGGGTAGCAGCTCGGGCGAACTCAAGCGCAGTGCCCACTCGCGGTACTCGCGCAGCGCCCAAAGACACATTAGCCACGCCTTAGGACCGTTGTAGACCGCGCCCTGGTCGCTGATTACTGTTAGATCGGTCAGCGTCAGAGAATGATTGAGCTGTGGATAACGACTCCTGGCCTCATCGGAACTCGCCGGCACAAAGACGAGTTCCACATACTTTGGCTTGCTTATCAGCCAGGCCTGGGCTCGTCTGCACAGCCCACACTGAGGGTCGTACAAGACTGTTAGCTCACGCATGACTGTGTCCCCTTACCGAGGTGTAGGCATCCGGGGCTACCGGTGGAGGAGCATCCGCCAGTGAAGCCCTTCGGCGCATCCGGCTAAAGATGAACAGGTTGAAGAAGTGCATGCCGCCGAGAACAACAAGCACCATGCCGACCTTCCACGACAGCGCTTCGATTCCCTCCTGGGCATTCCGGACGTCGTAGCCGAGCTTGAGCGCCAGGCTCACGTACCCGAAGTTGATCAGATAGAAGCCGACAACGAGCAGGTGATTGACCGAATCGGCGAGCGGCTCGTTGCCGTGAAAGACGTCGACCAGGAAGACCCTGCCATTCTTGTGCAGCGTGCGGGCGACCCATACGGTCAGCCCGACGCTTATCGTCACGTAGAAAACGTAAGAAGCAACAACAACGTTCATAAGCTACCTCCTTTTACTCTTTTTTGAACTTGTTCAATTCGCAGGATAGCCGGGCGGCGCAAGGAAGTCAAGAGATAATTTTGAACAGGTTCAACATTGTTCAGGCATGGGTCTCTACGTGGCTAAGAAAGCCCCAAGCAGCGGCGTTTCTCAGAAATAACCCGACGCAGGTTGGGGGACTCGAGTGTGGATATTTACCCTCCGCCAGGAGGGTCATGTTTATAGGCGGAAGACGGAACCACGGGCACGCTCCGCAAGGAGTTTCGCGCCCTCCGTCAGGAGGGCCATATCGGTCATCGAAGACTAGAGACGGGTTATCCAAACATGGCCATCCTGGCGGAGGGCGGGCGCGTCTCGGCACGGCTTCTATAAACATGGCCATCCTGGCGGAGGGCGGGCGCGTCTCGGCACG
>DATLWF010000095.1:0-6977 GCA_035576605.1 Blastocatellia bacterium | reverse complement strand
GCCCAGGAGCCGGATCGGGGCGAAGCTGAGGTTCTCAATCTCCACCTTGTCTCCGCTTACAACGCGTACCTTAGCTGCGTAGATCAGGGTACCTTCGCCTTTCTCCTTTTCGTTATCTTCCTTCAAATCCAACTCCAGAATGCCAAAAGGGAAGTCTTTGGATCGGGTGCTGAAGTACTCCTCGAGGAAGCCGATTGGCCGGTCTGCCACCGCATAGATGTGTCGCCCTGTTGCGGTGGGTTTTGAAAGGATCAGCTTGAAATCGTAGTTGCCGACAGTCCCCTCTCGCTCGATGCGACCCATTGATTTCATTTTGCTCAGCACTTTGAGAAGCGCCTTTGAACCGCCATCCACCAGCGCCGCATGGAGGCGCTCGGCGTCCTGCGTGGTCGAGTAGCCATTTATGTAGATCTTGACGTTGGTTGTGCGGCCTTCGACAGGAAGTTGTGCCAATGCGGAAAAGACCTCGTTGCGTCCCTTGGCTCCGGACGTCGCGCTCATTGGCATGATCAGCGCAACGCAGACAAGCAGTAACAATTCAATTCTCACTTTGTTTCTCATAGACCCTCCTTTTCTTTGTCAGGATCCATATTCGGTGTGGGCCGGCTTCATCGACAGTTAGAACGTCCTTGAAGCCACACCAAGAATCAGTCTAGCCGTGAGCAAGAAGCGTTCCTGTTCTTGCACCAGAAGAGAAAGGTTATAGTACTGCGCGGTATTGTTGGCAAGATTGCCGCAACTGTGGTGGACGACCGCCCGGTTTTCCGGTGGATCCGGCTTTGTGTGCTTTGAATCGAGGACACCCTGCGTCCTCAGGTCATACATTTCTGTCACACTCACAACACCGTCCGGCGGCTTGAACTCCGGCGGCATGTAACAGACATGTCGTGAGGGGCGCAGTATCCGTCGAATCAGCGTCATTCGTGGTCTATGAGTTCGAAAGAATTCCTTTGCTAGTACCGGATAGACCACGGATGACGCGGATTCGACGGATTTGCACGGATTCGTGCCCATTTTGATCGCAAGATGTTGAGCCGCTGGCCCCGCCTTTTCATTGACCTATTGATTACGAACGATCGCCTGCTTGACTGTATCGGCGATGATGATTTCCACGCGCCGATTTACCTGCCTGCCAGCCGCTGTGTCGTTGCTGGCAACCGGCGTGGATTCGCCAAACCCCCGACCCGCTGACATTCGCTCTCGCTTGACTCCGCTTTGCAAGAGATAGTCGTGCACCGAGTCAGCCCGTCCCTGGGAGAGCTTGAGGTTGCTTTCCTCCGAGCCGACCGAATCCGTGTGTCCTTCGATCTCGATCTGGTAGGCGCCGGGATATGCCAACAGGATGCCCGTAAGCTTGCTGAGCTTCTCGCGAGCGCCTGATTTGAGCGTCGACTGACCAGTATCGAATAACACATCTGAGAGACTGACGATCAGCCCGCGGGCTTCACGTCTGGTCTCAAGAATCGCCGAGAGCGATACGTAGAGGCCCTGCCGCGCGGCGTCTCGTTCACGCATTGCGCCTTCAGCCTGAAGTCGTGCGCGCATTGCTTCGTCCGATGCCAGTGCTTCGTTGGCTTTCGCGGTCTCGGTTTCGGATTGCGCCTGCACTACGCGCTGACGAGACAAGGCGGCATCCCTTGCAGCCCGCTCCGCTCCTTCGCGTTCGGAGATCCGGGCTCGTTCAGCTTCGCCTCTCGAGCGATCGGCGTCGGTTGTGGCCCGTTCGGCTTGATTTCTTGCGCGATCGGCATCAGTTGCCGCCCGGTCAGCTTCAGCTCTGGCGCGATCCGTGTCGGACTGCGCCTGGGCAATAGTATCGCTGGCGTTGCGGCGCTCGGCGGCCAGCCTGGCTTGAGCGTTGCGCTCGACGCTCAGGCTTCGAGCGTGTTCGGCCAGGCGCATCACGTCGCGAGCCTGTCCGCCATACCGCTCCTGATTCTTGCGATCGTCGTTATGTCTGCGCGATTGTGGCCAGCTCTGTTCCAGAACCTCGAGCTTGACTTCTGCTTCTCGCAGCTCGGGCGCGGCGAATGACCTGGCGTCGGCCCGCTGCGCAATCCAGACTGCACGACGCGCGCCCAGAATCAGCAGTGGTGTGTTGAAGTCGGCGTTCAACGCGGGACTCGGCGAGGAGACAACATACCACGACCCGGAATCACCGCTATATTCAATCTTGCTGACTCCGGTTCTGCCTTCCGTCCCTCTCCGCAAGGAGTTCTCAGCCACGATCACCGGACTCGGCAGCGCCACGCTTCCGTGGGGCTCGGCCGTGATCATCAGTCCGAACGTCTGAAATGTTGTCGTAGCATCGACGTTGAATTTGCTGGTGATTGGCAATTCGACAAGGCTCTCAGCCTGTCCTTCGGGAGCCACTGCCCACAATATGTAGGTGGTGTAATAGGCGCCCAGCGATTGCGGATGGCCGAGGTTCTCCATCTCGAGTTTGATCCTCGAGCGGCCGTGCTTGAACTCAACGTCGGCCTTTCCGATCGCTCGCGGAACGAGCGATGTTCCCGCCATATTGACTGCTGTTTGGTTGTCTTCGATATACTTGACGGCCAGGATCTGACGCCTGGCAGCAACCCATTGCGAGCTGTTAGTGACCTGAACGGTCTGAGCGAATGAAATACCTGCGAGAGCCATGACAAACATGCTCGCGGTAATTAATCTGCTAATCTTCATTTACAATTCTCCTGTTCGAACCTGTTTCGGAATAGTCCGGCATCGTACGATTGATTCATTCAACCTTGAGCATGCCGGTGTTGTTGTTCGTAGTTTCTTGAGATCCTATTGATGATCCTCTGTCCGGGAACTAATTGCTGTGCAATATTGGACCAATTCGAAAAGAAAGGTGGAGTTGCCGGCGGGGAATCGAGCTAACGAATGGTATGGCGATGTTCCTCAAAGGCGTCCTTGCGAACGCCCAACTGTGGCGTAGCGACTATGCTAGTTCCGATAGCAATGGCTGGGATCCGAGCGCTTAGATCGCTTTTTCAAGAGGTTTGAACCCCATTTGCCAGGGATGGTACAATAGGGCCGTTCATCAGATACGTGCCTCAGACCAGGTAGCCGGAGACGACAATGAAGATATGTCCAGTCTGTAACGACTCCTTCGCGGATCAGTTGAACTTCTGCGACGTAGACGGCACCCGGCTAACCCGCGAAGGCTCTGTTCAGGAGCGAAATAAGTGGTGGTCGCTTCTCGGAGCAGGGTTGCTGGTAGGCGCACTGGTGATTTCCGCGGCGTCCATAATTTTCCTTCCAAAGGCTCGTGTATCAACTCCGCTCGTGAATTCCGAGCCTCAGACAAGTCCCGCTCCACCCAAGCCGGCTTCGGCCGACAGCGCAGCCAACGTTGCCGCCACACCGTCGGTGAGCGCTGAACCGGATGGTGTTCCGACTGACGCCGCTGTTCCCGAGGTGAAGAAGAAGGACAAGGCGCTCGCGAACGGCAATTTCAGTGGAACGACGCCAAATCCCAAAGCCGCGGCGCTCGCCGCCGAAGACTCCGACAAGAAATCGCCGTCACCGGACGTGAACACCACTCCTCCCGCTCCGAGAAAGACCGAAGCACCGTCTGTGAAGAGTGTCAGCGAAACCCGATCCGCGGACGGCGCCACCTTGCCTCAAACTCCTCCCGATGTGAAAAAGGACCAGAAGACTCAGACCACCGCGAAGAGTTCCGATAGAGCCTCGAACGACAAGAAGAAGAACGATGACAAGGACAAAAAGAAGGGTGGGTTTCTGAGAGTCTTTAAGAAAATCTTCGGTAAAGACTGAATCTGGTACCGTAGACTGTCCAGTCTGCGGAGGTTCTCACGCAGTCACCATTGAATTCCAAAGTCCATATCCGACTCTCCGGCGGACTGGACAATCCCCGATACATCCTTCGGGGTTTACAGACCTAATGGCTGAGGCTAAAGTTTCCACCACGAGCGGATAGGCTCGGACGTTTTTGCGGATAGAAATCTGAGGTCCGAATCATGCACCTTCCAGGCACAATCGCCGAGTTGCGGGCGAGTAAGTTCAGCGAGGCGCGCACTCGTCATCGCTCTGTCAAAGACGAGTTGCGCGAGAACCTCTTAGGCAGGCTCGATCGGCGGGAGACTATTCTCCCGGGCATCGTTGGCTACGATGATTCGGTCGTTCCCCAAATAGTTAACGCGTTGCTGTCGCGTCACAACTTCATCCTGCTTGGGCTTCGAGGGCAAGCGAAGAGCCGAATCCTGCGTGAGCTTGTAGGATTGCTCGACGAGCTTACGCCGGCGATCGACGGCTGCGAGATCAACGACAATCCGTATGCGCCGATTTGTAAGGCTTGCCGGCTGATGATCGAAGCGCGGGGCGACGAGACTCCGGTGACGTTTATCGCCCGCGACAGGCGTTACGTAGAGAAGCTGGCGACGCCCGACGTGACCATCGCCGACCTGATCGGCGACCTTGATCCGATCAAAGCGGCTCGGGGCGGGCATCTGCTCTCCGACGAGCTGACGATACATTACGGGCTGCTGCCTCGCGCGAACCGGGGCATCTTCGCGATCAACGAACTGCCTGACCTCGCAAGCAAGGTGCAGGTTGGATTGTTCAACATCATGCAAGAGGGCGACGTTCAGATTAAGGGCTATCCGATTCGAATGCCGCTCGATGTGATGCTGGTGTTTTCGGCGAATCCCGAAGACTACACCGCGCGCGGAAAGATCATCACACCGCTCAAGGACCGCATCGGTTCTGAGATCAACACGCATTATCCCGCCAGCGTCGAAGAGGGCGTCGAGATCACCAGGCAAGAGGCCTGGATGAGACGCGATCAGCAACAGATCAACGTGCCCGAGTTCATAATGCTGGCTGTCGAACAGATAGCCTTCGAAGCTCGCACGGACCAGCGCGTGGACAAGCGTTCGGGCGTCAGCCAACGGCTGCCGATCTCGGCCATCGAGAATGTGATTTCAAACGCCGAACGCCGCAGACTTGCTACCGGCGAGCCCGAGATCGTGCCACGGATTTGTGATATCTACGCGGCGCTGCCGTCGATCACCGGCAAGCTCGAGCTTGAATACGAAGGCGAACAGCGAGGCGCGAACGCTGTGGCGCGCGACCTTATCAAGACGGCGGTCGGCAAGACTTTCGAAGCATACTTCGAGCACATCGACTGCTCGGAGATCATCGGGTGGTTCAACGACGGCGGGTCGCTTCGCTTTAGCGATGCCGACAGTGCTGAGCTGTGCCTGACAAGCTTCCGGCACGTAACCGGCTTGCTCGACACTGCCGTTCAGTCGGGTCTGACTAAGAAATCTCAGCCCGAACTCCTGGTCGCCGTGTGCGAGTTGATACTCGAAGGTTTGCACGCGCAGAAGAAGATTAGCCGCAGCGAAGAGCGTGGATACATGGCGGCCAAACAGGAGCCACGCGGTCAGCGCTATGAAAGCTTCAGCCGTTCGGGAAAAATAAACTGATTGTCAGTGGTTAGTGGTCAATGGTCAGTGGTTAGTGGTCAATGGTAAGCGGTCATTTGCGCTCTCGGGATGGGACAAGTGACTGACGGAAGGCAGCCAATGACCGATGACGGGAGGAGCTAAACAATATGCCCATTGCATGGCACGCACCCTACGAGATGTTGAAGCCTGAAACGCAGGACATGGCTCGCGCGGTTCAGTCGCTTATGGAGGAACTGGAAGCGATCGACTGGTACGGGCAGCGTATGGACGTTACACACGATGACGACCTGCGACGAGTGCTCCAGCACAACCGCGACGAGGAGAAGGAGCACGCTTCGATGCTCCTGGAGTGGATTCGGCGTCATGACAGCAAGTTCGATAAGGCGCTGCGAACCTATCTGTTCACGGCCGGCGATATACTTGCCATCGAAGAAAAGTCGGAGAAGCCGTGATGCGTGGAACGTGAAACGTGAAACGTGACCGGAGCCGGTCTATCAGTTATCGAGTCACGCATCACGTTTCACGTTTTCACGCTTCACGCTTCACGTTTCAACGTAGTATGCCTTTCACGAAATACACAAAGTGGGACGGCGTAGATTGGGAGTCGCTAAGTCTTGAAGATCTGCTCGAGCGGCTCGCTGATTTCCTATTACAGAGCGGCTTCCAGACTCAATATTCGCGCTATTGGGGCGACGAGGAGGAGCGCACTTTAGAAGCACTGCGCGACGCCATAATGCGCGCGCTGATGGAAGGGCTGCTGTCGGACGAAGAGATTGAAGCGCTTTCAGACGAACGCGGGGAGTTGAGCGAACAAGCGATCTCCGCATTGCTGGACCGCTTGATCGAGCGACTCATCGAAGAGGGCTACATCTCGCTGAACGAGGGGACGCCGCACCAACAACAAGAGACCGGATTCGCTTCGCAAGCGGGTCGGGTCGGCAAGCCTGCCGAGCGCAGCGTCAAGTTTGAAATGACTGACAAGGGCCTCGACTTCCTCGGCTTCAAGGCCCTCAAGGAATTGATCGCGTCCCTGGGAAAGTCTTCCGTCGGTCGTCACGAGACGAATCATCTGTCAACTGGCATTGAGGCCAGCGAAGCTCCTAAACGCTACGAGTTCGGCGACACGTTGAACCTGGATGTTAACGCGACGCTTCGCTCAGCCATTCAACGCGAAGGGCTCGGAGTTCCGATCAATCTCGAATACGCGGATCTTATGGTTCACCAGACCGAGTATCAAAGCTCGTGCGCGACGGTTTTGATGCTCGACTGCTCGCACTCGATGATTCTCTACGGCGAGGACCGGTTCACTCCGGCGAAGAGAGTGGCGCTTGCGCTGACGCATTTGATCCGAACTCAATACCCGGGCGACAGCCTCCGCGTAGTGCTTTTTCACGATTCCGCCGAAGAGATACCGCTTTCCGCCGTCGCTCGCGCGCAGGTTGGACCCTATCACACCAACACTCGCGAAGGCTTGCGTCTCGCCCGCCGCATCCTCATGTCTCAACGAAAGGACATGCGGCAGATCATCATGATCACCGATGG
>DATLWF010000094.1:0-5278 GCA_035576605.1 Blastocatellia bacterium | reverse complement strand
AGTTGCCGAAGCTGATAGGGTTCCCGGTAGTACGCAGCAGAAAAGTCAGCGAACCAGCGCTTGGATTCTGGAAGTACGAGAGATAGTAAGCTCGCTGTGGCGTTTCACGTAAACTCGTGTATTTCGCATCTGTGACGACACCGATGACCTGGAAGTGAGCGGCTTGCAGCCCTCCATCCAGGAAATAAAAATCTTTCCCCACCGGGTTATCATGACCGAAGAAGTCACGGGCCATCGTCTGATTGATCACTGCTGCCTGCGGCGCAGCCTCACTGTCGGGAGGCGCATTCTGAGTTGCTTGTCCGTAAGCTTGCTTTCCTGTGTTTGCTTCAACCGGCTGTTCTTCCTGCGGACCGAAATCGCGGCCCTGAAGAAGCCGCATTCCCATCGTCTCGAAGAACTTCGTCCCGACCCAGAGCACCCAGCTAGAGGTGTCTGCGCCCGCTGGCGGAGTATAGCCAGGCACTTTGATATTGGCGCCACCGGCGGTCACGTTAAAACTGAACAAGAGACGATTCGAGACGCTGGCAGCTCGCGCTCCCGGCAGCGCTTCCAGCCGTGCCAGCAACTGTCTGTATAGACTCGTTTGTTGCGTCGCGCTCAAACCGTAGCCAGGATCAACGGTGAAGACCACGATATTCTCCCGCTCAAACCCGGCGTCCAGACTCCTTAGCTTTTGCAGGCTGCGGACAAACAACCCCGCTCCGATCAGGAGAAAGAGCGAGAGCGCGACCTGCGCGACGATCAGAACTTTATTGAGCGCCAATCGGGAGCGGCCGGAACTGTCGCTCGCGGCCTTCTCTTTCAGTGAGGTCGTCAGGTCGAGTCGCGTTGCACGCAGCGCAGGCGCGAGTCCGAACAGAATTCCGGTGAGCAACGAAATAGCCAGCGTGAAGCAGAGCGCACGGGCATCAGGAGTGAGGTCAAGAAAAACAGGCCGTTTCTGCGGCAGATAAGTGAGCAGGACACGAGTTCCCTGGTACGCAAACAAGACCCCTAACGCGCCGCCAGTGAGCGCCAGCAGCACGCTCTCGGTGAGTAATTGCCTCACTAGTCTGAAGCGCCCGGCGCCGAGCGCGAGCCGCACGGCGATCTCCTTCTGCCGCGCCGCTGCCCTCGAGAGCAGCAGGTTCGCCACGTTCGCGCAGGCAATCAGCAACACCAATCCAACGAGCGTCATCAGGATGAGCAGCGGTTGCCTGAATTGCTTGCGTAGCAACGTCCAGCCCGCGCCGCCCGGCTCCAATTCGATCCTTCGCGCGAAATATTTGCTCTGCTCGGTCGGAGTCAGTTGGGCGAGACGCTCAGCCGGCATCTCGCTCAGTTGCTGACGGTGGACTGCATCCATCTCCGCCCGCGCTTGTTCCAGGCTCACCCCTGGCCGCAGCCGCCCCATCACGAGCAGCCAATCTGCGCTATTCTTCAGCCATCGCCTGCCGGGGTAGACCTGCGGAGTCATTTGGAGCGGCCACCAGAGATCAGGTTTGCCGCCCACTTCAAGACCAGAGAAGCTCGACGGCGCGACACCAATGATGGTGAACGGAAAATCGTTGAGAGTAATCTTGCGGCCCACGACGCCAGGGTCTTTTCCAAACCGGCGCTGCCAGAAGGGGTAGCTGATGACGGCGACCGGCTGTGGATCAGACGCCCGATCATCGTCTTCGGTCAACGTGCGCCCGGCGACAGCATACACGCCGAGCACAGAAAAATAATCGCCTGACACTTGATCCGCTTGCACCGGCTCAGGCTGGCCTCCTGCCCCCGGCTCAGCAGCGCTCAGGCTCAGCTTGGGTCCAGCGCTGAAGGCAATGATGCCGGCAAAGGAATCCTTTGCCTCCTTGAAGCGCTCGATCAGCGGATAGCTGAAGGTCACATCGGTTCCGCCTGGCCTGGCAATCGAGAAGAAAACGAGCTGTTGCGGGTCTTTGACCGGCAGCGACTTCAGCAGCAGAGCATCGATCAAGCTGAAGATGGCTGTGTTCGCGCCAATGCCGAGCGCGAGCGAGAGTACGGCCACCGTCGTGAAGCCTTTATGCTTGAGCAGCATTCGCACGCCATAACGCAGGTCTTGAAAAACCTCATCTTCCCATCGCAGCGGTTGCAGCCAGAGCGCGTCCCAAAAAGCACCCAGGCTGCGCCAGAGCAAATCAAGTTTCGTGCGCCAGTTAAGCTTTGACCAGTCGGCGAGAAGAGCTTCACGATGTCTGAGCTCGGCTTCCCACTCTTGCTTCCAATCGGCGCGCAACCGGCGAGGCACGATCACGCCAATCAGTGCGATCAGCCACAACGAAAAACGAAAGCGAGTTGTTCGCGTCGCCTCGGCCATCGGCTTTTCCTTCATTCGACTCGTAGCGAGGCAATCGGATCGATCTTCGTCGCTCGGCGCGCCGGGATGAAGCACGCTACCATCGCGACGGCCGCCAACAGCAAAGTGATTGCGACAAGAGTCACGGGATCGGTCGGCTCGATACCGAAAAGCAAGTCCGAAATAAACCTGGTTAACGCGTACGAAGCGCCAAGACCAATCGCTATTCCGGCCGCAACCAGTATCATGCCCTGCGTCATTACCACTCTCAGCACGTCTACGGCTTGAGCACCCAGAGCCAGGCGCACACCGATCTCCCGAGTGCGTTGGGTCACCGCATATGACATCACCCCGTAGATGCCGATCGCCGCCAACAATGCAGCCAGGGATGCAAAACCGGTCAGCAAAAACGTTGTGAATCGCTGCGGAGCGACGAGTTCGGAGACCGTCGCTTCAAGCGGCTTGAACGAATGAATCGGCTGGTTCTTGTCGATCGCCGCAAGCTCGGCGCGAATTGGACCGGCCAGCTTCATCGGATCACCCGATTGTGCGCGAACCCGCAGCGACATGGACCACCAGTTGTCCTGCAAATAAGAGTAGTACATGTGCGGGAGCGGCTGGTGGCCGAGATACCAATACTTCGCCCCTCCAACGACGCCTACGATCTGATACGACATATTCGGCGTCGCGCGGCTGACTTTGCAGTTGATGTGTTTACCGATTGGGTCTTCACCGGGGAAATCGAGTTGAGCCAGATTCTCGTCGATGATCACGACTGGCTGTGCCCCATTTACATCATGGTCGTCGAAGAATCGTCCGGCGCGCAGCGGAATCCCCATCGCCTTGAAGTAATCGGCGCTCACTTGATTTATTTCCGCGGATAGCTGCTGCTCGGGCGGAAGAGGCGGATGTTCATCAATGCTGAGAGGAAATGACGCCCTCAGGCTGTTGATGATTCCGACATCCTTTACGCCGGGAATGGCTCCGACCCGCTCCAGCAACTCCTGATAGAAGGCGTTGACCTGCGCGAGCTCTTTGTACCTCTCGCCTGACGGATCAATCTTCGCGGTCAGCACGCCCGCCGGTTCGTACCCGAGATTGACATGCGCCAGACGCCAGAAGCTTCTGGCCATTAGCCCGGCTCCGACCAGAAGCACCATAGCCAAAGTGACTTCGGATACTACAAGCACGGATCGAAGTTTGTTGCGCGGCCCTGCGGTTCTTCCACCTTCTTTCAACGCTTCGTTGAGGTTGGTTTTCGAAAGGTGCAGAGCGGGGGCCAGGCCGAAGAGGACAACGGTCAGCAACGAGAGCGCGCAGGTGAAGCCGAGCGCCGTGGCGTCAATCTTCAACATTGCCACTCGCGAGTTTGCAGCGGTCACATATTCGGGCAGCCCGCTCACGAGGAACTGCACCCCCCAGTTCGCCAGAAGCAATCCGCCCGCGCCGCCGACAAGCGCAAGCAGCGAGCTTTCAACCAGCAACTGACGCACGACGCGCAATCGGCCCGCGCCCAGAGCGGAGCGAATTGCCAACTCTCTCTTTCTCACACTACCGCGAGCGAGTAATAGATTTGCGATGTTTACGCAGGCGATGAGAAGCACGAATCCGACAGCGGCAAACAGCAGCAGCAGCATCGAACGCACCTCCTGCGCCAGCGCTGCCTGAGGAAGACTGAGTCGCGCGCGGACCTTTGAGTCGGGGTCACTGTTAAAATCACGCGAAATGGTTTCGAGTTCCGCGCCGGCCTGCTCGATCGACACGCCGGGCTTGCGGCGAGCAATCAATTCAAGATAGCCCGCGGGATCGTTCTCATCCGCCGCCGTAAACGCCAGAGGAGTCCACAAATCGGTTTTGGTGAAAAATCGAAAATCAGAAGGCATCACGCCAATGATGTTGTACGGCTCGCCGTTGAGAGTGAGCGCTTGTCCGACAAGCTGGCGGTCTGAAGCAAACAGCCGCCGCCACAGTTCATTGCTGAGCACCACGACGCGATTTTCGCCCGGACGATCTTCTTCGCTACGGAAGGTGCGGCCCAGCTCCGGGGCCACCCCCAGCAACGGGAAGAGGTTCGCCGAGACTTGAAAGCCCTGCAGCCGCTCCGGCTCACCCAGCCCAGTCAGATTCGCGGCCCATCCTTTATTGCTCAGCGCTGCTATGCCGGTGAAGACGCTGTTGCGCTCCTTCAATTTCAAATAGGACACCGGGGAGAAAGGCCATTGCATGTCGCCGCCCGGCGTGTTGTAAATCAGAACCAGTTCGTCGGCCTTCGCGTAAGGCAGCGGCTGCAGTAACACCGCGTTGACGACGCTGAAAATCGCCGTGTTCGCGCCAATGCCCAGCGCGAGGGTGAGCACTGCCACCGCCGTAAAGCTGGGTTCCTTGAAGAGCATCCGTACGCCGTAGCGCAAGTCTTGAAACATCTCGTCCTCCCATCGCTGCGGTTGTAGCAGCAGCGCATCAACGAACGCACCGAGGCTGCGCCGCAGCAGATCGAGTTTTGTTTTCCAATTGAGTTTGTCCCAATCGGCCAGCAGCAGTTCGCGGTACCGCAACTCGGCTTCCCACTCCTGCCGCCAATCGGCGCGCAGGCGGCGAGGCACGATCACGCCGATTGCGCCTATCAGCCAGAGATGCGGTTTCACAGTAAGTTTTCTTCCGCGATCAGGCGCGGCCATCTCTCGATCTCCGTCTCTCTGTTCGCTGTCATGGGAGGTCATAACCTTTTTCTTACTCATGCCTCAACGCGATTATTGGATCGACTTTTGTTGCTCTTCGAGCTGGTAAGTAACAAGCCAGCAGCGCGACGCAGGTCAGCAACAATGGGATTGCTGCAAATGTCAGCGGATCAGTCGCGCTGATGTCGAAGAGCAGCTTCTCCAGCAGCCTCGTCAACACCAGGGCCGCCACTATGCCAGTTGCAGCTCCCGCGAGCGCCAGCTTCATTCCCTGACTGAACACCAACCGCAGCAC
>DATLWF010000093.1:0-8118 GCA_035576605.1 Blastocatellia bacterium | reverse complement strand
TAGTCAGAACGCCAGCATTGTGTCCGAAGAAGGCGTTGCGCGTCCCGGTGGTGTTCGCCTGCCCAGAGTGCGCGCCGAAGAAGGCGTTGTCGTTGCCGCTGGTGTTGGCGGTGCCAGCCGATGAGCCGAAGAAGGCATTATTAGTGCCGGTGTTATTGGTTCCGGCGCTGATTCCCGCAAATAAATTTTGCGACCCTGCGGCGCTCAACACCGACTGCCCGTTAAGATTAAACCGCGTCGTGGCGTTGACGAAATTGGCTGACAAGGTGCCGCCCGCCGTGCCGTCACCACTGATGTTGAAATTACTACCGACCTGCTGCGTGGTGCTGTTTTGCAGGAAGCCGCTGGCCGCTAAGCCGCCGAGCTGTGCCGCATTGATGGCATAGGGCGTCGAGGTGATGGGCTGGCGCGGACTGAGAGTCGTAAAAGTTGAACCGCTCGTTGGTTTGACGGCGATTTCAAGGAAGCGTGCGGAGCTGTCGAAGCAACTGGCACAGACGCCGAAATCCAACTGCACAGTGAAAATGCCATTGGTTACGGTGACATTCGGCACCGTTACGGTTGTGCCTTGCTGCGTCCCTGTCCCGACCGTAGCGGTGTCGAATAACTTGAACTGTAAGTCATAACTGCCATTGGCGAGGTTGCCGCTGTCATTGAGCTTGCCCTGATAGGTGAAGGCCGTGCCTTGCCCAAACGTCACGCTTGCACACATCAGCCACACCACCGCCATCACAGAGACAAAAAAATAAATATTGCGACACACCTGTTTCCCAGACATATTTTCACCTCCTTCAGGCCGAACCGCTTCTGGCCCTCACGCGGCCACCCTTCACCAGATATTCTCTTTCTCGCTCTCGCCCTGCTTAGCGAAAAGACTTTGCAGCGATGCAAAGCAGATGTAGAGCAAACCGTTTTCGTCTTCTCTGAAGTGCAGCCGCTCAGCTTCGACGAGGCCGTAGATCTCGCGGGCGCTGCGGCCTGCTGCCAGCGCCGCGTCGTCGGCCGCGATCATTGGCGCGCGCTGGCAGCACATCGGGCACCAGGTTGTCCAACTGCGTTGGGTCTGGATCGCGATGACTTCACGAAGTTGCAGACAGAGTTCGGTTTTTCGCTTTTGCTTCATGCGCGCCCTTGCAAGCAACTGTCCTGGTGACCTGCTCGCCAATTGCCCGTACGTCTGACCTTGCGTTAGAATTAACCCAGTTCTGATCGGCTGAAACCATAGTCCATGCGAAGCTCACAAATCCTTCGCAAACGGTCCAAAAAAGGTTCGAAAAACGTTCGCGCCTGCGGGTACTCACATGAACAAGCCTACCAATCATTTCTACGAGTTCGGCTCGCTGACGCTGGATACCACAACGTCCATACTGTACCGAGGCGGAGTCGAGCTGCCCCTGCAACCGAGGCTGCTCAAAACGTTGATTGTACTGGTCGAAAACTCCAACACCGTGGTGGAGAGAGAGGCGCTGATTCACGCCGTGTGGGGAGAGACGGTCGTTGAAGAAGGCGGACTGAAGCGCAATATCTCGATGCTGAGAAAGGCGCTCGGAGACGAAAGCCGATTTATCGAGACGCTGCCCAAACGTGGCTATCGGTTCACGGCGGAAGTAAAAGAAACTTGGGAAGACCTCGCGGCTAGACCCAATTCCCCGGGGCGCGAGCTGGTACTGGAACGCCAAGCCGATCTGCGGATCACGCACGAAGCGGAAATCACCAATGGGTCGACCGAAATGGGCAAGTCTCTGCGTTCCGTCCTGCGTCCGCGGGTCTGGCTTCCATCACTGTTGCTGGTCGCGATGGTCGTCAGCGGCATTGCTCTCTTTCAGCAGAACCGAACCAACGCGCGGAACGTTGCGGCGATCAAGTCGATTGCGGTTTTGCCATTGAAGTCCTTTGCCGAAAGTACCGACGATCGGGCCCTTAGCTTAGGTTTTGCAGACGCGTTGATAACGAGTTTGGGCGAGATCAATCAGGTTCGGGTCATCTCGATAAACTCGGTGAATCGCTATGCCGATGTCCAAAAGGAGCCTTGGGAAATCGGAAAAGAGTTGGGTGTTGACACGATTTTCGATGGAACCATGCAGAAGGCAAACGGCAAGTTGCGGGTCACGCTTCGAATGCTGCTCACGCGCGACGGCAAGCAAATCTGGAGCGCTTCGTTTGATGAGAATGAGAGCGAGATTTTTCACCTGCAAGACGCAATGGCGACGCAAGCGGCGAAAGCTTTAGCTATCAATCTCCGGCCCCAGGACGCGAAGCGTCATACGGAAAACCGCGATGCCTATCAAGCCTACTTGCGCGGCCGTTTCTTCTTCGATAGACGAACGCCAAATGATTACAAGAAGGCGGTGGCTGAATTTGCACGCGCAATTGCACTTGACCCGAATTATGCCCTGCCCTACACGGGGTTGGCCGACATTTATGCCATGCAAGCCAACGACGAGAACGGAGAAGAACGTGAAGCGCTGTATGAAAAGTCCCGAACGACTGCAACCCGGGCCCTGGAACTCGATGAAGCTCTCGCGGAGGCGCATACCTCTCTGGGTTGGTTGAAACGCCTGCACGACTGGGATTGGGCGGGCTCCGAGCGTGAGTTCAAACGCGCGTTGGAGCTGAATCCGAATGACGTCAATGCGCACCAATGGTATGCGCTCTTGCTCACCACGCTCGGACGCCTTGATGAGGCTCTTTCTGAAATCGAACAAGCGCGGGACCTCGCGCCCCTCTCAAAAATCGTGCTTCGTAATTATTCTTCCATTAGGCAATTTCGCCGTGAATTTGAGCGGCTTCCCGCGCTCGCCGAGCAAATCGTGAGTCTCGACGATTCGCAGCCCGCCAATGCGATTGCTTTGTCAATTGCTTACACGAGAACAGGCAACTACGCCAAGGCGATTGAAACAGGTGAGGCATATCAAGCCAGCCTCGGGGGGATAATTGGGAGCAGTTACATCGCGTCAATTCGAGCCGTCGCTTACGCGCGGATGGGACAAGACGCGCGATCGAGAGAAATGCTCGAATATCTTGAAAAGCGAGCCAGAGACGACTCGGAAAACGAATATCGGCTGGCAATGGCTAATGCGGAACTAGGACGCGCGGAGCAGGCAATCAAACATTTGCAAAGATGCTTCTCTGTTCACGATGACCGGCTGGTGTGGTTACCAGTGGAACCCTGTTTCGATTCTTTGCGGACCGATGCCCGCTTTCAAGAACTTCTTCGGAAGATGAAGCTGTAGTTAGAATGTAGATCCTTCGTAGTTGAATTTACTGTTGGATAAGCAAATAGCAGCTTTGCTTTGCCGAGTGAAAGTTCGGGGCGGAATACCGGAAGCGATCGTAATCTTGACGAGGTTCACGATCTAAAAGACACGCCCCGCACTTTCACGTATCTTACTCGAATGTCGATCAAACGGTTTCGAAGTCGTTGGCGACGGTAGCGATATTTTACATAATCTGGGTTAAAGCATAAGAGCTTTTGACTACCTGAGTCTCAGGCTCCGCAGCAGCCTACGAATCGCGGGTCGGAGCGAAGACTGTCGAGTCTGGGGATCAACTTTGGGCACCTCATCGTTCAACCCACATGACCATAGCTGCAATAATGCACTGGGCCTCTTTCGCGGTGCGGTTGATAGCGGGTCAGGTAGCGTCAAGCAAATCCTTGACGCTACCTGAGCTTGATCACATTCGTCGCCAGCGTAATCGTGGGCGCTATGGTGTCCACGACGTCACCGCGGGCGAACCGCCGTAACTATGCGCTTGATGTCTGCACATTGAGACGGGTACGTTGCGCACACATCCGCGTCCCGGATCGGGAACTCTCGCGCAGTAGCGCTCGGCTTATACGGTGACGTTGCAAGCGCCCACCACATGATGAGACTGTTCTTTTCGTCGTCACTCCCCGACTTCAGTATCTGGGCGATGCTTACCTGCTTATCGGCGAGGGCGACGAGCTGGCTGTATTGCGTAGCAGCTTCCTTTTGCGCATACAGTGTCATTATGGCTGCGACAGCATCGAGCACGCTTCCTCCTAAACCCATTCCAAGTCCGATTCCAATTCCGCTCTTGCCTGCCAGTGGCGCGATTCCAGCGATTAGTTTGTTCGCTTCGAGCAGATCATGAATCGCGGTTGCCGATCCGATCACGTTCAGCCCGAGTTGGATTGCCGATGTCGGGTCGAAGGACGCGCTTCCCATACTGGGGTTTTTGTAGGGAGTGGCGCTCAGATATGCCAACGCCTGAATAAGCTCCTCGCCCCGCTTGTCAGGCACGGCCGCTGAATAGGCCGCATTCACGTAGTCGTCGGGGGGTACGCCGATGGTCGCGCTGAGACTGGCCTGAGGATTGACAATTAATTGGCCGGTGCCCTTCGAAAGGAAGCCCAATGGACCGCCGGCCGCTATAGCTGCCTTGGTTCCCTGATTCTGCTTGTAGGCATTGAAGCCCAGGTACGCGTTGTACATAGCTAACGCGTCCTTTGCCACATAGGTCCGCCGTTTTTGAATGTAATCCTCAAAGATCGACACCATGTCACTTGGCCGAGTCTGGAAATTCGGATCCTTCTGCGCCACTAGCAGAATGGCCGCGAAGATCAACGCCTTGAATTCGGGACTCTCATTCGGCGTATTGATCATCTGTCCCCACAACTCCTGCTTCTTCGCAGCGTTGCCCCCGGCTCGTTTGTTGAGAAACGCGTCCACGTAAGCAACGTCGTTGAACGCCAATTGCACAATCGCGGTGTTGGTGAAAGCCGCCACACCGGGCTCGGGATATTGAGCAGATTGCCAAACGATCCCCTCGTCATTTCCGGCTGTGCAGGCCGGCAACACTGGATCCTTAGTGTCGACCGGACTGAATGTGCGGTGCATCAGCACCGGGCAGGCCCAGCACTCGCCGCCGTTACGCGGGTCGAAGAAAGCGTATGTTAATCCCGCGACGCGACCGTAGGCTGAGCAGTTGCCTTTGGTGTTTGGCTTCTTGCAGGACACGCCAATGTTTTCCCACCCATCGGGGCATTTCGGCGAGCAAACGCAGCAACCGAAGGCCTCGAAATTTGCCTTGCACTTGGGATAGAAGAGGAGGCCCGACTGCTCGCAGTTGCTTTGGCCGTAAGAGGACTCGCAGAGACCCATCGAAATGTATCCTGCACCTCGCCCGTACGCTTCGGACTTGGCGCAATAATCTCCGTCATCTCTGAAACCAGACGGGCACGCGTCTGCTGTGGCCGGTCCCCGTAACGTGGCGGGCCCGCTGGTGCGACTCGCCAATGCCGGATTATGGGCGAACAGGCCTTGGCATCCATTTATTAACTTCGGGCCGGGACCGATGATCGGGCATAACAGCGTACCGAGAAATTGTTGTCCTGGCTGAAATTTGGGCCCCAGCCCGGTTACCACCAATCCACCACCCGCTGGCTGACCACCCGTCGGTACGGGCCCAGAGGTTGTTAATGTCGGATTGGTGAGTTGGAGGTTAATCGGTGCAGTCGACTTTGCGAGCGACCAAACCTGCTTTATGGCACTCGACGTCGCGGTCATCTGCAATAAGAACTCTCTGAAGGAGGGGTCGAGCGCCGCGATGTACAGTGACCGCCCCGCGAGCGCGTCGTTGCTCAATCGGTACTTGCCATCGCCTACAGGAGTAAGAGTCCAGATCTGTCCCGTCGACCCATCCGTGTTTTGGATTGACAACACGTACCGGCTTCCGCTCATTTGCGTACCCAGCGACTTGCTATCGCCTGCCGCCACGTTGATCAGGCGGTATTTGGCGCCGCCCACGGGAATGAACTTCCAGAGCTGTTCGGGAGACCCCTGAGTGTCAGCCATGACAACGACATAGTTGTCCCCGCTCTTAGAGACGCTTAACGACTTGCCGGGCCCGGATGTGAACACTCCAGCAAGATAGTCGCTGGCCAGGCGGTAGGTAGCGGTAGGGTCGATCTGCGGGGCCGGGGCCTGTGGCGAGGTCGCGGCGGCCGGGCCCGGGCCTTCACTATTAACCACCCTGCGCTCCTCCGGCAGGTCAGAAAGGATCTCCTGGGCCTGGGCTCTGGCCGCAAAGGCCTGAGGGGCTTGCGCTATCGCCAGCAGGACCATGATTGTTGCAGGTAGTCTCATCAGGATCGAACGCATAGTGAATTCCTCCTTTTCTGTTTGACATTTGACAATGGACTCTTCTACTTCTACTTCTACTTACGTGCCTGCGCGTCGCGGGTAATAAACGACCAGCTCTTGCGAACCACCCACCCATCTACGTTAGCTTTAATGCTGACCTTGTATGTTGTATTTGCTGCCAATGGCTTGATCGGTATAAGGCAGATTGTGCTCTGCTGCGGAAAGCTGGTGGCAGGGCGCTCCGGATCCGACAAGTGGAATTCCACCTTACCCCCCGCCGAATCGCTAAGCTCTGCCTCTACGCCGGCTATCTTCGTTACAAACGGAAATAGCAGCGTAATCGGATACCCTGCATTGCGAGGGGCGTCCTTAGGCAGGGGGTCGGGCGCATCCACGCCGAATTCGGTCGGCACATTTGACTGGCCATCTGCCGGATAGGCTATCGAGTCCAAATTAAATCCCCCGACTCCTGATACGACGTCCGCGACGACGACGTCCGCTTCATAACCGAGTCCGATCCGCTTCAGGTTCGGGCGGAGAAAAGGGACGCGGTGGTACAAGCCTGCCATCCAGAGATCAACCGCCCCTGCAATATCTTTGCCCCAGAATATGTTGCTGGTCCCGGCCACCTTCTGTCCTTCGACGGTGTAGCCTGGCAGCTCCTGGAGTTCAGTGTGTGCGCTTAATCCCTGTGCCTTCGGATCCGCGCGGTTGGTAACGAGATATTGAGCGTGGAGGCGGCAGGCTTTGCTGAGACCTTCATCGAGCTCGACGGGCTGAAGGCCGGCGAGCCTGCGGATCTCATTTATCTTCTCCACTATCGGTCTTGTCGCGTCCGACTGGACAGGTGCGTCTTGGACTGGTGCGGTCGATTGTCCGATTGCTGCCGTCGTGTCCCCGAAGGTTGGGACGTTGTCATTGTTTTCCGATTCAGACTCAAGCTCCGCAATTGATTGAGCCGACTGATTGCCGTTCGACGGTTGGACGCCAGCATGAGCTGATGCTCCATTGAATAGAGCTGCGAACATAACGAATGTGACGGCATACGAGACGATGACAAGAATTCGGGATTCAAATGCTGTGACATCGGAAGGGGCAAGCGAGAATTTCATGACTTTCTCCTGAGAATTGGTTGCTGACGAGTCGGGTTCATTGTTTTGCGGCCTGCAGCATGGACCCGTCAGACCGATGATTCGTTTGTCAGTTCGCCGATAATTTTGCGGACGACGAGCAAATTCTCCTTGAGCGCGAACCTGCAGGCGCCTGCGGCCTGCGCTGCCTGGCGCAAGCTCGGTTGATCGTGATTGGTCAGGATGATGATTCGAGCCGACGGATCAGCGGCGATAATCTGTCGAGTAGCCGTGATGCCGTCCACAACCGGCATTTCAATGTCCATCAGAACGAAGTCGGGCCGCTGGGCAGTGTAGGCGGCAACGGCTTCGGTTCCGTCGCCGCATTCAGCGAACTCAGCACCGAGTCGAGCCAGCGCCCGCTTGATCAAGCCGCGCACCTCTGCGTTGTCGTCTACGATAAGCAGTCGCATTCCAATTCTCCATTTGTCATTTTCCATCTGTCATTTGTCATTTAGCGGAAATCAGAAATGACAAATAAGAAATGACAAATGGAAAATGCTCCGCGATTATGGACGGAAAGAGTTCAGCTGGGTATCGAGGCAAACTCCTATTTTGAGATGGGTGGGACTACCTATTTTTATGGGTGGGAACAGCGGCCAGCGTCATTTTCCATTTGTCATTTCTCATTATTTCTCATTTGTAATTTCCGGAACAATGACAAGTGAAAAATGACAAATGGAAAATGTCACAGCTCCGACTTGTGTGTGATCGCGAATTTTACTAACGCGTTGAACCCATGCAGATCCAGCTTCTCGCAAATGTTCGAGCGATGATGCTCAACAGTGCGAACGCTGATGCATAGCTCGTCGGCGATCTGTTTGCTCGTCTTCTCCGCCGCTATCATTTTCAAAATGGTGCGTTCGGTGGGCGTCAAATCG
>DATLWF010000092.1:0-7995 GCA_035576605.1 Blastocatellia bacterium | reverse complement strand
AACGCCATCACGATCTGGTCAAAGACACGGTGGTCTGGAATATCGAACAGGGCTTGAAGCTGACCGGTCTCGATGTGGAGCGCGCGGAGGCAAAGCGAACACAGCTCTGTCAGCGCGTGAGAGAGTTTATGGAACGCTATGAGTTTCTAGTCCTTCCGGTGTCTCAGGTTGCGCCCTTTCCGGTAGAGGTGGACTGGGTCAAGGAGATCAACGGCACTCGAATGGAAACATACATAGACTGGATGGCGACCTGCTACGCAATTACGGTGACTGGACTCCCGGCAATCTCAATTCCCTGTGGCTTCACCAAAGACGGGCTTCCAATCGGGCTACAAATCGTCGGCCGTCATCGGCGAGAATTCGATGTCTTACAGTTGGCGTTCGCGTTTGAAAAGACGACTCAGTACGGAAAGACGCGCCCCTCGATCGCGTCGTAGCAACACGCTGCCTTCACAACGGCAAGGTCGAATTCATCGTTGCCTTACAGATAGTGCTAAGCGATACTTCAACGCGAGCTGAGACGCACCAACTAGGAATTATGACGTACTGCGAGGAGCGGTGAGGAAAAACGTGGGCAGATCAAAAGAAATACGGAATCGACGTTCCGGGGTTAAGCGCGTCACCTGGGACGTGGTGCGCCAGCTTGCACTCGCGCTGCCCGGGGTTGAGGAGGGAACGTCGTATCGCACAACAGCCTTTAAGGTCAACGGAAAGTTGCTGGCTCGATTTCACCAGGACGGCGAGTCGCTGGCCGTAAAAGTCGAGTACGCCGCGCGCGAAGTTCTGATGGGAGCCAATCCCAAAACCTTCTACATCACAGATCACTATCGATGTTGGCCGTGGATGCTCGTGCGCATCTCGAATGTTGATCCCGACGAGCTCCGCCAGCTACTCGAAGATGCGTGGCGCAGCAGCGCACCGAAGCGGCTGGTCGCCGCCTGGGAAGCGGGGGTTGAAACAAGGAAGAGTTCGTAGTTCGGCCTTCAGGCGGGGTTATTTTCTATTTTCTATTTTCTATTTTCTATTTTTCATTTGCTATTGAAGAGAATCGGTCAATGCCAAATATCAAATGAAAAATAGAAAATAGAAAATGTCTCTTACAACCTCTCAAAAGGAGGACGCTTGCCGTGCGGGTATCCTCATTCGCTGAAATCGAAAAGGAATTCACTGAGCGGGCGCATGCAATGGTCTGGTGTAATATGGCAACTCTGGACACTAAGAACCGGCCGCGTTCGCGAATAGTGCATCCGATCTGGGAAGGCGCAACCGGGTGGGCGAGCGCAAGGCCTCATTCCCTCAAGGCAAAGCATCTCTCACACAACGCATATGTTTCTCTCGCATACATCTCAAATATCACACGGCCGCTCTACGTCGACTGCAAAGCCCAATGGGAAGACGATCCGGCAAAAAAGGAACACGTTTGGGAACTGTTTCGATCGAGCGCTCCGCCAGTCGGATTTGATCTTGGCAACATCTTCGCTGGTGTGAACGATTCAGACTTCGGCGTGTTGAAGTTCACGCCCTGGCGGATAGATCTGTTTGATATTTCCAACAGCGCCAATCGGAAAGTCTGGATAGCGGATGATGCAGCTTAGTAAAAAAGGAGCGAAACGATGGGAACGAAAGATCCGCGTGTGGATGCCTACATTGCCAGGTCCGCAGACTTCGCAAAGCCGATTCTGACTCATCTGAGAAAACTGATTCACGACAACTGCCCTTCCGTTGAAGAGACAATGAAGTGGAGCTTTCCGCACTTCACCTACAAAGCGAAAGCCGATCGCAGCCCGCGCATACTATGCAGCATGGCCTCATTCAAACAGCACTGCGCATTTGGGTTCTGGTACATGACGATGAGCGATTCGCCGAGTCGCGAGGCACAGGCCGCTCCGGCGATGGGACAGTACGGCAGAATCACTAGTCTCACGGACCTGCCGAAGGACAAAGTGTTGGTCCAGCAGATCAAGGATGCAATCAAGGTGCACGACGGCGGTGTCAAGCCTCGCGCCAGCGCCAGACCGGCTGAAAAGAAGGAGCTGGAGGTTCCCGACTATCTGACCGCGGCTCTCAAGAAGAACAAGAAAGCGCTTGCGACGTTCGAGCAGTTCAACTACAGCAATAAGAAAGAGTACGTTGAATGGATCACCGAAGCTAAGACCGATGAGACTCGAAAGAAGCGACTCGAGACGGCGATCGAATGGATGTCTGAGGGGAAGAGCAGGAATTGGAAATACATGAAGAAGTGATCTGGCGTTCCGCCATGGCTGTTATCCGACCTCGTCGGGTGGCCTCTCAACAGGTTGATGAAGCCTGCGGCCATTGCGAGTGCGCCTCCAACAAAGCCCGCTCGTCGCTAAGCTTGCATTTCCAATCCTCCGTTTGATAGCCTCTGAAGCTGGTCGGGTAGTCGGCCAGCATCACTCGCGCGAATCAGCCGCTGCGCTGAGTTGCGCGAAGGTTCTAACACCCAATTGATCGAGGTATTGACGATGCTGGCTGGTGACATTAACGAAGCTCTTACCTTTGACGACGTTTCGCTCGTTCCCGCTCGCAGCGGTCTTCTTCCCCCTGACGCCGACACGACCACTCGCTTCACGCGCAACATCCCGCTCAACATTCCAATCTCATCCGCGGCGATGGATACGGTGACTGAATCGCACCTCGCGATCGCCATAGCGCAACAAGGCGGCATCGGTGTGGTTCACAAGAATCTTTCGATCGACGGCCAACGCGACGAAGTCGACAAGGTGAAGCGCAGCGAGTCCGGGATGATCGTCGATCCCGTTACGATGACGCCCGATCATCCAATCTCGGACGCGGTTGAGGTGATGGAGCGCTATCGCATCTCCGGCGTTCCCATCGTCGAGGAGAATGGTCATCTGGTGGGCATTCTCACCAATCGCGATCTGCGGTTCGAGACGCGTCTTGACCTGCCGATCAGCGAGGCGATGACTAAAGACAACCTGATCACCGTTCCCGTTGGCACCACGCTCAACGAAGCAAAAGCAATCCTTCAGCGCCACCGAGTCGAAAAGCTGCTGGTCGTCGATGACAACTACAGGCTCAAGGGGTTGATCACCGTTAAGGATATTCAAAAGGCGATCAGGTATCCGCTCGCGGCTAAGGACGACCTGGGCCGTTTGCGCGTTGCCGCCGGCGTCGGCGCAACAGGTGATTTTATGGAGCGCGCCGAAGAGCTGATTCGCGCTCGCGTCGATGCGCTGGTGATCGACACGGCTCACGGTCACACCGAGAGCGTGATCGCCGCCGCCAGGAAGATCAAGAGCCGCTTTCCGGAAGTCGATCTCGTAGCCGGCAACATCGCCACCGCCGAGGCGACCCGCGATTTGATCTCCGCCGGTGTTGACGCGGTCAAAGCAGGCATGGGTCCCGGCTCGATTTGCACGACTCGTGTGGTCAGCGGAGCCGGGGTCCCGCAGATAACCGCGATATTGGAGTGCGCGTGGGCGGCCCGGGGGAGCGGGGTGCCGGTCATCGCCGACGGTGGCATCAAGTACTCTGGCGATATCAGCAAAGCGATCGCGGCCGGCGCGGACTCGGTGATGATCGGATCGCTGTTCGCGGGAACGGATGAGAGCCCTGGCGAGATAATTCTATTTCAGGGCCGCTCGTTCAAGAGCTACCGCGGTATGGGCTCGCTCTCGGCGATGAAAGAAGGCAGCCGCGACCGCTACGGCCAGGCAAGCGAGTTCCAGATGTCCAAGCTCGTACCCGAGGGCATCGAAGGAAGAGTCCCACACAAAGGCCCACTCGCATCGCTCGTCCACCAATTGGTCGGGGGACTGCGCGCAGGAATGGGCTATTGCGGTTGCAGAACGATCGCCGAGCTCCATGAGAAGGCGCGATTCATTCGGGTCACGTCGGCAGGCTTGCGCGAGAGCCACGTTCACGACGTGATCATCACCAAAGAAGCACCGAACTATCGGATTGAGTAACGCAAAGAGCAAAGCGCAAAGGGGTAAGAGCAAACGTCAACGAACAACCAATTCCAATTCCCTGCTTTTTGCCCTTTGCTCTTTGCTCTTTGCCCTTGCCCTCTTATGCCTCTCGACGTGAAGAAAAGCTGGAACGCATGCGGCGAAGCGTTCGACCGATTCACCACTGCTGCGGATTCGTTCTCAGACAACATCGAGCGTCCCGCCATCGAACGGCTGATCGGTGACGTCGCCGGTGCGCGAGTTCTCGACCTTGGTTGCGGTTCGGGACCGTACTCGATCGCGCTCGCGGAACGCGGCGCACAAGTAATTGGGCTTGACCTCTCACCGACCATGATCTCTCTCGCGCAAGAGAGAGCACGCGAGCGAAGCATTCAAGGGGACTTTCGAGTCGCTGATATTCGCGATCCGCTGCCCTTTGGCGAAGCAGAGTTCGATTTGGTCTTATCCTCCACCGCACTGCACTACGTCGAAAATATCGACACAACGATGAAGGAAGTAGCGCGCGTGATAAAACCAGATGCGCGGCTGGTTGCAAGCGTGCTGCACCCTATGTCAACAGCTCGCTTTCCTTTAGCCGGCTCGGACGATGTAGAAGGCCCCGACCCGTGGGAGGGCTGGTACTTCGGCTCGCCGATCAGGTGTATAGAAACTCCGTGGCTGGCGTTCGGCGACGTGTCCAGCGAAGGCCGGCGCATCCTTTGTCATCATCACACAATTTCTGATTACTGTAGGGCCTTATCATCGGCCGGTCTCTCTATCTCTGAGATGTTAGAGCCTTCGCCGCCTCCGGAGTTCGCCGACAAGAATCTGGCTCGCTACGATCAAGCGATGCGCGTGCCTGTGTTCTTGATCTTCAAGGCCGAGCCGATCAAGTAGAGGGACCGCCTGCACTTTCTACCTTTGTCGGCGAAATCCTGCACCGCTGCCAAGCTTGCTCCCCCTCGAAGGGCCCTCCTAGAATAGTTAAGCGCTGCCGACGAGCGGCATCGCAGTTGCACTCTTAACGACGCCGACGCGATGAACCGGAAACGAGCGACGATAATCTACAATCCCATGTCCGGGCGTCCCGCGCGGCGCGCCGAACGCGTCCGCCGAATGATAGGGCTGCTCAGCGACCGCGGATTCGATGCCGAAGCACACGCTACCGAGGGCCCTGATGATGCAGCCCAACTCGCCGGCGCTGCAGTTGCCGCAGGCGCGGACATCATCATCAGCTACGGCGGAGACGGAACGCTGAATGAAGTCATTCAGGGAATGGCAGAGAGTCAAACTGCGCTCGCCGTGTGGCCTGGGGGCACCTCAAACGTGGTCGCGCGGGATTTGGGAGTGCCATTCGATGTCGAAGAACTCGCCGATATGATCCGGGTCGGAAGAACTAAACGCATCGCGCTCGGGCTCGCGAAGAGTGGAGACGGGGGGAATGGGAGTCGGGGAGACGGGGCGAGATTCGCCCCCTCGCCGCCTCGCCCCCTAGCCCCTTCGCGTTACTTCCTGATGATGGCCGGCATCGGCCTCGACGCGTCGATCGCGCGCAGCGTTAACAAGAAACTCAAACGTAGAACGGGCGAGTTCGCATACTGGATGTCGGGCATCAAGCATCTGTTCTTGTGGCGCGCGGAACCCTTCACTATCGAGGTGGACGGCCGCGGCTACAAAGGCGCGTTTGCGTTGATCGGCAACGGTAAGGGTTACGGAGGAGGTATGATGATGACTCCGGGTGCGAGGCTTGAAGAGCCCTGGTTCGAGGTCTACATCTTGCCCCAGATGTCGAATAATTTCGCGTACCTGCGCGCGCTCGGCGCGTGCATGCGTGGTAAGCCTGAAGTCGCCGGAGTCTTGCTGGTCAAAGGCAAGCACATCAAAGCCAACTCGGCGCACGAGCCGTGGGTTGAAGCGGATGGCGAGATCATCGGTCCGCTACCAATGACTTTCGATATCGTGCCCGACGCGCTTTCGGTGATCGTTCCGTAGTAACCTAGAATTTATCTGCGCAAGCCGGGGTTAAAACATCCCCAACTTCTTTTTGGCGTATGCTCAGTTAGGAGTTTCACAATGAGTGCAGTACTGATTAGTTTCTTGATGGCCGCAGTGTTGATCTCAGATTTCATCGCGCCCCCGATCGCGAACGCAACGCCACCGTTCCGAGCTTCGCAGCAGGAGTCACCAACCAGCTCATCCAGGACGGATCGCGAAACCGGCCCTTCTGAGTTCGACCGCTTGAGGACTGAAGGCTTTAACGCGGTGTACAACATCGATTACAAAACGGCGCGTGAGCGGTTCCTGCAGATGACCAGGGTCGCGCCCGACCACCCGGCCGGCTACGTTTATCTTGCAAATAACCTCTGGCTTGAGACCCTGTATCAGGGCCGCCGGCTGACGACTTCCGTGTACACCGGCGGGTCGTTCTACTCTCAGGAAAAGGACGAGGACCAGGTAGATCAGAAGCGTGATCGCGAGTTCAACGATTTGATCCGGCAGGCTCTCGCCGCCACGCGTGCGCGGTTGGTGAAGAACTCCAAAGACGTAGAAGCGCTGTACTACAACGCGTCGGCGCTCGGCATCCGAGCGGCATACGGCACTTCGGTGAAACGCAGCTTTGCGCGTTCGATCAGCGACGCCAATGACTCCGTCCAGATCCAGAGGCAGGTGATCAAGCTCGATCCCGAATATGTCGACGCTTACTTGAGCATAGGGCTGTACGAGTACGTGATCGACAGCTTGCCGTTTGGTTGGCGGGTGCTCGCGCGTTTCGCGGGACTCAAGGGGTCAAAAAGCAAAGGCATCGAGCACCTCGAATTGGTCACCAGGCAGGGAAAGTACACGGCGGACGACGCGCGAGTCGTGCTGCTTGGCATCTACAGCAAAGAGAATCAACTCGACCGCGCGCTCGAGATAATCAGCCAGATGGCGAAGCAATATCCGCGAAATTATATCTTCGGAGTCGAGCGCGCCTCGATGTTGTATCGGACCGGTCACGCTGAAGACGGGGCCCGCGTGTTTGCTGATTTGTTGAAGGATGATCGCGTAGCCGGGCAAGCGATCGACCTTGTGAACTATCAATGGGGCGAGACGCTGATTGCGAAGCAAGACTACGCAGGCGCTATCGCGCGCTACAAGGAAGTGCAACGCTGGCCGAAGTCAGATCAGGGACTCATTTCTCTGGCGCACTTGCATGTGGGCGAGGCGTTGGACGCGCTCGGAAAACGCGACGAAGCGATGGCGGAGTATCAGGTGGTGCTGAAGCGCGAGAACGTCTTCGACTCGCACAAGCTGGCGGCGCAGTACGTGAAGAAGCCTTACGTGGCGGCGAAGAGTTAAGGCTCTGCCTGAGTCAGCGGCCGGGCGTCGTGATTCCTTCCTTCGCGGGGACAGCCCCGACACGACTACGTATTGGTTTCTACAACCACGTAGTGGTTGCATTGTTTATAGCCAACGGGGCCGCGCAGATGCTCACTCCTTTAGGAGTGAAATGGGCTTGTCAGTCCGGCGGTACATTGAACTCCTGACGGAGTTCGCCCCGTCTCAGTCTCACTACTATAAACATGGAACTCCTAACGGAGTTCCGGGCCTTCACTCCACACGCCTTTCCTCGGTGCGCTTTACACCCTCGCGAACAGATCCCTATAATCCTCGCTCAACATTTATGAGCTCCGACCACGAACTCGTCATCATCCTCGATTTCGGCGGACAGTACACTCAACTGATCGCCCGCAGAGTTCGCGAGCTTGGCGTCTACTCCGAGATCGTTCCATTCAACACCACAGCTGAAGCAATCCGGCGCAGGGACCCGCGAGGCATCATACTCTCCGGGGGTCCGTCGTCAGTCTACGAACAAGGCGCGCCGCATCCTGATCCCGCGGTGATTCAAATGGGTGTGCCCGTACTTGGCATCTGTTACGGAGTGCAACTGATGGCTCATTTCCTGGGAGGTGAGGTCAAGCCCTCAAACAGGCGCGAATATGGCCAGGCCGAAATTGCGGTGCAGGCTCAGAGTCAGTTGCTTGCGGGTCTCACCTCGCCGCTGAAAGTGTGGATGAGC
>DATLWF010000091.1:0-3920 GCA_035576605.1 Blastocatellia bacterium | reverse complement strand
TGGCCAACCCTGGCAGCACTTCGAGTGCGATAAAGCACCATCGCCACTAACGTGACACGAGGCGTCAGCATTGTGATCCCATCCTGGAACGGGCTTGAGCTGCTCAAGCGGTTCCTGCCATCCGTGATCGCCGCCGCAATCAAATATAGCAAACAGTTCAAGTCTCCAACCGAGATCGTCATCGTCGACGATGGCAGCGTTGATGAGACCGTAGGCTGGTTGCTCGGCCGGGGATTCGTTGCCGCCGGCGGAAATGAGAAGGGGAGAGAGGGAGAAGGGGAGATCATAGACTCTGAACGCGACGGGTCAAGCCACTACGGCTTGATGCCGAGTCTGAGGTTGATCAAAAACGAAACGAACCGCGGGTTCGGCCCTGCCTGTAATCGGGGGTTCGAGTCCGCCAGCCACCCGCTGGTGTTCCTTCTCAACAACGATGTTGACGTCGATCTGGACTCGATCGCCCCCCTGGTCGAGAACTTTGCCAATGCTTCGGTGTTTGCCGCGCACTGTCGAGTCTTCGATCTCGAAAGCGGAAGAGAATGTGGAAGCGGTAAGGTAGGAAGTTTTGCCAGCGGCTTTATTCGCGTTCATCGCAGCTATGTCATTGTGCCCGAGATCGCAGCCGGGGCGGAAATGAAATCGGCAGAACAAACTGCGCGTTACTCGATGTTCGCGAGTGGCGGCTCGGCAATGTTCGATCGACGGGGGTTCCTCGAGCTCGGAGGATTTGACACTCTGTTCGCTCCGATCTATTGGGAGGATGTAGATATTAGCTATCGCGCGTGGAAGCGAGGTCTCTCGGTCCTATACGAGCCACGATCGGTCGTGCAACATCGCGTTTCCTCCACCATGCGCAACGTCAATCAGAACCGCATCAGGCGGATGCAACAACGAAATCGTTTGATCTACCATTGGATCAACTTACACGAGGGGCCGTTGATGGCTTCGCACATAATGTGGGTTGCTTTGCTGGCGCTCATCGCACCGCTCAGACTCCAGCCGGGCTTTCTCCTGTCTCTTGTCTCGGCGCTGAAGAGACTGCCTCAGATTCGTAAGCGGCGGCTGGAAGAGAAACGCGCAGCGCGACGTAGTGATCGCGATGTGTTCACGCTCTTCAAGTCGCTGGAAAAACGGCCCGATGTTTTTGCCTATGACAACTATGCCGACCTGGAGGCGATCAGTTCACGTCAACAGCAATGAAGGCCTGGCTCGATCAGGGACTCACCTTTGTGATCAACCGGTCAAACCGCGCGCGCAGCCACCGTTAGGGTTGCACCCTCATCCAGCGCACTCATCAACAGATCGCAAGGCTTGATGAGCGGAATAGAAAGGTAAAACAACGCGCGATTGAACGCCTTCGATTCCCGACTGAGTAGCTTCGACTTCAGACTCTGCCTTAGCGCGTGTGAGTTATGCGCCTTAGAGAAGTAAGTAACGCGGTAAACTTCAAAGCCGACCTCAGACAACAGCCGATCGAGCAGCGACAGCGTGAAATGATATCTGTGGCGCGGCGCATCCAGCGCGAACCAGTCACCGCCGAAGAAGCGCGCCTGGTAGCTTGCAGCGTTGGGCACTTGAACGATCAGCGATCCGCCGTGTTTGATAATGCGTTTCGCTTCTCTGAAGTTCGCGCGCGGCTCGTTCGTGTGCTCGAGCGCCGACCAGAAAGTCACAACGTCAAATGTTGAGTCCGCCCACGCTGATTGAGTTAGCGTACCCGCGAATACGTGGCCGCTTCCGACTGCTCGTTCTGCGGCTTTCGCGGCAGCCTCGCCGGTTTCCACGCCGAATCGCTCCCACCTCGCCGGGCTGAGCGCTTGAAGGAAGAACCCTGATCCGCAACCAACATCCAAAATACTCCCGCCTGACAGGCCACAGCACGAAAGGAATTTTATCTTCTCAGATTGTGACGACGCGATCCACTTCTGCGAAGGTACGGCGGCACCGCCCCAGTAGTCATCCGGATAGTAACGCGCAAGCTCGCCGTCGTTCATTTCGGGCAGTGTGCGCAATACGCCGCAGCCAACGCACTCGGCAATGCTGAACAGCAGGTCCGTGTTGCGCAGCCGGTCCTTCGCGGTATAGAGTTCGCGGACGGTAACCGAGTCGCACAGATCGCAGGCGAACGTTGTTACTTCCGGGTTTGACTCTGGCTGAGGGTTCATTCGAGAAAGAGATTGTACCTTTGCCGTCCGCGCCCAACAATTAATGACAAGAGTGCTTTCACGGGTGTCGCGGGATTCATTGTTTCGCATGTGGCCGGGCATTGCCTGAATCTGGATTTCGAGGTAGTAGGGATCGATGACTTGTCGGGTGGTTCAGTCTTAGATGATACTCGGCGCCAACATATAGTCATGATATCCGATCAGTTTGCTTCAGAAGTTTGTGACTCGACTCAGCCGACCTTAAAGAAATGGACGACAGGTTATATGCGTGATGTAAGTGTAGTTGTTCCTAACTGGAATGGTCGGGAGCTGTTAGAAGAGTTTCTACCTTCAATAATCACCGCCGCCAATCGGTATCACGACGAGCATGGGTCGGATGTTCAAATAATAGTAGTGGATGATGGCAGCACGGACAGGAGCCTCGAGTGGCTACTCGAGAATTACGCTGATCAGAGTCTGGTGCAAATAGTAAGCCAGAAGCAAAACAGAGGGCTAATTCATACGGCGAACAAAGGAGTCGCTGCCGCTCGCCATGCGATAGTCTTTTTGCTCAATAACGATGTCAGCGTTGACCCTGATGCGATCGCTCCGCTTGTCAGGCACTTTGATGACGAGAGTGTATTCGCGGTGTGCCCAAGAGCATTTCGGATAGGTGGCAGTCTTCTGGACGGTGGGGGAAAGTTAGGATACTTCAAAAGAGGATTCTGGCACGTCTACCGGAACTATGACATTCTGCCCACTCGGTTACCCAACCAGCCTGAGCCGTTCGATTCGTTCTTTGCCTGCAGCGGATACGCAGCCTATGACGCTGCGAAATTCGGTGCGTTAGGCGGATTCTCCGAGCTGCTCGCGCCAATGTATTGGGATGATGTCGAGATATGCTATCGCGCCTGGAAACGCGGGTGGACGGTGCACTACGAGCCCGCGAGTGTGGTTCACCACAAAAGCGGCGCGACTATGGGAAAGAAGCATTTACGAGGCGCGATGAATGTTGTGTCAGAGCGCAATCGTCTGCTGATGAACTGGGTCAACCTGCATGACAAATTATGGCTCACCTCTCACATAGCCTGGGTTACGATAAAGCTTCTGAGTGCTGTCGCGTCGTTGAATACTACCTTTCTATTGGCATTCTGGCAGGCTGTCGTTTGTTTGCCTAATGTGAAGCAAGCGCGACGCCGCGAGCGTACCGCTACCGCTGCCGGCCGATCGGATCGAGATATTGCCGCGCTATTCGCGGGTCTGACAGCGAGACCATGGATTGCGGTCTTACGCAACATTCAAGATTATACCCAATACCTGGAACTAAGGCGTCGCCTTGAGGATGAAGCTGCACGCCTTCAGTAAGCATTTTGGTGGAGACTAGGATCAGGTCCATTGTGGGAGGCTTGGTTTATGTGGGGAGTCGTTCCGGCAGCTGGTGGGGGAAGCAGAATTCAGCCACTTGCTTTTTCAAAAGAGCTTCTTCCTGTGGGAAGCCGTTTTGATGGTGAAACAGAACGGCCGAGGGCGGTGAGCGAGTACCTCATCGAGCGGATGATTGTCGCAGGAGCCGACAAAATCTGCTTCATCATATCGCCTGGCAAGTCAGACATCCTCCAATACTACGGCGGAAAGTTTGGTTCTGCCGACGTTTGTTACGTCGTGCAGCCGCGCCCAATGGGGCTGTGTGACGCGCTGTTTCGCGCTCTCCCCATAATCCACGCGCACGAACAAGTGCTGATCGGGCTTCCCGATACGATATGGTTTCCCGAAGAC
>DATLWF010000090.1:0-10622 GCA_035576605.1 Blastocatellia bacterium | reverse complement strand
CGAAGTTTGAGCTTGTGCCCATCAATAGGTACTTCATTACGTTGCCGAATGCTTTTCGGCCGTCGATTATGCCGCCGTGCAACACTCGCAGGTTATGCTCGAGGAGGATGATCTGCGCCGCATCCTTTGCGACATCAACTGCGTTAGAGACCGATATGCCGACATCGGCCGCGTGAAGCGAAGGTGCGTCGTTGATACCGTCGCCGAGAAAGCCTACAACGTGACCGCGACTTTTGAGCGCGATGATGATTCGATTTTTCTGCGCCGGAGAGACTCGCGCAAAAACAGTGGCCTGTTCTGACACCTGAGCCAGAGCCGCATCACTCATCCGATCCAGTTCTTCTCCCATCACAATGCGGCCGGCATCATGCCCAACCCGAGAACACACATGCCGCGCAACAAGCTCGTTGTCGCCGGTCAGAATCTTGACCGCAACGCCGTCGCGGCGAAGCGATTCGAGGACTTCGGCGGCGTCTTCCAGCGGTGGATCGAAAAATGTCACGTATCCCGCCAGCACGAGGTCGTGTTCGTCGGTCCGGCCATAGCGAGCCTGCTGCGGCATGTTTCTATAGGCAACGGCAAGCACTCGGAAGCCATCGGCACTCAGCGATTCATAGGTACCCTGGCATGGTGCGTGAGCCTCGGTGTCCAATGGCAACGTTCGACCATCATGCTCATACTCGGAGCAAACCGGAAGCACACTTTCCGGTGCACCTTTTACGATGAGCAGGCGATTGCCGCCGGCCTGGACCACGATGGATACCCGACGCCTTTCAAAATCGAATGGGATCTCATCGAGCTTTTGATAGCCGGCGATGTCCGGGTGATCGTGATGAAGTATCGCGAGGTCGAGAGGGCTGGTGCCTGCCTTTCGCAGAATCGCCTTATTGAGCGGGTTCTCAATCCCCGTTTCGAAAAAGCTGTTGAGATAGGCCAGAAGAAAAACCCGCTCTGCGGGATTCCCGACCGGGTCGACGTGCCGATCAAGCACCGTGTCGCCGCTGGTCAGCGTGCCTGTCTTGTCGCTGCACAGCACGTCCATGCTGCCGAAGTTCTGAATAGCTTCGAGGTGCTTCACGATGACTTTCTGCCGCGCCATGTGAACGGCGCCCTGTCCGAGAGTGACCGTGGTTATCATCGGAAGGAATTCGGGTGTAAGGCCAACCGCAAGCGCGATGGCGAAGAGAAGCGATTCAAAAGCATTGTGATGAAGCGCGGCGCTTACGAGAAAAACGAATACCACAAGAAAGAACACCGTCTGCATTATCAGCAGCCCGAACGCGCGAGTGCCCCGTTCAAATTCAGTTTCCGGGGGTCTTGCGGCAAGCCGCGCCGCGATGTCTCCGAACGCAGTAGCTCGACCGGTTGCAACGACCACCGCAGTTGCTGTGCCGCTCACAACCGAAGTGCCGAGAAACACCATGCCGCGATCTTCGACGGGATCCTGTTTCGTCGGCTCAACTGCAAGCGCATCTTTTTCGGCTGGCAGCGATTCGCCCGTGAGCGACGCTTGATTGACGTGAAGGTCTCTCGCTTCGAGCAGGCGAGCATCAGCAGGCACGAGGTCTCCGGCGAGTAGTCGAATAACGTCGCCCGGCACAATATTTCTCCGAAGCACTTCGACCCATTCGCCATCGCGAAGCGCGGTAGCTGTAGGCGCAACCTGCTGGCGCAACCGTTCGGCGGCGCGTTCAGAACGATATGTTTGAAAAAAGTTCAGCGCAACGCCAAACAACACCATTGAGACTATGATCGATGCGTTAACCTTTTCGCCCAGGATTCCCGAGACCAGGCTTGCGATCAGAAGGATGATGATCAGTGGATTGGCAAAAAGGCGCAGAATCTGAATGGCGTTTGCGGCGCGTTGGGCCGGGGTCAACTCATTCGGGCCGTGCTCGGACAGCAGTCGAGTTGCTTCCTTAGTGCTCAGTCCGCGTGGCGCGGCTTTAGATTGCTCGATGGCTTTCACAACGCGCGTGCTTGTTAGGTCCGCCGGCACCGCATTAATTCCTCAGGTGAGAGTTCCTGGTTCAGTGAATTCCGTAGAAACCGACAGAGGTCTCAGCGCTGGGCCCTGCGTTCGGGCCGGACCACTTCAACTGAACAGTATGCTCGACTGGCGACGGCCGTGGAAACGCTCCCGAGCAGAAAACGATCAAATGCGGGAGAGGCCGCGCGCTCCTACGAATATACAGTCCGCTTTCCAGCTTTCAGCCTCCTGCACAAGAACGCGCTTCGCATCGCCCGGCTTGACGATGTTAGACACGCTGAGACTCATCTTGCGAAACTGGTGGTCAAAAGATTCGACCGTCCTCCTCACGAGCTCGAGCACCGCCTGATTTTGCTCTTCAGTCCATTGGACAACCGGCGGAATTAAGCTGCCGGCCATGGTTGGGGTGAGGGCGTCGAAGGCAGCAACAATACGCACTATGCTGCCTGCGGGCCACATACGCCCCGCCGCGACTCGGACAGCTTCTTCCGAATCCGGGGAGCCATCCACACCGACGACAATTCTTGCCGGTGCATTGCGTTTCTTGGTTGTGCCCCGAGCGATCCTCACTGAACATCGCGCTTCGGTGACGATCTTGTGCGAGACGCTGCCAAGAATCAAGCGGCCAATTGCTGATCGTCCGTGCGACCCGACCACGATCAGATCGGGTTCCCAATCAGCGGCTAGAGCGAGCAGCTGAGCCGACGGCTTGCCAGATCGGCCTTCAACTCGGAGGTGCCAGTCCGGAAAGCTACACCGAATGCGCTTGGCCGCCCTCGCGGCCATCGCCTGAACGTCTGCAAGAGCGCTCGACTGTCTTTCGCCCAGCTTGTCTGAGGTGGTCGTTCCGTCTTTCACGAAGGCGCCATCAATTATTTCATCGCTTGACGACGCCGACGCAGGAAAACCCGGCTCGGCGATGGAGATAACCAGCGCGTCGGCTTTGCTTGGCAGTCCCGCCCGCTCCAAGTCCTGGACTGCCACATCTGCGCAATCCGAACCATCGTACGCGACTAGTATCTTCATCCTTCTGTCCATCGGGAACGATAAATGCAATGCCCGTACCCGTGACGTAGAATGCGAATCGCGGCTTTCGCTAATGTCAGTGCGACGAGGTCCGGGTCAACCTTTCAAGTACGGTGGAGAGTTAGCTGCTGCTCGGCGCTTGCGAAGATTCTCGCAACAATAGCGTGAAAGCACGCAAATCTCAGGTTACGCCATCCACTACAACGTAAACGATTCCGCTGACGCCTATAAGACCCCAAACCACCGTTACGTCAAAGCTCAAATCTGTTATCGACCTGTCATTTGCTCCAGGTTTTCGGGGTACCGAGCCCCTTGCACCGTAACCTTTGAAGCGGCGCTGTCGATCTCACGGAGATCGTTGGACGTAAGTTCGATTGCGGCTGCTCCGATGTTCTCCTCCAGCCGGTTCAATTTCGTGGTTCCTGGGATCGGAACAATCCAAGGCTTCTGCGCCAGAAGCCAGGCGAGCGCGATTTGAGCGGGTGTCGCCTTCTTCCGTTCTGCGATATCTCGAAGCAGATCAACCAGGGCCTGATTCGCTTTCCGAGCCTCTGGCGTAAAGCGAGGAACGATGTTGCGGAAGTCGGAACTGTCGAACGTTGTGTTTTCGTCGATCTTTCCAGTGAGGAAGCCTTTACCAAGCGGACTAAATGGCACGAAGCCGATTCCGAGTTCCTCGAGCGTCGGCAACACTTCCGCTTCAGGATTTCTCCACCACAGCGAGTATTCGCTCTGGAGCGCAGTGATGGGTTGGACTGAGTGTGCGCGACGGATCGTTTGCACTCCTGCTTCAGAAAGGCCGAAGTGCCTGACCTTGCCTTCCTGAATCAGGTCCTTCACCGCTCCTGCCACGTCTTCGATTGGCACGTCCGGATCAACGCGGTGCTGATAGAAGAGATCGATGGTATCGACCTTGAGCCGCTTGAGCGACGCTTCGGCAACCTCTTTGATGTGCTCTGGCCGACTATCCACGCCACCCAGACCGCGCGCCACCTCGGGTTCAAGTTTGAAGCCGAACTTCGTTGCGATCACCACTTGTCCACGGAAGGGAGCGAGTGCTTCGCCAACAAGTTCTTCGTTCGTAAATGGACCGTACGCTTCAGCGGTATCGAAGAACGTGACGCCCCGTTCGGCGGCCGTGCGAATGAGAGAGATCATCTCCTGCTTGTCGGCGGGCGGACCGTACCCATAGCTCATACCCATGCAGCCAAGCCCGAGAGCCGAAACTTCCAGATTACTGTTTCCAAGTTTGCGCTTTTTCATTGATTCTCCTTAGAGGTGTTCACATCGGTTATTCAGATTTGAGAGAAGCAGTATCGATGGAGAAGCGGTACTTCAACATCGGAGTTGGAGCCGTCGTTTGGATTGTGCTCCTATTGTTTCGCTGTCGTCCTGATCAAGCTTGGTATTGTTCGTCGCTGACCTTCTCCATCCAGTCGACGGTCTTGCCGTCGAGATGTTCCAAAATGGCGATGTGCGTCATGCCGGTGGTTGACGTGGCGCCGTGCCAATGTCTCTCACCCGGCGGACACCACACTACATCGCCCGGCCGAATTTCCGCTTTCGGACCTCCGTCGCTTTGCACCCAGCCACACCCGGACGTGACGATCAGGGTCTGTCCGAGCGGATGGATGTGCCATGCCGTCCGAGCGCCGGGCTCGAACGTGACGCTGACGCCGAGCACGCGTGCCGGCTCGGGTGCCTGGAAAAGGGGGTCAATTCGTACAGCGCCGGTAAAATAATCGTCCGGCCCTTTGCCGGAAGGCTGTGAGCCATTTCTTTTAATGTTCATTTCTTAATCCCTCCACTTGATTGTCTTCTTACCACCTGGTCATCCTATTTCTCCAACGTGGTTGTTGAGCGCGGCAGGAGCTTGATCGCCGTGGATCGCGCCTCAGGACTCACGATGCTTCGGATGATGCTCGCGGCGTAGCGGCGGTACTTGGTGCGGTACTCTGCGTCAATCTGGTCGTTGACGTCGGGTGCGGCGTCCACGAAGGTGACGCCTTTCTCGACGCCGCCAGCCCATATCCGACCTTGGTGGCGCGACTGGGTGCCGAGGAACCAGGCGGAGGTGCGTCCGTTAACGGATCGGACGTAGATGTCATCGCCGTGACGGACGACCCAGATCGTCACCGGCTTTCGCAGCGTCCCGTCGCGTCGTACGGACGCGATTTGCAGTTCTTCTTCGGCTGCGATCTTGTCGAACTCGTCTCTTGTCAGCGAATCACCTCCTGATCACTACCGCGCAATCCGTCGCGATAGGCAAGCAGCATCATGCAGCAGTCTGGCCTGCCCGTCGAGCGGCGAAGGTTGATCCGATGATCGCGTTGAGATACGAATCGCTTCAAGTTCCGGGTTCAGAGTTCGTGGTTCGGAGTTCGAGCTTTGGCCTGCCTGACGCCCAGCGGCCCTGAACCCTGAACCTAAACCCTAACCTCGCCCTCAGCTCCGAGCTTCGATCTCTCTTGCCGTCTTGAATGATCCGGCATCTGGTGTTAGGTGTATTAACCCAGAGGCGGCAGCATTCAGACGTTCAGCGGAGGAGAGGCATGAACCTATCGGTTTGGTGTGAGAATCGCGGGACCGAGTTTCGCTTTGCGGTGCGCATGATTCGCAAGACTCCCGGTACGACCGCGATTGCTGTGATGTCACTCGCCCTCGGCATCGGAGCTAACACGGCCATCTTCTCGCTGGTGGATGCGATGCTGCTCAAGCTTCTTCCGGTCAAGGCGCCGCAGGAACTCTATCTTGTGGCTGCCGATCCCGCGCGGCCGAGCTTGAGTTGGAATTATCCGGACTACTGTGCCTTTCGCGACAACAACACAAGCTTCTCCGGTTTGGCGGCTTATAGCGGAGGTCAACCGCTCGGAATGCAAATTGATGGCGCCGCCGCTGGAAGCGCGACCGAACTTACTTATGCGGCCTCAGTCTCGGGCAACTACTTTGACGTGCTCGGCGTCGTTCCCGCGCTCGGCCGCGTGTTGAGTACGGAAGACGATCAAGCGTCAGGCGCTTCGCCTTACGTAGTCCTGAGCTACGACTACTGGCGCTCGCGCTTTGGTGGAGATGAAACCGTGGTTGGCCGGACGGTCCGGTTGAACGGTTATCCCTTCACGATAGTCGGCGTTTCGCGGCTAGGCTTTAGCGGCGTCGACCCGACCAACTCTCCGAACATGTTCATGCCTGTCACGATGCACACCCAGGTGAGCGGTGTTCCATTTGCGATTTGGAACACACGTCACTACTGGTGGATGCGATCGGTCGGACGGCTCACGCCGGGAGCAACAGTCACTCAAGCGGAGACCGAACTCTACGCGGTATATCAGAGCCAGGAGGAAGGAGAACGTCAGTCCGCGCAAAACGAGCGCTTTGTTAACCGCGCGAAGCCGATCCTTTTGATGCCTGCAGCGCGAGGCTATTCGTCGGCGCGAAATCAGCTTCAGCGTCCGCTGATTATCTTGATGATCGTAGTTGCGCTGGTGCTCTTGATTGCTTGCGCTAACGTCGCGAACTTGATGCTCGCAAGAGGCGCCGCGCGTCAACGCGAGATTGCAATAAGGCTGGCCGTTGGCGCAAGCAGGTCACAGCTCACGGTTCAACTTCTGATCGAGAGCATTTTGATTTCGGTTATTGGAGGAATAGTCGGGCTGGGCTTTGCGTTCCTGGGGGTGCGCGTCCTGCTCAATTACATGCCTCAGTCGGGCTGGGGCCAGTCGACGCTGAACGTCACGCCCGATGCTCGATTGCTGGGTTTCACGTTTGCAGTTTCGCTGATCACCGGAATCCTGTACGGAATCGCTCCCGCGCTCAAGAGCACCAAACCCGATCTCATTCACGCGCTCAAGGAAGATTCAGCCGGAGCGGCGGGTCCGTCGCGGTTGACGTTGAGCAATGCGCTTGTAGTCACCCAGGTGGCGCTGTCGTTGGTGCTGTTGATTGGCACCGGGTTGTTCGTTCGAAGCCTGGGCCAGCTTCATGATATCGATTCAGGTTTTCGAGCGGACAACACTCTGGTGGTGACCATCGATCCAGGCCGGAACGGATACAAGGGTCAACGGCTGCGCGATTTCTATGAGCGGTTGAGGCCCAATATCGAAAGCCTGCCGGGCGTTCAATCGGTCAGTCTTGCGGAGATCACGCCACTGGGCGGATCGCGATGGAACGGAGACGTCAGCGTAGAGGGCTACGAGTGGAAAGCCGACGAAAAAAAGTATGTTGACATGAACGCGGTGGGTCCCAGGTATTTTGAGACGGTCGGGATCCCGCTCCTGCAAGGGCGCGAGTTTCGTGATGAAGACAATCCGCCGTACTCGCTCGATCCACCCGAGAAATTCACTCCGGGCGTGGAGCCTCCCGAGCCGCCAGGCCCGCGAGTGGCGATCATAAACGAGAGCTTTGCGAAACACTTCTTCGAGGGCCGAAATCCGATAGGAATGCACCTGGCTCAGGACGAGAAGTACAAGGCGGAACGAGCCTACGAAATCGTGGGAATAGTAAAGGACGTGCACTACTTCGGTTTGCGCGAGGCACCCGAGCCGATGATCTACTTTGCCGTGTGGCGCCCGGGCGCGCGTTCGAGGTCCATCTGCATTCGCACAAATCGTGACTCGACTCAGCTCGCGGGAGCGATCAGTCGAGAAGTAACGGCGATCGATCCCGGCATCCCGGTGCTTGCGGTGAGAAGCATGCATCAGGAGATCGATAACGACATTCTGGTCGATCGTCTGATAGCTACACTGTCGAGCTTCTTCGGATTGCTGGCGTTGTTGCTGTCCGGCGTGGGGTTGTACGGCGTGATTTCTTACGGCGTCACGCGCCGCACACGTGAGATCGGGATACGGATGGCGCTAGGCGCGCAGCGAGGATCAGTCTTGTGGCTTGTGATGAGGCGAGCCGGCGCCTTTCTGCTGATCGGCGCAGCGATCGGAGTACCCGTGGCGCTCTTCACAACTCGATTGGTCAAGAGCTTCCTTTATGGCATCAGCGCCCAGGATCCGATTACGATTGTGATGGCGATGCTTGTGTTGGGAGCGGTCGCTGCGCTTGCGAGTTTTCTGCCCGCGCGACGTGCTACCAAGGTGGATCCGATGGTCGCGCTCAGACACGAATGAGTTCAGGGTTCCGGGTTCGTGGTTCAAGAGTTCCCGGTTCGTGGTTCACGGCACCGGGATTCAAAGGATCCCCCAAGGTATATGGGCTTCACCCCTTCAGACATTCGGCCGGAACCCTAATGCATGGTCATGATTCTTAACCGCGTTATCACTGCCCAGGGTCTCTACCGATTGAGTCAAGATCGGCGATTATTTCGGAAGGAAGTTGTAGCGTCGCAGCCTGGAGATTCTCGCGAAGATGTTCGACTGACGATGTGCCGGGGATCAGTAGGATGTTGGGCGAGTGCTGCAGAAGCCATGCAAGCGCAACCTGCATCGGCGTGGCCTGCAGCGACACTGCTGCTGCTTCGAGCTTCGAGGACTGTACGGGACTGAACCCTCCAAGTGGAAAGAACGGCACATAAGCTATCCGTTGCCGTGCGAGGTCATCGATGAGGCCATCATCGTTCCGGTGTGCCACGTTGTACAGATTCTGCAGGCAGACTATCTCGGTAATTCTCTGACCCTCAGCCAACTGCGCGGGACTGACGTTACTAAGACCGACATGACGAATCAGTCCTTGACGCTTGAGGTCGGCCAGCACAGTTAACGGCTCTTCAATGGATCCCTCCGATGGTCCCATAGCTCCGCCAACCCGAAGATTGACGACGTCTAGCTTATCCAGCCCGAGATTTCGGAGGTTGTCATGTACTGCGTCGATCAGCTCTTGACGCGAACGCGCATGAAGCCAGGACTTGTCTTCACCTCGGCGAGCGCCCACCTTGGTGACGATCACCAGGTCATCAGGATAGGGGTGAAGTGCCTGCTTAATGATCTGATTGGTCACATGTGGACCGTAAAAGTCGCTGGTGTCGATATGATTGACGCCGACCGCAACCGCCTCTCGCAGGACAGCAATCGCACCGTCAACATCACGCGGCGGTCCCCACACTTCCGGACCAGCAAGTTGCATCGCGCCATAGCCCATGCGGTTCAGTGTGATCGAGGTGGCAGGGAGCGTGAAGCTGCCGCCAAGGTGCATTCGGTTCGTCATTGTGTTTCTCCTTTAGTGTGTCGATCTGTAAATCCTTTGGGGCGATCCTGCCGTTCCAATTGCCGGACAGCTCTTCATTTCGCCAGGCCTTCAAAGCAATTTCGACAATGCGCAGCAGTTCATTGCGGCAAGCGCCTGCCGACGCCTGAACGGTCAATCCAAAGTTGACCGCCTACACGTAAGCCCGCGAGCGTGTTCGCATCAGAGTCCGGTAGCAGGGTCTCCATCAGCGACAGCGCGCTTGAAACGTGTGCGCACCTCCGCCAGTCCGGCGGCCCGCTGCGCAGCGAATTCCTCCCGCAGAGGATCGTCCCCGCAGGAAAGCGCTCCATGCATCCACAAACAGGTTGTCGGCGTCCGCGGATCGGTTAACAAATCTACCACCCCGTGCAACAACCGTGGGAAGATTCTGCAGGACTCAGGTAAAGGCCGGTGACTCCGTTGAATCATCCTCGAGCTCCCGAAAGTTTCCTAAACCGACTCCAACCAGGCGATAGAGCTGCTGCGAGCTCAGAGCTACTCGCTCTCGCAGCGACAGCGCTATGTTAATTAATTCCTCGCAGGAAGAAGGGGGAGAGGGCGGCGTATGGCTTCGGGTGAGAATTTGGAACTCGCTTGTCCTCAATTTGAGAACCACGGTACGTGCGACTCGAGACTCCTTGCGCGAACTAGACCAGACGCTCTGTGCGAGGCGACGGATCACTGGCTCGGTTTGGGACAACGGTATGTCCTGCTCAAAGGTGTTCTCGGCGGATATCGATTGCGTCGGTCTCTGTGAAACGACGGTGCTATCGTCAACGCCACGAGAAAGTTCGTACAGACGGAGTCCATAGCGGCCAAATTGGTCTTCCAGTGTCGTCAGATCCAGATTCTGCAACTCACTTACTGTTCCTATTCCGAGGCGTCGAAGCTTCTCTTCGGTCACCCTGCCTACGCCGGGCAAGCGTCCAACGGACAGCGGCGGTAGAAACGTGGCCACGTTTTCTGGCGTGATGACGAAGAGTCCATCAGGTTTGCGCCAGTCCGAAGCTATTTTTGCCAGGAACTTACTTGGCGCCACACCCGCCGACGCGGTCAGATGCAACTCGTCCCTGATTTGCTTACGAATGGCGATCGCCACGCGCGTAGCGGTCGGCAAACCCGCCTTGTTCTCAGTTACATCGAGATAAGCCTCATCCAACGACACTGGTTCAATCAAATCTGTATACTGCGCGAAGATCTCCCTCGCCGCCCGCGAGGCTGTCTGGTAACGCGGAAAATCTGGCGGAACAAAAACCGCTTGAGGACACAAACGTTTCGCGCGACCCACCGGCATTGCCGAGCGCACTCCGAAGACCCTTGCTTCATATGACGCGGCACAGACGACGGAACGAATCCCCTGCCAGGCGACAATGACAGGTTTACCGCGCAGTTGTACATCATCCCGCTGTTCGACGGAAGCGTAGAACGCGTCCATATC
>DATLWF010000089.1:0-5560 GCA_035576605.1 Blastocatellia bacterium | reverse complement strand
TGAGCCCATGTGCGCGTGCTAGACTCGATCCCAATGTTTCGCCTGCTTGACCGCTATCTAATCCGCGAAATCGTCCCTTACGTGCTGCTCGGCTTGATGCTGTTGACGGCCATCATCTTCGCTCAAGAGGCGAGCCGGTTTTCTGAACTGCTGGTCGTCGCATCACGCAACGGGCTGCCGATGGAAACTCTCTGGCGAGTGATGTCGGCGCTCGTTCCCGGCATCTACGTGTTTACTATCCCAATCTCGCTGTTGATAGGAACCCTGGTCGGGCTTGGCCGGCTGTCGGGTGACAGCGAGATAGTCGCTCTCAAGGCAAGCGGAACCAGCCGCCTCCGCATGCTCGCGCCGGTACTGGCTCTCTCACTGATAATTGCAACGGTGATGGTGTACATCACATTCAACCTGCTTCCGCGATCGATCCGCAACCTGACAGACTTGAAGGCAAACCAATCGCTGGTCTTCCAGGGCTTGAACAGCGAGATCAAGCCGCGAGTGTTTGAAGAGAGCATCCCGCAGAAGGTTATCTACATCGAGGACATCGATCGCGCAAACAGTCTCTGGCGCAACATCTTTCTGGTCGATCTCGGCAACGGCACGGGACAGATGAAGATTGTGACGGCCACCTCCGGCTCGCTGCGTCAAGGCGAGCGGTCCGATGTGCCTGAAATGCACCTGCAACGCGGCGCCGTGCACCAGACGGACACAGGCCAACCGGGACGTAGAGACCAGATCGACTCGCAGAATCAGCTTCCAGAGCCAGTTTCAGGGACACCGCCTATTGCTGCGTCCCCAACCTTCGCCGACCCGCAGCCTCCTCAAGAAAAGCAAAAGGAAAAGGAGAAAAGGAGGGCAACCGGCGATCAGCCGCCCCCGTACACTGCTGCGCGCTTCGATGAGATGACCATCGGCCTCGAGGTCACGGAGGAAAAGAAGAACGATGCGACGGGCATCGATCGCGAAGCTAATCAGGTGGAAGAGATGGAATGGGGAGATCTCATCGGGTATACCCCGGCGGACTCTGACGCTCGCGAATGGCGTGCCGAGATACATAAGCGATTGGCGCTTCCTGCCGCCTGTCTCGTGTTCGGGCTGCTTGGCGTGGGCTTTGGGATCACCAACGTCCGCACTGGCCGCTCGTTCGGATTGCTGCTTGGACTGGCTATCACCATTGTTTATTACTTACTGGCCTTGTGGGGTCAGCACGCCGCGCTTGCAGGCACGCTGCCTGTTTGGCTGGGAATCTGGCTGGCTAACATACTACTGGCAGCGGTGGGTGTGGCGGTGATAATGGCTCAGCGCCGGCCGGGCTGGGATCCGCTCGCTGCTTTGAGCAGCCTTCGCCACGCGTGGCCAGCGAGCAGAGGCGAAGGGAAGACGGCGAGACGGGGAGACGAGGAGATGGGGAGACAGGGAGAGGGGGCGACCGCTGCGTCGCCCCGTCTCCCCGTCGCCTTCTCGCCCCCTCGCCCCCTCTCCCCTTCCCGCCGTCGCAGCTTCTACAGCCTGCGGATGCCTCAGTTGATCGACAGACTGGTACTCTCGGATCTGACACGATTCTTCTTGTTCATCCTCGGCGGTTTTTCGGCGCTGATTCTGATCATCACGTTGTTTCAGTTACTGGACTACATCACACGCAACAACATCGACCCGGCCATTGTCGCAAACTATTTGCTTTTCCTGCTTCCGTGGATTGTGAATTCCGTGTCTCCGATGGCCGCGCTTGTAGCCGTAATGGTCACTTACGGAATCCTTCACAAAACCAGCCAGGTCGTAGCGCTAAAAGCCTCGGGCCAGTCAATTTTCCGGCTCGCCGCGCCGGCGTTGGTAGCATCGATACTCCTGTCGGTTTTTGTGTTCGTTAATCAAGACTACATTTTGCCGTTCACCAACCGCAAACAAAACAATCTGCGGTACTTGATTCGCAAAGGACAGGAACCGCCACAGACCTTCTATCAAACGACCAACAAGTGGATCTTCGGGACGGAATCGCGCATCTTCAACTACGCATACTTCACTCCAGCGAGCAACACATTCGCCAGGCTGAACGTGCTGGATCTCTCGAAAGAACCGTTCGGCATCAAGCGGCGCCTTTACGCGCGCCGCGCTTGGTGGGACAACTCAATACAAGAATGGGTCCTTGAAAAGGGGTGGGAGCGCCGGTTTGAAGGCGATCAACCTGTTGCGTTCGAACCCTTCGAGCAACGACGCGTCGCCCTCGCCGAGCACCCTGACTACTTCAAGAAGGAAACGGTGGGATCCTCGTCGATGACTCTCGCCGAGCTGCGCCGTGCCATCACCGACCTGTCGCACTCAGGCTTCGATGTCCTCGATTTGAGAATCGCGCTGCAAAACAAGATTGCGTTTCCGCTCACGTGTCTGGTGATGGTGATGGTCGGATTGCCATTCTCTTTTTCGGTGGGCAAGCGAGGCGCATTATATGGGGTAGCGATCGGCATTGGCATCGGGCTGGCGTACTGGGGGATGACGGGTTTGTTCGAACAAATGGGCCGCTACGAGATGCTGCCTCCGATGCTAGCCGCGTGGGGTCCCAACCTCTTATTTGGCGCGGGCGGACTCTATCTGTTTTTGACCGCTCGAACGTGAGAGTCACTCAAAAAGCAAGCGGGCAGCAGCAAGGGCGCGCTTGTTGCTATCCCAATAGATCATCTGCATTGCCCGCTCATAGGTCTCCCAGGCGAATGCATCGTGCTCGACCGGATCAACCTGCACGTCGCACTCACGAACCCGTAAGGCGAAGCACACCTCTTCATTTTGGGTGACTCCCGGCGCATACTTTTCCCGCCACTGAGGAGCGATCTCGAAAGTGTTGATCACCCCAAGGTCGATCAACTCCTCCACCCGCGAACCGATGCCGGTTTCTTCCAGCACTTCCCTTACGGCGGCCTGTTTGTGAGTCTCGTCCGCTTCGAGCGAACCAGTCACTGACTGCCAGAACCCACCATGGCTCGCGATGCGCCTAAGCAAGAGGTAATGGAGCTCCGGGGGCGCATCGGCGAAGACCACAACTTGAATGGACCTTGGCTGCTTGTACCGCACTATCGGATTTAACCAGAGCGATGCGCCGGGTTCAATCGACCAGAGGCGGGATGAGAACCTCGCCTCTTTCGCTTCACCGGTCCGCAATCGTGTCACCTCAACTTCAACATCAACTGAGGCTCTGCTATACTTCCCTCGAATCGATCTAACACCATAGTCAATCATTGTGATCTTCAAGCGAGCCTTGCCTTCTGAAGGAGTTGCGATGTCCAAGAGAAGCGAACCCTCAGCCGATTACGCTGATAGTTACTCGATCTCCCGCCCTACACGGGTGATCCTCATGCTCGTTGCGCTTTGCTGCTTGTCCATTGGAGCCGCTGTAGGAGCGATCGTGAGCGGAATCGCACGCGCCAAATCGGAAGACAACAGACTTACGATTACCAGCGCAGCGGTGACGCCTGACGCGCTGTCCCTGACCTTTGCGAGAGTGGCGCGTGATGTCGAGCCCAGCGTCGCTCACATAAAAGTCTACGAGAGCGAAGTCTACGCGCGCGAGGGCTCGGGCTCGGGCGTGATTGTGAATTCGGCCGGCTTCATCCTTACGAATGCGCACGTCGTGAGCCGAGCCAAAAAGCTCCGGGTCAAACTTTGGGACACCAGCGAGACGGACGCCAAGATCGTCGGAATCGATCTGCCGACCGATCTGGCGGTGATAAAGATCGAAACAAGTAAGCCGCTACCGGTCGCGCGAATGGGTAACTCCGACAAGCTCAATGTGGGCGACTGGGTGCTTGCCATCGGCTCTCCGTTTGGGCTGGAGCAAACCGTGACCGCCGGAATAATCAGCGCTAAGGATCGCGTGACCGACAACGGCGCGATGCCGTTCCAACAGTTCCTCCAGACCGACGCCGCTATCAATCCAGGAAACTCCGGCGGCCCGCTCGTCAACCTGGCGGGCGAAGTCATCGGGATCAACACCCAGATCGTAACCAACAATGGAAACTACAACGGCATAGGCTTCGCGCTTCCTTCTTCGACCGCGGTGGACATATACAATCAGCTGGTAACCGACGGCAGGGTGCGACGCGGATTCCTCGGAATCAAGCCGCAAGAGATTTCGCCACAGATTGCTCGCTTGAACAAGATTGCCGACGGCCAGGGCGTGTTGGTTTTAGAACTAACCAACCCCTCCAGCCCAGCTTCTCTCGCGGGGTTGCAGAGCGGCGATGTGATCACCAGCATCAACCTCCAGAAGGTAACGAACGTCCGCGAGTTAATACGCCGGATAGCCGCGCTACCCGTTGGCAGCATTGCCAATATCGAATACGTAAGAGCCGCGGAGCGTCGCACAGCAAACGTCAAGCTCGAAGAGAGGAAGGACGAGGCTGAAGATCGTCCCGATCTTCGCATGCCTCCTCTCGCTCCGCGAGGTCCGCGCCGCGTTCCCGACAACCAGAACGAGAATCCAGGCGGAGTGATGCCTAAGCCAAACGTGCCCCGAACCAAGTCGGCGTTGGGAATCAATGTGAAGACGCTCACTCCGGAGCTGGCGAAATCTTTCGGGTTGGAAGGCGCTCGCGGTGCGTTCGTCGTCGGCGTCGACCCGGGAAGCATCGCCGACGAGAATGGTATGACGGCGGATGATTTGATAGTCGAGGTTAACAACAGGTCAGTAGCCGGCCAGGAGGACTTGTTGCGGGCCACGCGCGATCTTAAGAGTGGCGACGATGTTGTCATAAAGGTGCTGCGCAAAGAGCGTGGTCCGCTGCGGCGGGCGTGGATAATATCGTTCACGATGCCATAGGAGTGAAGGGTGATGCATGGAACGTGACGCGGACAGGATTCCCGTTTGGTCTGGTCACGAATCACGCTTCACGAATCACGCTTCACTTCTTGCCGATCTTTGCTTGACCCTTTTCTATCGGCTACTGTAAACTTCGGACTGGGTAGATGAGCAAGCTGGGAAGGGCAGGTCAGCGGTTCTAAAACCGAACTGCCCAACGGATCACGCAACCCTCCGACGAGTTCAGTTCGCGGCTCGTCGTCAATAACCGAGTAACTCGATATGTCAATGGATAGGTCACCGCTGAGTCCTCAGTCCGAGGCACGACTTTGTTCAAACGATCACAAGGAGGTATCTGTGAGCTTCAAAATAGGCGAGAAAGTTGTCTATCCTAACCACGGTATAGGCGTAATCGAGAAGATCACGACTACCGAAATCGCAGGCATGCCGAATAGCTTTTACCTGCTCAGGCTGAAGGCGACCGAATCAACCGTCATGGTTCCGATCGCCAACGCCGTAGAGATAGGTCTAAGGTCGCCGATCAACAACAACCAGTGTGACAGGCTCTTAAAAGCGCTCTCGGCGGATTTCACGAACCCCCCAATCGATTGGAAAGACCGCTACAAGGAATTCCTTGAGAGAATGAAGACCGGGGACATCTTTCACGTCGCAGAGGTTCTAAAGAATCTTACGTATCTGTCAATGAGCAAGCCGCTCTCATTTCGTGAGAAGAGGATGCTCGAACGGGCGCGGTACCTGGTAATCAGCGAACTGTCT
>DATLWF010000088.1:0-4946 GCA_035576605.1 Blastocatellia bacterium | reverse complement strand
CGTGCTTGGAGTCGAAGTACCGGAGTCAAAGCCCGCAAAGGAAGAAAAGAAGGCTGATGAAAAGCCGTCAGGGAACCGGTAGCGCTGACTTTAGTTTGGTGCTTTGCCGCTGGTCTCTGCATTTCGAGAAGGGAGGTATTTATGAGGCGAGTCTTTGTTGTCGTCATCCTCCTCTCTTCGCAGAGATAGAGAGCGATTTGTGAAAGAATCTAAGTTAAGTAGCGGTCCTTACGTCCCCGGCGACTCAAGGACGGATTGACGAAACTCTCAGGATAAGCCGAACGAATTCGCATGAAAATGAAATGCTTTGAGAGGAACCTGCTTGGCTTTCGGTACAGTTACGTGCGGAACAAGCGAGGACTTGGCATGCTCGTGGTCGGGAAGGGTGGCTTGCCCCCGCTTCGTCGATTACCTATGCCTGCAAAAGAGCGGGGGCAAGCCACCCCTTTCCCGACCACAAGCATGCTGGGGTACAGGTTCGATAAGTCGCTCAATTTGAGCGCTCACCTCTAATCGATCATCTCTCCACGTTGTCTGGAATGATCCTTGCCACTCACAACCTCAATGCATTCGAACAGACGTAAATCGGCGTCATAGACGCTGATTGGCACTTCGAGTGTACTGTTTCAATAGGGTTGTCACGCACACGTGTCAACTTTTAGGACATAAAAGGAGGGAGCAATGAAGAAACGAATAATCGCCGTAGTGAGCGCTCTATTTCCTTGCGCGCTGCTCATTTTCACGGTTGCCACCAACTCCCCGTCGCAGACCGTTGAGGTGAGACGAATCCAGACTAGCGAACCGGTAATCATCGCCAAGCGCCACACACTCGCTATCAAGTACAAAGATAACGATGATACCTCGGTCAACATCACCGGCACGGCCTTGGATCCACAGGCGATGGGAAAGGCCGAAGTAAAACGAAAGGAAGGGCGAACCCGAGTCAAGCTCAAGGTGCAGAACCTCGGTCATCCGCAGGCGCTCGGCGCCTACTATACGACCTACGTTCTCTGGGCCATCGCGCCCGAGGGTCAGGCAGACAATCTTGCTGAATTGCCGATCAAGAGCGATCTCGAGGTTGAAGTCACAACCGCGTTTCAGACTTTCGGGTTGATCATAACTGCTGAGCCGCATTCGGCAGTTAAGCTCCCCAGCCCGGTCATCGTAGCGGAAAACACTCTTCGCAAAGGAACCGAAGGCGGGATCGGAGCGAGTCAAATAGAATACAGCGGCGACCCTGGTGACCTTTACGTCGTCTCTACACAAAACGCGCCAGCTTTGAGCGCGGACTACAATACGCCGCTGATGATACTCGGCGCACGTCGTTCGGTGGAGATTGCCCGTCGTGCGGGCGCTAATCGGTACGCCGAGCATGAACTGCGCGAAGCTGAGATCAAGCTGGCAGCGCTGGAGCAGACCTGGCCGGCGAGACGCAAGGACGAGGAGAAATTCAGCGGCCTCGCACACGACGTGATGCGACTGGGAGAACGCGCGCGTGAGCTGACGGTCGATCGCATAGCACAAGCGAGACTCGACGCCGAACGCCGCGCTGCAAGCAACTCGATCGCCGACGCGCGAAGCGAAGCTGATCGCGCGAGAGATGAGGCTGAACGCGCCAGGCGAGAGGCTGCCGCTTCGCAGGATGCCGCCGGCCGCGCAGAAAGGGAACTCGCGGAAGCGCGTTTGCGCGTCGAGCAAGCCCAGACTGAAGCCGATAAGGCCAAGGCTCGTGAAGATCTGGCTCGCGTAGAAGCCGAACGCGCTCGCATGGAAGCCGAGCAGGCGAAGCAGGACAAGGACGAGCTGCAACAGCGACTCTTCACTTCGATCTCGGCGATCCTGGAGACAAGGCGCGAAGCGCGCGGTCTGATAGTCAATCTTTCGGATGTGTTATTCGATTTCAATCAGGCTTCGCTCAAACCGGGCGCGCGTGAAAAGCTCAGCAAGCTGGCCGGAATACTTCTAGCTTATCCGGGCCCCTATCATATGGAAGTCGAAGGACACACGGACGCCGTAGGGTCCCAGGATTACAATCAGAAGCTCTCGGAAGACCGCGCCCAGTCGGTTAGCAGCTACTTGTTGAAGTCAGGAATACCCTCTGATCGTATCCTGGCCGTGCGCGGTTTTGGCAAGCTTAGACCCGTCACGACCAATGACACGCCGGAAGGCAGACAGATGAACCGGCGCGTCGAGATCGTCATTACCGATCTCAACAATCAAGTACCTGATAAGCGGTAGGGTTCAACCTGAAACTCGGATGGATGCAGAGTAATGATGCGTAACAGTCATCTGTGGTCGGGTGAGCTTGCGCTTGAGATTGAAAACACTCAAGGAGGGAGAACCATGAGTTCCAAACCTTCTCTGGCACAAGACCCGCAGTATGAGGAGACGGAGGTTCGTGCGCTTTATAGGCAGATTGTGAGCGGCTGGAACCGTCACAGTGCCGATGCGATTGCCGAGCTATTCGCTGATGATGGAGACGCCATCGGATGCGATGGCTCGGAGTTCAAGGGACGGGCCGAGATTGCTGCGGTGCATCGCCACATCTTTGACGACCATCGCACCGGCGCATTTGTGGGGAAGGTCAGAAGTGTGCGCTTTCTGAATCCCGAAGTCGCAGTGTTATGCGCGGTCGCAGGGATGGTGATGCCCGGGAAGTCGGACCTCGAACCGGACCGCAACGCGGTTCAGACGCTCGTCGCTGTCAAGCGGGACGGCCGCTGGCGCGCCGCCGTCTTTCAGAATACCTCCGCGCAATTTCACGGAAGACCGGAGGAAGCTCGAGCGCTAACAGAGGAGCTTCGCAAGCAATTGTAATCCGCATCAGAGAAGCGTTCGCGTTGGAAACGAAAAGGGGAAATGGATACGTTCCCTTTGCGCCTTTGCGTATCTTGGCGTCTTTGCGCGAAACCAGCATCGCGGTTCTTCGAGCGCGCAGACTGGTTTCGCGCAAAGACGCCAAGACTCGCAAAGACGCCGAGAACTTAGGATGAACTGCCTTACTCCGCAAGCTCTCGCACCGCGTGCTCTAGTGCTCTCGTAATTTCCTGGCGGCTGCCTTGCAGGACTCGTGGAGCGCCGATTCGTATCTCACAGAAGAACGGCACCGGAATGAACTCACCTTTTGGAAGGCTTCTGCCCATGTTCACGAGGTAGGCCGGCACTACCGGCACGCCGGGGACCTTCTCGATCAGATGCGCGACACCGGAACGAAACTCTCCCATCTCAGGACCCGAACCGCGGGTGCCCTCCGGAAAGATGATTATCGAGTCGCCGGCTTCGATCGCCTCGCGCATTCGACGCAGCGGATTGTTCTCAGTCGTGATGTTTTTTCTCGCGATTGGCAGAATGTTGAACAACGTCTTTGTGACAAGCGAAATAAACCTGTTGCGCTCGAAGTAATCGGCTGCAGCAACAGGCCGGATTCGGCGAAGCCGGCTAAGCGGGAAAAGACTCAACAGCGAGATCGTGTCCAGATGGCTCGAGTGATTCGCGATGAGAATGAACGGGGCGGTCCCGGCGAGATGCTCGCGACCGCGCACGCGAAGGCCTATGAACAGCGCCATGAATGGTTTAATCGCCACCGCAAACACTACCATTTGAGCAATGTAGCGAAAGGTTAATCCCTTCGTCTTCACTGGTGTCGGGTTCGCCGTTGACTCGCTCGCCTTTTCCGATGCACCGCTCGCCAAGATGCCCTCCCCGGCCTCTAATGAAATGTAACTGGTCCTGTAAGGCGCGGTCCTCCGTGGCCGCCCTCTGCTCCGAATGATACAACTGCGAGGTAAGGGCGGCCACGGAGGATACGCCCTTACAGGACACTAGCTGGTGTAGAAGTAACGAACATAGTGGAAGAAAATAGGCGCGGCGTAGCAGAGCGAATCAACGCGATCCAGCATTCCGCCGTGACCCGGTATGGCGCTGCCGAAGTCCTTCACACCGAAGTCTCGCTTGACTGCACTCATGACTGCGCCGCCAAAAAAGCCCGCGATTGTGATCAACAGCGACACCAACAGTGTCTCTCTGATTGAAAACGGAGTCAGGAACCGAATCGCAAGGCTTAGCAACATCGCGCTCGCTATGCCGCCGGCAAAACCTTCCCAGGTCTTGTTCGGACTGACGGTCGGGATGATCTTGTGCCGTCCCAGAGTCTTGCCCCAGATGTATTGCAGAACGTCGCTCATCTCGACGACGAATACAAGGAACAGAACGAGCGTGCGTCCATTTGCAGCCTTGTCACCAATCATGGGGAGCGTGAGCAGGTATGCCATGTGGCTCAAGCCAAATACGAATATCATCAGTCCCCATTGAATCTGCGAAGCGGATTCCACGAAGCCCTTCGTCTCTTTCGACAAGACCATCCGCACCGGCAAAGACAGGAGCATGTAAACCGGGATGAAGATGATGAACATTCCGTACCACGGCGGGTCGAGCAGGATCCAGAGATATTGGATTGGTACGGCAAGAAACGTGAGGACCAGCGCGTGATGGTCTGCCGGGCGGGTCTTCAGCAGCGTTACATATTCTTTCATCGCCCAGAAGCTCAGGAGTGCGAAGAAGACGAGGGATATTCGATTGCTCACGACGACCGCGCCGAAAAAGACCGCCGCCATTATCCACCAGGCTCGCACGCGGGCTGACAGTTCTGAGAAGTCCTTCTCTGGACGTGCGCGCTGAAGTAGCGCTACGGCGACGGAGGCCACGACGAGCACCCCAAGCACGAGCAGACCCATTTGGACGATTGGCGAGAGGTTCTTTATCGACGTCAGCATATCTGGATCAATCGGTTATCATTTCACGTCGCGGGAACGCAACTCCTCGAGTGCGCGGGACACGCGATTAAAGCAGGTTACCAGTGTCAGCAGGGCGGCGACCGCTATTATCCACGGCCACGCTCTTCCAATAACGGGGTATAAAAACGTCGCGAGTCCCAGGGCGCCCACTAC
>DATLWF010000087.1:0-6001 GCA_035576605.1 Blastocatellia bacterium | reverse complement strand
CGTGCTTGGCGTGTTCAAAGTTGGCCAGAAGCCAACGGCGCTTGCCTATGATGGAGCCAACATCTGGGTGACCAATAACGCCGGCGGCAGCGTTACCAAGCTGCGCGCGAGCAACGGAGACGCGCTCGGCACGTTCGACGCAGGCAACAGTCCCATTGGCATCGCATACGACGGGCTAAACATCTGGGTGACTAACTTCTACAAGAGTAGCGTGACGAAGCTACAGGCACTCGATGGAGCTATCGTCGATACGTACGCTGTGGAAGACGGCCCGAGCGGCGTGACCTACGCCGCCGGTTACATCTGGGTATCCAACTACGGTACCGGCACCATTTCGAAGTTAGAGCCGCGCTTTGGGTCCGTAGTCAGCAGCTTTCCGGTGGGTAGAGGTCCATCGGCGGCTCTTTCTGACGGACACAACATCTGGGTAGCAAGCTCCGGCAGCAATTCAGTTCTGAAGGTAAGCCAGAAGAAAGACTCTCCCGACACGAATTGAGTGCTTGCATCCGTACTGAAGAACAACACCAAAGAATAGGCAGGATTCGGGCGGCGTTGCGTCAAGCTGCGCCGCCCGTCGACCCCAGCCTGTGCTCAAAATCGGGACGCCTGGTTCGTGGTTGACAGCATCCCAGAGATCCGTGGTCAGTGAAAGAGCTCGAACAACCGGTACGCGAAAAAAAGCTACCGAGCTGATTTGCCCGGCAGCCTCATTCACCAGAAATGAACTGGGTCGAAGAACCATCCCTTTCGGTTTTAGTACCGATGGAATCTACCAAATCTGTCGTAGAAACCATACGCGTGAAAGCGTCCCAGCCTGTCGTAGTATCCGACCGTTCGGATCGACCCGTTCGTGCGATATCTCAACTGACGTTCCCGGTCGAGACGGCGGATTCTCTCCATTTCCTGATGTTCTCGGGTTCGCTCTTGCCAGCCCCAGCGGTGTTCACGGTATTGCGCTGACACCACAGAAGTACTGGCGAAGCCCACGGAGAGCATGAGAGCCGCGGTAAGGACCGCAGCCGTCACAGCCTTCTTCAAACGTGTGTAAGTCATAATTCCTCCTTCTTCGAACTCCTGGTCAATGCACGAGCAAAGACCGTTCAGGAATCCGACACTTGTCGTGGAGTGCACCTCCTATGCCGGTGGAGGCATCGCCCAAAGTTCGCCAAAAAAGGCTAGATGGCTCTTGTCAGAGGGTGCTGCCCGTACCATAGCAGGCCAGTCACTTGACCGGAAACTAATACGATGCGCGGCTATGGAGAGCGATTGAGCGATGTTGAATCGAAACAGTCAAACTTGAATCACGGCGCTCCCAGGTTCTTAGTAGCAATGATTAGTCGCTCCGGGTCTTGCATCGCTAACTCATTTAGTAGCGGCCCGCTGCCGGAGGACCTCGAACAGAACGACGCCGACCGCGACCGACACGTTCAGCGATGTCACCTTGCCGCGCATTGGGATCGATACAACAGCATCACAGCGTTCGCGGACCAGGCGATGGAGACCAGCCCCTTCGCCGCCAAACACCAGCGCCGTCGCTCCGGTGTAGTTGAATTCGGTGTAAGCCATCTGACCTGAACCTTCAACTCCCACGACCCAGACATTGTGCTTTTTCAGCTCTTCGATAAATGAAGCAAGGTTGGTCACTCTGGCGACAGGCAAGTGCTCCACTGCGCCCGCTGAAGTTTTCGCAACCGCGTCTGTGAGGTGTGCTGCTCGACGTTCAGGTACGATGACCGCACCGGCTCCTCCGCACTCCGCGGTTCGAATGATCGCACCAAGGTTGTGCGGGTCCTCTACGCCGTCGAGCAGAATGAAGACTGTGTCATGAGAGATTCGGCTTACGAGATCGTCGGCATCGGAATAGCTCGCCGCGGAAGTGACTGCGAGAACGCCCTGGTGATTCGCGCTATGAGTTAGCCGGTCAAGCGCGACACGGGGTTCGCGGCGGACGGGCACTCGAGCACTCCGCGCTGCTTCGAGTACCTCGCGCAGCCGCGCATCACGAACGCCTTCGGCTATCACGATGCGATCGATGCGACGCGCTCCCGCGCGTAAGGCTTCAAGCACCGGGAGCACTCCGTAGATGTTCGGCATAAGCTCACGTTTTAACGCATCACCTCCACAAACTCAATTGCTCGCGACAAGGACGAGGCGAACCAGTGCGGGTGCAGCGCTTATTCGACAGGTGTCGCAGGAAAGCGCCGCGATCCGAAGGAAGTTCACAATCGCCTTGGCCAGCACCCCTTTAGACTGCGGCGGATTCTAAGGGAAGTTGTGATTGGGGACTGGCACACCGCTCGCAGTTTGGTTCGGTTGATTTGAAGCCAACAAGACCTGGTGGAATCGATCTTGTCAACGGACATAACTCTTAAACACCGCACCCAGTGGTGGCAGGCCGCTGTCTGTCTTTTTGTTTCCGCATACCTCGCTCTTGGCGTGGCGACGGACAGCGTTCGCGCTTACCACTGGCTCATGCTCCTGGCAATTCCGGGCGCGTTGCTGTCTGCCGAACGAGGCCGAAGATTTTTCCTGGACTGGGCGCCGTTGTTCGCCTTCTGGCTCGTGTACGACCGGCTTCGGTTGGTTCAACCGCTGCTTTACTCACGCGTCGCCGTTGAGCCCCCGTTCTTGCTCGAGCGCGCCGCTTTCGGCTGGCTGGCAAAGGGCGCGGTTCCGGCTCACGCGGCCCATGCATGGTTGGCTTCTCACCACGGGACGTTGGCAACGACTATTGAATGTGCCGCACAGATCATTTACTTCTCGCATCTGTTTGTTGTACCTCTCGTCATCGTGGCGCTCTGGTTGTTGGGCTCGTCGCGCGAGCGATATCGCGCGGCGTTTCTTCAGCACATCCGCGGATTCACGGTCTTGAACTTCAGCGCGCTAGTTGTTTACGCGCTGTTGCCGGTTGCGCCACCGTGGTGGGTGACGTTGAACGGAATGGCGCGGCCGACGACGGAACTTGTCGCTCACTCAAATATGGCGGCTGCGATGCCGGGAGCGTTGATCCAGGGCATGATCAGGAACGCTTCGCAGTGGTTCGCTGCCATCCCCTCATTGCACGGCGCTTATCCGGTGTTGTTGTTGCTGCTCATTTCTCGAAGCAGGAGTCGGCTGGCTCTAGCCACGGTCGCTTTTTACGGGTGCGCGATGTGGACTGCGACGGTAGTCTTGAACCAGCATTACCTGATTGACCTCGTCGCTGGCGCGCTGTTGGCTATTGGCGCCTGGAGAGCGGAGGGGCTTTTGAAGGTCTTCAAACTACGTTAGCTTCGCTCTCGTGCGCACCTCGCGAGAATCGATCAAACGAGAACGGAGTCATATCGAGATTTCGAGCGTCTTCATTAACGATGATCTCCGCAAGCGCCCGTCCGGCTGCGGGCGAATGTTGAAAGCCGTGCCCGCTGAAGCCGGCGACGATGAACAAGCCTTCGACCTGGGGCGCTGCACCGATGATTGGCATGGCGTCGGGAGTCATCTCGTAGAGTCCCGCCCACGCGTGCGCAATTCCAGCCTCGGCTAGAGCGGGCAGCCGCTTCACCGCCGTTCGTGTGACCTTCTCAAGAAACTCCCAACTAACGGTCAAGTTGTAACTTGAGGGTTCCTCCGGATCCGACATTCCGAAGAGAATCGCAGCGCCTTCGCGATGAAAATAGAACGTGGTCTCGAAATCTATAACCATGATTTTCGATCCCGGCACACTGGAGACGGGCGTGAGGGTTTCAGTTATGAAGATATGCCGGCGATAAGGAAAGACAGGAACCTCGAGCCCAACCATCTTGCCGATGTCTCGGGCATAGGGTCCGGCCGCATTGACTACGGTGCGGGTTGAGATCGTGCCTCGTGTTGTTTCAACCGCCGTCACGCGAGCGGCTTCGGTTCTGATGCCGGCCACCTCCGTTTCACGACAGATCTCAACTCCCGCGGCTTGAGCTGCTTTAGCGAACCCCATTGTCACACCGTTCGGGTCGGCTATCCCGTCGCGTGCGCAGAAGGTCGCTCCGATGACGCCGTCGACTTCAAGCCCGGGAGCCAGCCTCTGCGCTTCATTGGGCGTCAGCACCTCGACTTCAACACCGAGGCGCCGCTGCATCTCGACGTTGCGCTGAAAGTCGCTCAGGTCTTTCTCGGTGGAAAGAAGAAAGAGATACCCGTCCTGATGAAAGTCGATCTCGTACCCGACTTCTTCCGCGAAGCGCTCAAACAAACGGATTGATTCGATTGAAAGCTTGACGTTTGGTTCGCTTGAGAACTGATGCCGCACGCCGCCTGCGTTGCGCCCGGTCGAGCCCATCCCAAGCATCGGCTCGCGCTCCAACAGCACGACATCGCACACGCCGTTGCGCGCGAGGTAATAAGCGGTGCTCGCTCCCATGCACCCGCCGCCTATGATCACGACTTCCGCGGTGGTCTTCACGTGGCGACAGCTTACACGAGCGATGAGCGTGTCGGAAGCCGCGAGCATTGGTGTGGGTTATGGGCCTCATTCCAATGCCGAAAGTAACTCATGATCCTGGGACTGGTCTCTTACCGATGTGAAGACACACCGTGCAATTACATCTCTTTCAATCTTCGAGAATCAGTTCTCGACGGGATTGAGCCAAGACGAGTAAGTAGGCGTGAAGTGTTCAAAGCCAAATTGATTTTTTATGCCCAAGCAGTGTACTATTTTGTCGTGATCGATCTCTATCCCATCAGAATGGTTTGAGCACGGAAAATGGACCGCCCTCCAACCTCACAGGAAGGTGCGGCTGTAGTCATCCAAAGGAAGTAGAGCAGTGCCCACCACCTTATGTAAGTCGAGCTTTGCCTAAGGGGAGGCGGTATGCCAAGAAAAGACATAGTCAAAGTCGCGTGTATGACCTTCTTTGTGGTCGCGTTGCTAAGCGCGCTGTTGACAGGTGACCGGACAGTCAGAAGTGCCCGCGCATTTGCAGAGGGGCCTAATCCGGGCCACACTGGCGCGCCCTTCGAATTGACGTGCGCGGTTACCGGATGCCACGGCGGCGAGCAGAATACGGGGCCCGGGCAGTTACAGATAGATGCGCCCTCTTCATACGAGCCGGGTAAGACCTACGAGATTACCGTAAAACACATGACCACTGACACCACTCGCCGACGTTGGGGCTTTCAGCTCACAGCACTCGACGGGACAAGCAATAAAGCTGGGAACCTTCAGAACTCGAGTGGTCTTACTCAGGTGCTCGAAGGCGGACCTGGAGGGAACCGGCAATACATCGAACACAGCTTCGTTGGAACCTTTCAAGGGCAAACGTTGCTAGCGAGCTGGACCTTCAATTGGGTAGCGCCGGCGAGCGATGTCGGGGCGGTTACTTTCTATGCGGCTGGGAACCAAGCAAATAACGACGGAACTGAGAACGGCGATCAAATTTATGCCACGAGAATCACTGCTACGGCCGCGGGCGTGCCGACCGGCACCCCGGCAATCTCTGGCGCCGCCGTCCACGGTAAGCAGCTCTTGGTGATGGGGGAAAACTTCGGGCTCGGCGCGGACTTGTTAATGGATGGGGCTAGGGTGAAAAAGACGTTTAACGACGAGGACAACCCAAGTACCCTGATGGTCGCCAGGAAAGCAGGTAAAACCATCGAGCCCGGCCAGACAGTCAGGTTGCAGGTGAGAAACCCCGACGGCACGGTGTCCAATGAATTCAGCTTCACAAGGCCGCTTTAAGCATACGCGGACGGCTTGTTCTGCTAAGAGTACACGCGACCGCAACAGCGTTTATACTTCCGGCCGCTGCCGCAGGGACAGGCAGCGTTTCGCGGGATCGCCACGGCCGGCGACTTCTGTCTCGGCTTCCCTTTGAATAACCCAAACATGATCAACGCGAGCCATACGGCTACCGCCACGACAGGCTGAGAGAATGCGTACCCGTGAAAGGCTATAGACAACAAGGTCGATGTGTCGCCGCTCCCAGGCGCTATCTTCTCGTCAACCTCAAGGCTGGTCAGTTTAGCCCAGGCCATCACTGCTGGGACG
>DATLWF010000086.1:0-9369 GCA_035576605.1 Blastocatellia bacterium | reverse complement strand
TGCTCGCAGGAATGGCTCTGGGAGCCTGTTTGGTGCCCGCTCGGCGGGCAACGAAGGTAGATCCGATGGTCGCACTAAAATCAGAGTGATGATATTCCCGGAGTTTTCGCACAACCTCGTGACAGAGGCGGTCCTAATGTTACGGCACGTAAGGAAGGGTTGCCAGATGGACGGTACGGCAACCCCTCGTGAGAGATGGGGTAGTCACTGCAGGCCAGTGATGTTCGCATGCCGAGCCACCTCTTGCCAGCGTCGGCCCTGCTTCACCCAGACTGCGGTGAAGCGAAGATACGACTTTTTCCCAGCATTCGGCATCTTTCCAGCCCACACCACTGTCTCGCTGCCGGCTATAATAGCCGTGTCCCCGTAGATGCGGATGTACTCTACCTGCCGGTCGTAGGATGTGAACGCAAGGGTGCTCGACTCGATAAGCCCAATCACCTCGTGCTTCTTAACGAATTTATTGAGGGGGTTGGTCACGACAAATTCATCAGACCAGAGGCGACCCAGTGTTTTTGTGTCATTGCGCAACAGGGCCTCGACTTCCTGAGCATTCAGCCGCCTGACCTCCCCTTCGACTCCCCGGTCATTTCCGGTTTGACCTGAATTAACCAGCGCGGCCATCGTTATTAGCATCGCCAAAGCTCTTTCCATTTCGTGAATCCATCCTTTGAAAAAAGCGTCGCAGTTGACGCCTTGTGTGATCCAGCTTGCTTGAACGCAAGGGCTAAAAACAGCCGAGCAGTGCCGATGCCAAACTTGCCAACCTGCGCCGGAAGTCGCCCCGGATTGATTTTCTGCAACCTTCACTTACTCCACGCGATGCGCGACAGCAGTCGCGCAACCGCTCAGAATCACGGTGCCGTTAGGCGCGACGATTTCTGTCGTCGCAGTGCTGTTGAACACATCCGGGTCATCGCCGAACTCAATGGCCTGGGTGAGCGTCTGTGTTCCTGCCCACGTTCCATCGGGGTTGAAGAGGAAAGCCTTGGAAACGGCTTTGAAGCTCTTCCCGCCCATGTGCTCCCAGAAGCCGTGGCCGGGGCTACGCTGCGAAGAGCTGAAAACCGTGGTTGTTTCAACCAGAGTTCCCCCTTGAGCGAATGTCAGAAAAGCCGGGGCGGTCCGTATCGCAGCGCCCGTCTGGCAGTTTTGCAAGGTGACCTGCACTTGCCACGTGCCCTCAAGACGCCTCGCCTTCGATTCGAGCGAAGCCGGCATCGCTGGAATTGACGGCACCGCGCCGCTCGCATGTGTAATGGAACTCGCGCCCGTCATTCCGAGCATTGACAATAGCGCGGCGGCCATGATCAGACAGCAGATTCTTGGTTTCATGTTCTTTCTCCTTCGCTTCCGATTTTTCCGGGCAGCCCCCGGTCAGTACGCGCTAATTCTCTTCCCATCGAGCAATGAAAATCTTTAGAATGCATATGAATTTTTCTGAAAGTTCTGAAAACCGATGAGTGTCCCGGAGCGAGACATCTACGAGTTCGATGACTTCCGCCTCGATGCGGTCAAGCGCGTGCTGCTGCGGCGCGGTGAGTTGTTGCCGCTCACGCCCAGGGTCTTCGATACGTTGCTCTATTTTGTGCGGCTCCACGGCAAGGTGATTAAGAAAGATGAGTTGATGCGCGCCATCTGGCCGGACTCGTTTGTCGAAGAGAACAATCTGAACCAGAACGTTTCGACCCTGCGGCGCACGTTGGGAAAGCACCGGTACATCGTGACGGTCCCAGGCAGCGGATTTCGTTTCGCTGCCGAAGTGAAGATCATAAGCGGCCCCGCGGAGTCGGTCTCGGCTGACGGCATACAGGCTAAAACAATCGCAGTGCTGCCCTTCAAGCCCATCGTGGAATTAGGTCGGGATCAGGCGCTGGAACTGGGCATGGCCGACACGTTGATCGCGCGACTGAGCAATAGCAGGAGGCTCATCGTGCGCCCGCTGAGTTCGGTGCGCCGGTACGGCGGATTGGAGCAAGATCCGCAGGCTGCCGGGCGCGAGCTGGAAGTGGAGGCGGTACTCGACGGAAGCCTTCAGCGTTCGGCCGACCGCATCCGCCTGACGGCCCGGCTCATCAATGTCGTGGACGGCGCTTCGCTGTGGGTCGGCATGTTTGACGAGAAGGCTACTGACGTGTTCGCCGTGCAAGACGCCATCTCGGAGCGAGTGGCGGGGGCGCTCGCCCTGTCCCTCAGCAGTGAGGAGAGGCGGGGGCTGAACAAACGATATACGGAGAATCTTGAAGCATATGACCTTTATCTGAAAGGGCGCTACTGTTGGAATAAGCTGATCCCGCCCGAGATCAGGAAAAGCATCCAGTTTTTCCAACAGGCAATCGATCTCGACCCGACTTATGCGCTTGCTTATGCCGGAATGGCGGAAGCCTACCGATCCGTCCCTATCAATAGTGACGTGCCGCCTGATGACGCCTTTCCGCTGGCTCATGCGGCAGCAGCGAAGGCGCTGGAAATTGATGAAACGCTCGCCGACGTCCACGCGACTTTATCCATCCTGCATAGCTGGTACGACTGGGACTGGGCAAGCGCCGAGCGCGAGGCCAAGCGCGCCCTTATCCTCAACCCGAACTCGTCGGAGGCTCACCGCGCCTACGCTCTTTTGCTGTCCACCCTGGGGCGCCAAAAAGAGGCTATCGCGGCGGCCGGGCGCGCCAGAGAGCTTGACCCGCTCGCCCTAATCACCCGCACGCACGAGTCACTATTCCTCTACTACGACGGCCGAGACGAGGAGGCGACGGAAAAGCTGGCCAAGACCCTCGAGATAGACCCGAACTTCTGGATCGCTTTGCTGACGCTCGCAAAGATTCACATCCGTCAGGGAAAGTATGACGAGGCAATCGCGGAATTGATCAAGGCCAGGAACACCTCCGGCGGCAACACTCAGACGATCTCCCTGATCGGCTACGCCTATGCGCTATTGGGCGACCATGCGCAGGCTCGGGCGGTGCTGGACGAACTGAAGGCCCTATCAAAGCAACGTTATGTTCCGCTGTATAACATCGCAGTGATCCATAACGGGTTGGGCGAGGAGGAGGAGACCCTTACCTGGCTGGAGCGAGCTCACAAGGAGCGAGATGTGCTCTTATCGGCTTTCATCACAGTTGATCCGAGCTGGAAGCGGCTCCGGGCAAACCCGCGCTTCGTGGAAATTCTTAAAGGTATGAACCTTGAATAATCCAAGTTGAAGTGCGGAACAACCGCGTTCGCGCCCACTTTCAATTTGCTGTCAACATCGTCCTCAGCATTCGTCGGCCCGTAGCAGTCACCCGGCAGGATCACTTTCGGAGCAGCGAATACAGAGGCAACCTTATTCATCGCAGGCCAGTCCACCGTAGGAGGAGCAATACGTTATGCCATCGAGGGCTTCTGCTTCCCAATTTTATGGCGTTCGCTCCGACGCCTGGCAGCAAGCCGGGTTGAGGCTTTCCGAATCTACCTATCCGGCAAATCTCAGAATGTCTTCCCACGCCCACCATCAAGCGTATCTGGGGATCGTTCTGAGCGGCGGCTACACCGAAAGAGTCGAGGCGAAGACTCGCGAGTGCAAGACGCTGACAACGGTGTTTCATCCTCCCGAAGAGTGCCACTCGGTTACGTTTCACAACTCACGCGTGAGGATCTTTCGGATCGAGATCACCGGAGAATGGTGTAAGCGCGTTGGCCAGGACGTGAAGCTTCCAGACGAGCCTGCTGAATCCGATGGAGGTCCGCTTGCTTCGCTTGCGCTACGCCTGCACAACGAGTTTCGCAGTCGCGATTCATGGTCGGGGCTTGCGATTGAAGGTCTGACGCTTGAGATGATGGCCGAACTCGCGCGTTGCTCTTCGAAGCAGTCTGAGCAGGGAGTCCCGCCGTGGCTCGACGAGGTGAGGCAAAAGCTGACTTCTCGAATTGCCGAGACCCCGCCCCTGGCCGAGTTGGCCGCAAGCGCCGGCGTTCATCCGGTCCATCTGACCCGCGAGTTTCGCAGGCATTTCCGATGCACGATAGGCGATTTTATCCGCCGAGTGCGCGTCGAATTCGCGTGCCGTGAGATTGCCGAAACAGACGCCTCTCTCAGCGAAGTCGCGCTTGCCGCCGGCTTCTATGATCAGAGCCACTTCTCTAATATGTTTCGGCGGTTCACCGGAATGACGCCTACTGCCTACCGTGCGATTTGCCGCGCGGGTTAATCTCATCCAAGTGGCTTTGGAAATCCAAGACATTGTCACCCGGTCTGTTCTACAGTTCGGATGGAGAACTGTGACAACCAGTGCCGTGAACGTGGTGCGCGGCACGGAAGGCAACGAGGAGGAATTTAAAAATGAAGCTCGCGACGAAGCTTCCGATTGCAATCCTGGTGACGATGACGGGATGGTTGATGGCTATGGGTCAATCGCGGGCTCCGTCGTTGTTCGGGCGGCTCACGGTTAACCAAACTCACATCGTGTTCTCCTACGCCGGAGACCTCTGGTCGGTAGAAAGAGGCGGTGGCGATGCAAAGCGGCTCACCACGCATCCCGGCGAAGAGAGCTTCCCGGTCTTCTCACCAGACGGCTCTCAGCTCGCCTTCTCGAGACAGATCGGCGGCAACTGGGATTTGTACGTTATGCCGGCTGCGGGCGGCGAGGCGCGTCAGATCACTTTTAGCCCGCGCAACGAGTATGCGAACGGCTGGACGCCTGACGGCGCCAGCATTCTGTTTATGTCGAACCTTACCGGAGTTCCGCGACTCTACACAATTCGAGTCGGCGGCGTGTTGCAGAATGAGTTGCCGCTGTTGCCGGAAGCGGTCAACGGCTCGTTTTCGCCCGACGGCAGGCGAATAGCTTACGCCCCCACATCCGCAATCGGCGACTGGCGTTTTTATCGCGGCGGCAGCAAGGGCCAGGTCTGGCTTGCCAACGCGATCAACGGCGAGATTGAAAAACTGCCGCAGGGAAACTACAACGACGATCTTCCAGTGTGGGTCGGGAATAAGATTTACTTTCTCTCAGACCAGACCGGAATCTATAACCTCGCCTCTTACGACCTTTCATCAAGGCAGAGCAAGCTGCTCACGAACTTTGACCACTATGGCGCTCGATGGATCGGCGCAGGAGCCGGCGCCGTGGTCTTCGTACGCGACGGCCGCATTCATCTCCACGACACCGCTACCGGTCAAACGCGAGTCGTTGACGTGCGAATGAATCCCGACACAACGGAATTGAAGCCGCGCACGGTGAGCGCCGCGCGACCTCTCGACTGGGTCGTACCCAGCGCAAGTGGAGATCGAGTGGTATTCGGCGCACGGGGCGAAGTGTTCATTCTGGATCCCGCAACAGGCGCCGCGCGCAACATCACCAACACCTCCGGCGCCGCGGAGCGCTTCCCTGCTCTTTCGCCGGACGGCAAATCGATTGCGTACTTCTCAGATGAATCGGGCGAGTATCAACTGCACGTCCGGCCCGCCAGTGGCGAGGGGCCGGTGAAAAAGATTTCGATTGAGCCGAAGCCGACCTTTTATCGCGAGCTCACGTGGTCGCCTGACTCGAAGAAAATTGCGTTCACAGACAAGCGGCTCACGCTCCGGTTCGCGGACGTCGATAGCGGTTCAGTGACAACCATCGACACTTCGCCCTATTCATATCAGGAGGAGTGGTATCCCGCATGGTCCCCAGATAGCCGGTGGCTCACCTACTCGAAGCATCTTCACAATCGTGTGCGAACAGTTTTCATCTACGACATAGAAGGCAAGCGCACGCGCCAGCTCACCGACGGCCGCACACACACTGAGTTGCCTTGCTTCGATGCGAGCGGCAAGTACCTGTATTTCGCATCGAGCCCAAATGCCGGCACGAGTGAATTCGGCTGGGGCGTTCTCAATGGCATTTTGGCCCGCCCGCTTGTTGTGCGCCGGCTGCACGCAGTCGTCTTGCAGAACGACGCGCCGTCTCCGGTTCTTCCAAACACGCAACCCAACCCGGAAGCAAAAGCCGGCGAGGCGCTTTCGACCGTGCGCATTGACTTTGACGACATCGGACGCCGCATAGTCGATCTGCCAACGCCTGCCCGCGATTATTCGACGCTAGCACCCGGCAAACCCGGCGTGCTAATGGCGCTCATCAACGAATGGCCGGTCGCGCCGGGCCTTGGCAGCAATTCTTCGCAGGTGCTTTACAAGATTGACCTCGCCCAGCCCGCGCGTCTCGACAAACTTGTTGAAGCGATTGGCGGATTCGAGGTCTCGAGGGACGGAACCCGACTGCTTTATGGCAAAGCAGGCAATTGGTACCTTGTGTCGGCCGCGTCGGCCCCAAAACCGGACGAAGGAAAAATCGATCTCACCAAGATGGAAGTCACGATCGACCCCCGGGCCGAGTGGAAGCAGATGTACCGGGAGGCCTGGCGCATAATGCGCGATTGGTTCTACGAGCCAAACCATCACGGACAGAATCTCACCGAGCTTGAAGCGCACTTCGCCGAGTACCTGCCAAGCATCACGCGGCGCGCGGATTTGAACGCGCTGATGAATCGAATGCTCGGTCACGTCTCGGTCAGCCATCTTGGAATTGGAGGCGGCGACTTACCTCAACCTGCCGGGCCGCCGGTGCGCATCGGACTGCTGGGCGCCGACTACGAAATCGCCAGTAATCGTTATCGCTTCAAGCGCATCTATCGCGCGACAAAATACAACAGCCCGTCAGGCTCCGTGCAGGCGCCGCTCGATGCGCCGGGAGTTAGCGTGCGCGAGGGCGAGTACTTGCTGGCGGTTGACGGCCAGGAAATCGATGCGTCGAAAAGCATCTATTCGTATTTCGACGGCAAAACGAATCAACCGGTAAAGATCACGGTCGGCCCGAACCCGACTCAAGAAGGCGCGCGAACGCTGACGGTGTTTCCGATTCCGAATGAAGCGGGTCTGAGGCTTGCAAATTGGGCCGAAGCGAATCGCCGCCGAGTGGAAGAAGCTTCAGTCGGGAAGCTCGGGTACATTTATGTCAACGACTACGGGCCGGGGACGATGGATGTCATTCGCGGACTTTCGGGTTACAGCGACCGCCCGGGCGTGATCATAGACCAGCGCTACAACGGCGGAGGCATCACGCCTGACTATCTGATCGAGTGGCTGCGCCGCCGGCCGATCTACTACTACACCTTCCGCGAAGGTGATGACATCGCAACGCCGGTGAATCCCGGGCCTGCAGCAAAGGTGCTGATCGTGAATCAGGAGAACTTCTCGGCGGCTGAGACCTTCGCGTTCATGTACAAGGTCGCGAAGGTCGGGCCTATAGTCGGCACGCGAACCGGCGGCGGCGGCATCGGACCTTACGTTTACACGCCGAGATTTGTTGACGGCGGAAACATTCAACTGCCCAATCGCGCGGCTTACAACCCGGATGGCACATCGTGGGGAATCGAGAACGTGGGCGTGATTCCGGACTACGAAGTCGAAATCCTGCCTAAGGACGCATTAGCCGGGCGGGACCCGCAACTCGAGAAGGCGATTCGGGTTGGGCTTGAAGAAATCAAAAAGAATGTTCCGGTGCGGCCGATCAAGCCGAAGTACCCGGTGCACCCGTAATCTTCGAGATGCCCGGTGACTTGACTGTGTTGGATTGAGAGATGCGACAGTGCTGCGCGGACCGATTGCTTGAAGATCATTTGCGCTGGGCGCGGACTTCCTGTTTGAGATCCTCGAACCGCGCGGTGATGTTCCTTTCGGATTGCTCGATGCGTCTTTCCAGTTGCTCGAAGCGGTCGCCAAAGTTCTTATCGGATTGCTCGAATCGCTTTTCGATCTGCTCGTAGCGCTTGTCCATCACGCTCCCTTGGTACGCCAATCCGCCGGCAATCGTCACGCAGAGACTAACGAGCACCGCAATCAGTTGCCAGATGGACTGACGTACGGAGGCGCTAACGATCTTGTTGAGTTGATTGACAGTACCGCGCATTTCGGCGAGTTCCTTGCCGTATTCTCCAACCTCTTTACGGAGGGCCGCAACTTCAGGATTAAAGGTCGTGCTCATGAGGCTCCTTTGTGCGAGCCCAGGATCTCACGCGCATTATAGCATTGCGATTCTCAAAATCAGCAACGCGAGAGAACGAAACTTCGATTGGGGGAAGGTTACTTCCGCCGGACGCGGACTTTCGGTTTGAGATTGTCGAACGGTGTGGTCCGTTTTTTCTCGGATTGCTCGAGATAGGTTTTGAGGTTCTCCTCAGACAGTTTACTGCGTTCGGCAAACCTCCTGTCGGATTCCTCCCAACCTTTCTCCATCTGCGCGAAACGTTTGTTAAGCACACTGGTCTGATATGCGAGCCCGCCGGCGACCGCCAAGCAGACGCTGATGAATACCGCGATGGATTGCCAGACCGCCTGACGAATGTTAGCTCTCACGATCTTGTTAAGTCGATTGATGCTGGCGCGGACTTCGGCTATTTCCGTGTCGAGCTGTTCAAGCTTTTCCCACAGTTCCGCGATTTCAGGATTGGACGTTGTGCTCATGTGGCTCCCTTGTGCGAGCCCAGGATCTCATCGCGCATTATAGCATCGGGATTCTCAAATCAAAACGCGGTCCGTCGTCGTCAACAAGGTCCAAGTGCTGCGAAATCCGTGTGAACCCGTCCGACCAGCGTCATCCGTGGTCTAATGAGTTCGTATGAGGCATTGCCAGCGAGAGATAGACCATGGATGACACTGATGGACTGGTTTACGCTGATACGCACTAAGCTTTCCGAGTCTTCGGCCTTGGAGTCTGCTCGATTCTGGGAATGCCATTCCTGTAGACGGACACCGGGGAGATTGCAAATTTCGAATTGCGAATTTCGGATCTTGACGGTGGGCTTCCCGGGGATCCTCGCCGCCATATCCCAATCGCACCAAACCTCAATCAAACTTCAACTTAGTGGCCGGCTGGGCCACTAGTTCGTGCAATTCCTGGGCAACCGTATACGTCGAGTCCCTGACAACTCCGTTGGCACGCTAGTTGGTTAGTCTCCCTCAGGTAATCAGGCAAAAGTGCGCTCGTGTGCCCACCTGTAGCGCATTACAGTGATATAGCATTACGGTTTATCAGGTTCAGGGGACTTGTTCTGACGCTCATCGAATTTGGTGACTGACCTTTGGGAGGAACGATGCAAGGTTTACTGCAAGACTTGCGATACGGACTGCGAATGCTGTTGCACAAACCGGGGTTCGCAGCAGTTGCGGTGATAACTCTGGCTCTCGGCATTGGCGCAAATACCGCGATCTTTAGCGTAGTCAATGCAGTGCTGCTGAGGCCGCTGCCCTACCGTGAGCCTGGCAAGCTCGTGCGAATCTATACTGAGTTCCCAACTATGAGCCTGAAAAAGTTCTGGATGTCCCCACCCGAGTTCCTAGACATTCAA
>DATLWF010000085.1:0-5886 GCA_035576605.1 Blastocatellia bacterium | reverse complement strand
GGCAATGGGGCGGATATCGGGTTGATAAGTCGCGGCATTGAGATCCAAGGCGACATAACGTTCGCGGACCGGCTTCAGGTCGAGGGTAAGGTCGACGGTAAGCTTACATCCGACAGCGGGACTCTCATCATTGGTGAGTCGGGTCAAATAGAGGCGCAGATAGACGTCGGCGTGTGCGTCGTCCACGGGTCGGTTCAAGGCAATCTGGTCGCGAGATCGAAGCTCGAGATTCGCAAGACCGGCCGCGTGCACGGAGATGTGATTACGCCTGTGCTGCTGGTCGAGGAGGGCGCAGTTTTCAACGGCGCAATTCGAATGACCCAGGAAGTCGGAGGGCGCCTGCTGCAAGACGTCCGGCTGACTGAAGCGGACTCCGAGGGCCGCCGCGTGGCTAGCGGGGCGTGATCGCTTGAGTCTTTGCCAGTATGGATCGCGGGCTTTCACCTTAGTTCCCAAACACACATCTTCTCTAAGCGAAGCTTCCTGTTGGATTTGAGTGGTGGTGTTGCTTCATTCTTACCTGCTGCTCACTCAGGATCTCCGCGCAATGATCCCGAGCGCTCGCGCGGCCTTCGGCTTGAATCGAGTTCCTCCCGCCGCTATATTCGAAACTGCGATGACGAATTCGCGTATGAAATCGAGATAACGCAGGCTTTTGCCCGCGTCCTTCTCCGAGGAGGCAATGTTGCTGGCTACGAGTACCAACCCGGCTCCTTCAAGCGTCAAGGATCGCCTCATAGTTGCACTCGACGTTCATGATCGCGACAGTGCGCTTCGGCTCGTAGAGCGGCTGAGCGGCGCGGTCGGCATGTTCAAGATCGGCAGCCAGCTTTTCACAGCCGAAGGCCCGCAGCTCGTGCACGAGCTTGTCGCGTCCGGCGAACGCGTATTTCTCGACCTCAAGTTTCACGACATCCCCAACACCGTATCCGGCGCGGTTGAGTCGGCGGCGAGGCTTGGAGTTTCGATTCTCAACGTGCACACGTTGGGCGGATCGGAGATGATGCGCGCGGCTGCTCACGCGGTAGGCGATCGCGGTTTGCTGTGGATCACCCGGCCTGCTGTGCTCGGCGTAACGGTGCTCACCAGCATGGACAGAGCCGATCTCGCCGACGTTGGCATCACATCGGACTTGAGAGCCGAGGTTGTTCGCCTGGCGACGCTCGCCCGCGATTCAGGGCTCGACGGGATCGTTGCCTCGCCCCATGAGATTCGCTTAATCCGCGAGTGCATTACCGCCGAGCGGTTCATCATCCTCACACCCGGCATCCGGCCGGCGTGGTCCGAAAAGCGTGACCAGAAACGTATCGCCACACCGGCAGATGCCATACGCGACGGGGCCGACTTCATAGTCATCGGTCGCGCCATTACAGACGATTCCAATCCTCGCGCCGCGGCCGAGCGCATACTGGAAGATATCAGCCGTCACGAGCCGTGATCAGCAGGACCTCGCCGCAGTATCAAGTCGAAGGCTCGGGACCCCTGCTCATTTACGTCGCCGGCCTCGACGGCACCGGTCAGCTCTTCTTCAAGCAATCTCCGCGGCTCGCGCTAACCCACCGCGTCATAACCTTTCGGTCTCGCGAACTCGGCCGGTTCACCTATCAAGATCTCACCGACGATCTGGCTGCGATCATCCGGGATCAGGGAGAACAGCGAGCGACGATAGTTGGAGAATCCTTCGGCGGCACAGTTGCGCTGAACTTTGCGGTGAGGTATCCGCGGATGGTTGAACGTCTGGTGGTAGTCAATTCGTTTCCGCGCTTCCGAAACCGCCTGACGATCAGGCTGGGCGCGAAGATCGCCTCTGGCGTGCCGTTCCGTTTGCTATGGCCGGTGCGACGCGCGGCAAGCACGCTGGGTCTGCTCGTCGACGGGGTGGGCCGCGACGACCGGCGTCTCTTTTGGCGCGCTATCAGAACTGTCAGCAGCGAAGCCTACGCGCGGCGCCTTCAGCTAATCGAGGCCCTCGATCTCGAGCCTCGACTCTCTGAGATCCAGGTGCCCACGTTATTCATCGTCGGTGATCGAGACCTTTTGATTCCATCCGTCAAAGAAGCGTACGCGATGGCCGCGCGAATGCCGAATGCACGAGTGAAAGTGATCAAGGGCGCAGGCCACGCTTGCTTGATGGGGAGCCGGGTGCGTTTGGACAAATTACTAGCCGAGTCGGACGAAACGTTTTTGTAATCAATTTCTCTAACTCCGGACTTCGGGCGACGGCTTCGTATCGAGTTCTATCTCCGGGTGGGCAGTTCCGACTCGTCGTGGTTTCACGAGCGACCACAGCTTCACTAACACTCCGTGCGAAACGTAAACCGTGGAAATTACCAGCAAAAACCACCGCGAATAAAACCAGATCAACGTCACAACCAGCGCCAGCCCGATTATCAAGATTCTTGGATTCCGGTTACCGACGCCGATGTTTTTGAGGCTGGAGTACCGCAGAGTCGAGATCATTAGAAAGGCAAGGCACACCACCAGAATCAGGAGCGCAGTCGAATAGACCTGAGGGCCTATCCAGAGCGACCATAGGTGAGTATCCGCGCTGTATCCCAGCGGCCTCGGCGAAAAGTGCGTAATCGAAGCTATCATCGTCGCGCCAACCGGAATGGGCATTCCGACGAAAGCCTTTTTGTCGATCTTGGGATTCTTGGGCGGGAGGTTGGAGTAAGGGCGTCGCGCTTGAACATTGAACCGCGCCAGCCTGAGCGCACCGCAGATGACGAACAGGAACGAAGCGGCCCACCCAACATTGTGCAAGTCAGGCACCTGGCCGTAGCCCCAGGCGAATGCGAGCACCGCCGGCGCGACACCAAATGAGATGACGTCGGCGATTGAATCAAGCTCGAGGCCGAACTCGGAGGTCGAATTGGTCATGCGAGCGACCCGTCCATCAAGCAAATCAAACAGCGCCGCAAAGCCGATGACAACGGCAGCTCGATCGAAGTGTTCCGTGGCCATCCTAAGGTCTCCGGGGTCGGCCACAAAATCAAAACTACGCGACAATGGAACAAGGGCTAGCGCTTTTATACCGGCGAGGGATTCCATCACCGAGTAGAAACCACAGAAGATATTCGCCGTCGTAAGCAGGCTTGGGATGACGAACACACCCTTGCGAAACCCTCGTCGCAGGCGGCGTGCTTGAACATCATCCAACGCTCCATTTGGTGTTCTGCCGGCCATCGATTCCTCCTGGCAACCGAGTCTTAGGGTTCAGGCACGATACTACGACGATGTGCGCTGCGAGTCCACCGACATTGCCGCGCGCAAAAGCTCCATGCTAGTATCGACTCACCGTGCAGAGGCTGGTTTAATTCAATGCTCCGTTCCCTGCGGCCGCTCTCAATCACGCTCTCCCTTTCTCTTCTGATCGCGTTGAACTCGGGATCGATCCTCGCGCGTCAGATTGTACCTCAGCAATCGCAACCAGCTCAGAAGAGTCAGGACGACCCCGAGGCTAAAAAGGACAAACGCGCTCGAAAGGCCGACCGCAAGAACGAAGCGAAGGCTGAAAAGGAAGCTGCTAAACCGTCGCCCGGCGCGGCGGCTGCTGATGAAACAGTCGAAATCATCTCTGACAAGCAATCAAAGAATGCCGACCTTTTCTTATACGAAGGCTACGTGAATGCGACCCAGGGCGAGATTCGACTGCAGGCTGATCGCGTTACCTTCAACAACACCACCGCCGACATGGTGGCGGAAGGCAACGTCATTTTCGATCAAGGCGCCGACCAGCGAGTCACCGCGCACCGCGCCGAAATCAACTGGACGACCAAGAAAGGCGTCTTCTGGGACACGACCGGATTCACCAACCGCACCCAGACCGGCGATTATGTTTTTTTCACCGCAGCGCGCGTCCAGAAGACAGGACCGGACACCTACGAGCTGTTCGACGCCGACGTCACCGCTTGCGAAGACGTGATCCCCAAGTGGAGTTTCAAGACCAGGCACGCCGAGCTAAAGATGGGCGACCGCGTCATCATGCGCAACGCCGTGTTTCGAGTGAAGACGCTTCCCGCCTTCGTGCTGCCCTATGTGTGGATACCGGCGACAAGGAGAGAGCGCAAGTCAGGCTTCTTGTTGCCGAGCACCGGCAGTTCAAATCAGAAAGGACGGACGCTCAAGCTGGCCTATTACCAGACGCTTGGCCAATCGGCGGACATTACATTTCGCGGGGACATCTATACCCAGCGCGGGCTCGGAATGGGCGCCGAGTTTCGAGCGCAAACCGACGAGCTTTCGTACCTGAGGCTCGGGGTGTTCACGGTGAAGGACAGGTTGTTCGGGCCCGCCGGGGAGAATCAAGGAGGGACAGCTTTCATCGGTGAGGGTGTGCAGCACCTCGGTCACGGCTGGCTCGCAGTCGGGAATGTCTCGCTGGTGACCAGCCTCGCCTTTCGCCAGGTCTTCTCCGACGACATTGCGCAAGTCATCGACCCGCGCCGCGAATCAACTTTCTATGCGAACAATAATACAAACGGATTCAGCTTCAACTTCTTGGCCTCTAATGAAACTACGACGCTGTTCGACCCCAGCCGCAATCCGCTTACGCCAAGCGCCGGAACGAATGTCGACGTCAAGATTCGTCAGGCGCCCGAAATAAATACGACCCTGTACCCGCGCCGGATCCTTGAAGGCAGCCCGATCTATTTCTCGTTTAACTCGAGCATCGGCGCCCTCAAGAAGGAGGAGACGATCGATACGAACGTAACGCTGGTGACTCCGGCGGCCGTTCAGCGATTCGATTTCCAGCCGAAGATAACTGTGCCGCTTGCGACGATCGCCGGCGTCGCCATCACACCAAGCCTCAGTCTGCGCGAGACCTACTACACCAGCAGCATGGATCCCAACGTGCCGGCTTTTGATCCGGAGAAATTCACATTTGATCCGGCGGATCCGCGGCTCGATCCAAGTCGAATCGAGTTCACGCCCGGACTCAAGCTGTTCGATCGCAACGCGCAGGACCCGGTAATTCCCAAAGGCATCTCACGTCAATACGCCGAACTCGCGGTGGACGTCAGGCCGCCCGCTCTCGAGAAGACTTATACGAACGAGGATGGCTCGACTCGCTTCAAGCACGTGATCGAGCCCTATCTCACCTATCGACTGATAAGCGGCATCGGCGGCGAGTTCAACCGTATCATCCGCTTCGACGATAACGACGTCGTGGCTAACACCAACGAGTTCGAGTATGCGATCGTCAATCGATTCTTCACCAGGAAGTTCCCTTCTGATCTGATGCGGAAGCGCTCGAAGGGACGTCGCTCACCGGCGGATAAGAAAGCGCAGCCGGGAGCGAAAGACAAGGTCGATCGCGAGAAAAAACCGCCGAGCACCGCAGCCGATACCAGGACCGAGACAGAGACTTCACAAAAAACGGAACCTCCGGCGTCGCAGCAGCCCGAGCGAAACAAACCTGACCAGACGCAGACAGATGCAACGAAATCCAGGCTCGAAACGGGCAAACAAGATGAGTTGAACCCAAAGGATCGCGTTTCAATTAGTCAAGCACCGACTGGGCGCCGGAGTAATGAACAGAAGGCCAATACCACTGAGGATGCGGCGACTAACGAGAACGAGACGCCGCAGGCCTATGAAGTCTTGACCATCAAGATCGCACAGAAATATTTCTTTGATCGGAACTTCGGCGGCGCGCTAATAGAAGGTCAGCGGAACGAGTTCTATCCCCTCAACACGCTGTCAGGGTTCACTTTCGGCGGACGCGCACGCAGCTTCTCTCCGGTGAATGTCGCGGTGCGCTACCGTCCGCTCTCAACAGTTTACGGTGATCTGCGGATGGACCTGGGCAGCGGCGACGGCGTGCGCGACGTGACTTTCAGCGGCGGAGTGAGAACAAACAAGCTATCGGTTTCAGCAGATTAT
>DATLWF010000084.1:0-5257 GCA_035576605.1 Blastocatellia bacterium | reverse complement strand
TGATCGAAAGCGCAGGCGATGAAGTCGATAAATTGAAACTCGACCACCGGCCGATACCCAACTGTAGCCGCTGCACACGCCGCCCCCACGAAGCCCGATTCGGAGATGGGCGTGTCGATGACGCGGTCGGGACCGAACTCTTCGAGAAAGCCCTGAGTGATTTTGAACGCGCCGCCAAATACACCGATGTCTTCGCCGAGCACGAACACGTTTGGGTCGCGTCGCATCTCGCTGCGCAACGCGTTGCTGATTGCCTGGAGGTAGGTTAGTTGCGGCATCTACGTCATCCGATGGATTTACGGCTTAGCCACAGCAATCGTATCGCGCACAATATGACAAAGATTAAGAGGAGAGCCGTTAGTCGGATCTCCGTTGGAGCGTCTATTTCGTAACTTGTTCTGCCGATAAAGATGCCAAGCCTCCCGACAATCAGGGCATAGACCAGCACAAAACCGACCGCGAAGAGGACGAATATTGCCGCGTTCCTCAACGCCTGTACTAACCTTACGGGCATGATGACTTCCCTCGCGTACCGGTCCGTTAGAAGTGACCGTCAAATCACAACGACTACCGCTTCATGGGCTGCATTCCGTAGACGAACCGGTACACCGGTTCCGTATTCAGGATGTGCTTGATCTCTCGCTTCATTTCTTGTTTGTCTTTCAAGTTGTATGTCTTGTCGAAGAATAACCAGCCGTCGCTCTCGCGACCTGCGTAGACATAACGGAGGAAGATCTCGAGACGCGCCGCTAGGTACGGACCTTTCGGACCCTCCCCTGGGTTCTCGTCCGGATCGATGGTCTGAACATCTTCGTCGACGTGGTCAAGCCCGCGAGCAAACTGCTGCTTATCGGGCAGGTACTTTCGAACATTGGCCTCATACTTGAAAACCACATCAGGCATCGGGCTCTCGGCCATTGACATCGCGCCAAAACCCCAGAAGCTCGTGACCGCTAGCGAGATCTCTTGAACGCCATCGTCGTCGAAGTCGTGAATGCAGACATCCTCCTGACCGAGATTCCATTCGTTGCTGTCGAAAACAGTCGTGGCGTTTGAAGCAAGGTCAACGACCCATTGGCGGCCATTGCGCGGAATCGTTTGAGAAACGACGAGTTGCTTTGTTTCTCCGCCGAGAAGCGATGCGAAACCAAAGTTAGTTTCATTGCCTCCGCCAAAATAGACGCTGTCGAAGGTCGCGATTGTTCTCCCGCCAGATCTCAGTTCCGCGTAACTCACTGGGATGTCCATTCTGGTTGGTTTGTCATAAACAGTCTTGTGGAGGCGCACGATCTCGTACCCGTTGTATGAGATTGAGTCCACCCCAACGAAGAGGTTTGAAAACATCTCCGCGCATGGATCATCATCCGAGGCCGTAGCATCCGCCGGCGAGACTTCAATCACTGGATCTGCAGACCTATTAGCAGCGCTTTGGTCGGAAGCTTGCGATGCTGGCCCAGAGTGCGCCGTGCACGCAACGGCGACTACGACCAATGGAAGTCCAACCGCCAGCAGAAGCGGTTCCCTTGCTCGCGCCTTAAAAGTGCTCACCTGTCTTCCGTTCATTCGAGGCCGTCAACGCAGGTATTGCAGGAGTCTCTATTGGCTGAAGCAGGTTCTTTCGATCTTCAGGCTTCGGATCGTGCGGAGAAGGCGCGAACAGTCGATCAGTCACCGTTTCCGGCTTCGGAAACGGCAGCGACGTCGCATACTCCACAGCCGCATCGATTTTCTGGATACAGTCATCCTCCACGCGCATTAGGTCCGCTTCATCGATCGCCGCGCGATCGGTCAGCCACTTCCGGTACATCGCAACCGGGTCGCGCTCCTCCCAAAACTCACGAAGCTCCTTCGATACGTAAGCCATATCGTCGTGCTCGCCATGGCCGCGCTTTCGAAAAGTCTTGAACTCGATCAGCGCCGGACCATTGCCGCTTCGAGCATGCTCGATACCACGCCTCGCGGCTGCTATCACCGTGAACAAATCGTTGCCGAAGGCAGTTTCCGCATAGATCCCGAACGCGGACGCGCGATCGGCAACGTTCTCTACCGGCATTTGCAACTGAGGCGGAGTCGAGTACGCGAACTGATTAACCTCGCAGATGATCACCATCGGCAGCTTGTGTATTGCAGCAAAGTTGACGCCCTCATAAAAATCGCCTGGGCTGGTCGCGCCGTCGCCGGTGAAACAGAGACACACGTTCGGTTGCCGTCGCATCTTGAATGAGAGCGCATAGCCGGCGCCCGCCGGAATCCACGAAGCCATCGAGCCGTTGTGATAAGGGAAGATGCCGTACTCTTTGAGATCTGCCAAAAACAACCCAAGCTCGCGCCCGTTTGAGGGCGGCTGGTCCTTCCCGAACCAGCGAGCCATGACGTGCTCGGGTTTGACGCCTCGATAGAACCACGCCGAAAGATTGCGCGCGACGGTCGAAAACAGATCGCCGTCTTGAAGCAGGCTGACGCTTCCAACCGAAGTCGCCTCCTGACCCATGCCGAGGTAAACCGCGCCGAAGATCTTGCCTTGCCGGTAAAGCGCCGCGAGCTTTTCTTCAAACGTTCGGGCGAGCCTCATCGCTGAATACATCTTGAGCAGTTGTTCGCGGGTGAACGAGAGCTCACGCGGGTCGGCCTGGATTTCACTCGGGTAATCAGGCAGCGCGATCTGTGGCCATGTCTGCGCCATTCGGTGTGTCTCCGCGAATTCCGACAGACTTCAACAAACTTTGCGCCTTTGCGAGTCTTGACGGTCTTTGCGCGAAACATTTTTCCCGGAATCGGGTTTCGCGCAAAGCTCGCCAAGATCCGCAAAGCTCGCTAACGCCCAGCGTGACTTCAGGCCGCGAACATCAGCGGTTTCGTCTCCCGCGCTCACTCGCTCCCGCCTTTCGGTGCGAATGAGGTCACCACACCCGCGGAGGTCAGCGCTCGGCGCATCTCTTCGGGTATCGGCGCGGACTTGAGTGTGCCGTCTTCATTGATGCGAGCGTACACGCGAGTCGCAGTGCCCTCGGTCACCGGTGCGCCGTTCAAGGTAAGCTTGGCGCTGCAGTTCCAGTGCAAGGTACGCTCCCTCATCTCCGTAAGCACCAGCTTGAGCGTGACGCGGTCGCCGTAGGCCGCCGGTCCGATGAAGCGAAAATGAATTTCGCCCATCACGAACGTCGTGCGATCGTTCTGGATCATCTTGTCGATCGGGTAGCCAAGCGTGCGAAACAACTCGTGCTCCGTGTCGTTGAACCAGGCGAGCATTCGCGGATAGTAGACCAAACCGAAGGGGTCCGACTCACCCCAGTTGACCGATATTTCGCGCCAATACATCATGCTGCGTACGTCCTCATTCTTTATCGAACTGAGATTCGCGATCCTTGCGGCTTTGGGTTGGGTAGTTTCGCGCCAAGACGCTAAGTTCCGCAAAGCCGCAAATGCGAATCAGGTTTACCCGCGCCATCGCGGAGGAACTAAACGCCTTCGTCCGTCATCGCTCATCGTGATTCCCGGCTCATCCAGATTCACTCGATCCCACAGCTTGCACGTCACCTGCTTGTGCATCTGATCCAGCCCTTCACAGTAATTCGTGAACACGCACCGCCGGATCTCATCCCCGCGTCCGAGCCGAGTCTTCAGGAACCAATCGGGGTCCGCAAGCGATTGCCGCGCGGCGGCTATGATATCAGCTTCACCGTTGCGAAGAATAGCTTCAGCTTGTTCGAAAGTCGCTATCCCGCCCGAGGTGATCACTGGAGTCGCAAACCCCGCGTGGTTCACCGATCGCTTGATCGCCGCTGCGAGCGGGACGTTCCGGCCAAAAGGACCGCGCTCATCGGACAGCACGGTCGGCATGCACTCGTACCCGCTGCGCCCGGTGTAAGGATAAACCGCGTGGCCGACCTTCGGCTGCTTCGCGTCGTCAAATTTTCCACCTTTTGAGACCGACAGATAATCGAAGCCTGCCCGCGCAAACTCGACGCCGAAGTAAACCGCATCTTCGAGATGACTCCCAGCCTCGATCGCTTCGTCGCCGAGGAATCTTACGCCAACCGTGTAGTCCGGGCCGACTCGCTCACGCACCGCGCGATAGACTTCGAGCGGCAACCTCACCCGGTTCTCTCGAACCCCGCCGTAGCCATCGGGCCGATTGTTCTTCGCGCTCAGAAACGAGGCCATCGTATACGCGTGGGCGAAGTGAAGCTCGACCCCATCGAAGCCCGCTTCTCGGGCTCGCACGGCGGCGGCGGCGAAAATATCCGGCAACACGCTAGGGAGTTCGCGGATGTGGGGCAAGTCCATGTCGGTGACTCGCTCGCGATAACCGTAACGCAGCGACTCAAGCTCGCGTTCGTCTAGCACCCTTTCCAATAATTCATCGAGCGCGTCATTGAGAAATACGCGAATTTCTGCCTCATTTGCTTCGAGCCAGCCTGTATCGGAAGTCGCCTCTGCCAGCGCCGCGCGATGATGCGGCTTCAGCTCTAAGAAGCGAGCGAAGTACTTGTCTTTCGGGGGACGGCGTCGTACTGAAAGAAAGTCGATGATCTGAATGAACAGTCGCGTGTGGCCGCGGCTCTCACGCTTCACCGTTTCGACCAGATTACGCAATCCTGGTATGAAGCGATCATCACCGATGCGAAGCAGCGGCCCGCTTGCGATGTCGCGGATACCGGTCGCTTCGACGACGATTGCGCCGGGGCGGCCCGAGGCGAATCGGCCGTACCATTCGATGATGTTTGGCGTAACTGAACCGTCTTCCGTAGCTCGCCAGGGGACCATTGCCGGCACCCAGGTCCGGTTTTCAAGGCTGACCGATCCGACGTTGACGGGAGTGAATAGCAGAGACCGATCCGCTTCCTCGGCAGTGGGCCAGCGCGCTTCGGGAATCGCATGCCTCACTGGATTCTCCGGATGCCACATTGCATTAACCAGGTCACGCAGAAGTCAGAAGTCAGAGATCAGAAGTCAGAGATCAGAGGTCAGAGATCAGAAGTCAGAGATCAGAGGTCAGAGATCAGAGGTCAGAGATCAGAGGTCAGACATCAGAAGTCAGAGATCAGAAGTCAGAGATCAGAGGTCTGAGTTTCAAAATGAACGACCTGCACGCGGCCGCACGACAGTGAGTAGATTCTTATCATTGCTTCCGACTTCTAACTTCCGTTTTTCGACTTCGGACTTCTGACTTCCGGCTTCTGGCGATCGGCTTCTGCCTGACTACCGGCTTCTGACTTCTGACCGCTGACTTCTGACCTATGACCGCTGGCTTCTG
>DATLWF010000083.1:0-16187 GCA_035576605.1 Blastocatellia bacterium | reverse complement strand
ATTGTCATGATCGACGAAGCTGATGGTGATGTCGCGCTGAGCGACTTGAGTAGTCTGAGCTTGCGCTTGAGGCTGAGCAGCGGTTGGCGGCGGCGGCGGTGTAGCCTTCTTTGTTGTTGGAACCAGAGCTTGCTGCGGATTCTCTGTTGGCCGTTTCGGTAGCTCCTCCGGGATTTGAAACGGCTCTTCAATCGGCGGCGGCGCAAGGTAGCGCATAATGAGAGGCCACGACATCAGCACGACCAGGGAAAGAGCCAACGCCACTATCAAACGAGTTCGATCCATCAAATCACATCAGGCGGGTGTCCGCCCGTCCTTTACTACCTCACTGGGTCATATCCGCCTGAATGAAACGGGTGGCACCGAAGGAGCCGCCGAGCTGCAAGGTAAACGCCGCGCAGCGCGCCGTACTTCTCGATTGCTTGCATTGCGTACTCGGAACAGGTGGGCGTGAATCTGCACGAGGGCGGGAGTAGTGGCGAAATAAGCAACCGGTAAGTGCGTATGAAAAAAATCAAAACAACCTTCACTTCTGGCCCACCCTCTGCAGAAATGTAATGAATTCACCCTCAAAGTCGCGGTAAGCTGCCTCCACCAAGGACCGCTTCACGTTAATGACTATATCAACTCCATGTGGGACTAGCCATTTGTTTTTTCTGAAGGCTTCGCGCACCAGGCGACGCGCGCGATTGCGCTCAACGGAGTTTCCCATTTTTCGTGTTGCGGTGATGCCTATGCGGGCTGTGTCCGTCTGCTTCGTGAGCACAAACGCGGTGAAGTACGTGAATTGTATCTTGCGGCCTTCCTCGTAGACGCGGCGGAAAACGTCGCGCTTCAAGATTCTGTCCGTCTTGGGAAACTTCTCGGATACCTCAGTCATTTGCCCGTAGCCTGTGGTCAGTAATCGGTAGTCAGAGTTCAGAGTACCGACTTTAGTCGGCTCGCTGAAATTGTTCACCAAAAAACCGCCGACTAAGATCGGCACTCTGAATTCTGACTACCGACTACTGACTACGGACCGTTCTTAGTAGTGCGCAGGTGTCAGGCGTTTGCGGCCTTTCGCGCGGCGGCGTTTAAGCACCAGTTGCCCGCCCTTTGTGCTCATGCGCACGCGAAAGCCGTGCGTCTTGGCGCGACGGCGGTTGTTGGGCTGAAAGGTCCTCTTCATGTTTCTACGCTCCTCAAAAAACGTCTCGACAGAAAAGACTAAACCTATAGAAACAGGCAGGGGTTGTCAAGCGTGACCGAATCGCGATACGAGCGCCAACCAGCTCTGCGGGCAGAGATTCCAGGCCGATTCTGAAGGGTTCTGTCAAAAAGCGCTAACTATTTGGATTCTGTCGCGAACTCCCAGCTTGCGCAGGGCTACCTTTGCGGGGCATTATTATTGACAGGGCGTGGCTGTGATGTTAAGTTGGCCTCGAAATTCCGTTCGGGCGTGCCCCCCTGTTAAGAACCTATGACAAAGAGAAGCGGTAACAGGTTCGATGACCGCAAGCGGGAGATATTCGCGACGATTGTGAAAGATCACATCGCGACGGGCCAGCCTGTTGGATCGTTCGCGCTAGCCAAACAGTCGCGCGAGAACTTGTCGTCCGCAACGATCCGCAACATCTGTGCGGAGCTTGAAGACGAAGGTTATTTGACGCACCCGCACACGTCGGCGGGGCGGTTGCCCACTGATAGGGGCTACAGGTTTTATGTTGACAATTTAATAGGCACGACAAAGCTTTCGCGGTCTGATGCGGCGCTCATAAACGAGCGGTTGCTCGATGAGCAGTCGCTGGGGAATCCGGAGCTGCTGATGGAGCGCACAAGCCGGCTACTGTCGCAATTGTCCGACAACGTCGGCATTGTTGTGTCGCATTCGAGCTCGAGGGACATACTTCAGCACATCGAGTTCGTCAGGTTGCCAGACTCGCGGATACTGGCCATTACAGTATCGAGCGCGGGCCGGGTGCAGGATCGGGTGATCCGCATCGACGGGGACTTCACACAGGACGAGCTGAATGCGACCTCGCGTTATCTGATCGAGAACTTCCACGGTTGGACGCTGGCGGAAATCCGCGACCAGTTGGTGCTGCGGATGAGCGAAGAGAAGGCGCTCTACGATCAGTTCCTGCGCAACGCGGTGCTGCTCTGTAGTCAGAGTTTGCAGGAAGGCGACCAGCCTGACGTTTTTATTGAGGGAGCGTCGAACATAATCTCGAAGCCAGACTTCGCGGACACTGAGCGTATGCGGGCGTTGTTTAAGATGTTCGAGCAAAAGAGCCGCATCGTGAAGATATTGAATGAGTGCATCGAGAGCGCGAAGCTCGAGGCCGTGGCCGTGCGCATTGGCAGTGAGAACCGATTCGTCGATCTGCGTGGCTGCACTGTGATTGCTTCCCCATGTGTTTATCCGGGAGGCGCCGCCGTGGGTAGCATCGGCGTAGTGGGACCGACCAGACTCGAATACGACCGGCTGATCGCAATAGTGGATTACATTGCGAAGTTGTTTGAGCGCGCACTCGGCGGAATTTCGACCAGGACGCTTTGAGTATGTGGCAGTGAAACGACGATAAGAAAGAAACAGAAGGAAAATGAGCGATAAGAAGAACGAGCCAAAGGACATACCGATTAGTTTTGATGACGACGAGAGTATCGGATCAAACTCAGAAGAGGGATCTGACTTGCCCCGCGAAATTGAGTTGGCGAATGGCCCGAGCGATCAGCGGCAAAACGTAGAACCGGGAGAACAAGAAGAAGCTCAAGACGCTGCGGAACCAGACGAGGACGCGGTCGCTCAACTGCAAGCCCAGATCGATGCGCTCACCGCAGAGAGGGCTTCGCTGTATGACAAACTGATCAGACGGCAGGCCGAGTTTGAGAACTACCGAAAGCGCGTCGAGCGTGAACGCGGTGAACTCTATCAGCACGGGCGGGACGACGTGTTGTTGCAGTTCCTCCCAGTCGTCGATAACTTCGAGCGAGCACTGTCAAGCCTGGAGACAAGCGAAGGCGACGCCGAGGCCTTGCGCCATGGCGTCGAATTGATACACAAGCAATTCAAAGACGCGTTATCGAAGCTCGGACTCGAAGCGGTTGAAGCAGTCGGGCAGACTTTCGATCCACACGTTCACGAAGCGGTGACTACGGAAGCGACCGACAAACACAAAGAGAACACAGTGATCCAGGAGTTTCAGCGAGGATACAGGATCGGTGACCGATTGCTGAGTCCCGCCAAAGTGAAGGTCGCCTCCAGCCCTGAAAAGTAATTGCGAATTCCGGATTGCGAATCTCGAATCGGCGCCCCGAAATTCGCAATCCGAAATTCGAGATTCGCAATTCCCCCCGGCCCCTATCGATTAATCAGACCCCTTTTACCTTCTCGGTTTTGAGTGAGTGGGAGATAGGAGGCTCGTCTCATGGGCAAAGTTATCGGAATAGACCTCGGCACTACGAACTCGTGCGTGGCGATACTGGAAGGCGGCGTTACGCAGATAGTTCCAAACAAGGAAGGCGGGCGAACCACGCCGTCGGTAGTCGCGTTTACGGAGAAGGGCGAGCGATTGATAGGCCAAATAGCCAAGCGCCAGGCAATAACGAACTCGGCCAATACGATCTACGCGGTCAAGCGACTGATGGGACGCAAGTTCGACTCGCTTGAGGTTCAGCGCGCTTGTGAGGTCTGCTCTTACGAAATTACCGAAGCGGCAAACGGGGATTGCCGAGTGCGGGTGCGCGGGAGAGATTATTCACCACCCGAGATCTCGGCGATTTTGCTTCAGCGACTCAAACTGGCTGCAGAAGAATTTCTCGGCGATGAAGTCACCGAAGCCATCATAACCGTGCCCGCTTACTTCGACGATATTCAACGGCAAGCTACCAAGGACGCGGGAAAGATCGCCGGATTGACTGTTCAGCGCATCATCAATGAGCCGACCGCTGCCGCGCTTGCCTACGGGCTCGGAAAGCGCGACAACGAACGGATCGCCGTGTACGACCTGGGCGGCGGCACCTTTGATATCTCGATAATGGAAATGGCCGACGGCGTTTTCGAAGTACTGTCGACTTGCGGCGATTCGTTTCTCGGCGGTGAAGACTTCGATCAGCGCATAGTCGACTGGATGATCGAGACCTTCAAACAGGAGACCGGTATCGATCTGCGTCCTGACAGGCTCGCGCTTCAACGGCTGAAGGAAGCAGCCGAGCGCGCCAAGTGCGAACTTTCCACCACTACTGAGTCTCAGCTAAACCTTCCCTTCATCGCTGCGGATCCAACCGGGCCCAAGCACTTCAACAAGACCCTGAGTCGAACGAAGTTTGAAGAGCTTGTCGTCGATCTGGTCGAGCGCACGATCGAGCCATGTCAGAAAGCGATCGCAGACGCCAAGCTCACTCCGGAAGCAATCACAAAGGTGCTGCTGGTGGGCGGCCAGACCCGCTCCCCGATCATCATCAGCCGCGTGCGCGACATTTTTAAGCGCGAGCCTTCCATCGAGATCAACCCGGACGAAGTCGTTGCCATCGGCGCGGCGATTCAAGTCGGCGTGCTCGCGGGTGACGTGAAGGATTTGATACTGCTCGACGTGATTCCACTGTCTTTGGGTATCGAAACACGCGGCGGACTGTTCACCAAACTTCTGGATCGCAACTCGACCATACCGACGAAGAAGAGCCTGGTGTTTACAACGGTCGCCGACAATCAGCAAGTGGTAGAGGTGCACGTTCTGCAGGGCGAGCGCGATATCGCGGCCGGCAACCGCAGCCTCGCGCGCTTCGAGCTGGTGGGCATACCGCCGGCCCCACGCGGCCTGCCTCAGGTCGAAGTCACTTTCGAGGTAGACGCCGACGGAATCGTCTCAGTCTCAGCGCGCGACAAGATGACTGGGCTCGAACAGGCGATGCGAATAACACCGTCTTCAGGATTGTCGGCCTCTGAGATCTACGACTTGATAGAAGAAGCAAATCGTAACGTCGAGTCCGACCGCCGGATGAGGGAGATCATCATCTCCCGAAACCGCCTGGAAGGCTTGCTTCAGAACACCGTGCGCTCCTTCGGCGAATTCGGGTGGATGCTCATGAGCGACGACCAGGAGTTCGTGCGCAACACGATCGATCACGCACGAGAAACGTTCAGGTCAGAAGACTCTGCCGAGGTGCGTTACACGCTGGAGCAACTCGAAAGAGCCGCTCGCCTGATTACCGACGCGATGTTCCGGCCGACGGGCCTTGCGTCCGGTCCGGGGGAAAAAGAAAGGGAAGAAGACACCACGCCGTTGTCCGAGGTGTTGTAGAGTTTGCTATAATTCATCCTCGGTTTCTGGCTGCTGGTTTCAAGTTTCTGGTTGTTGACCGGAATTCGAGATCGGAAACCAGGAACTAGAAACCAGAAACCAGGAACAACAACAGTTGAGTAGCAAACGAGATTATTACGAGGTGTTGGGCGTTCGCCGAGAGGCGAATGATCAAGAACTGAAACAGGCATACCGGCGCCTCGCGCTCAAATACCATCCAGATAAGAATCCCGGTGACCATCAGGCAGAAGAGCGGTTCAAGGAGTTGAACGAAGCTTATCAAGTCCTCTCGCAGGCGGAGCTTCGCGGTCGCTACGACCGCTTCGGCCACGCCGGTGTTGGCGCCGGCGCCACCGCGGGTGCGGGCTTCGGCCAGGGATTCCCGGGCTTCGAAGACCTCTTCGACATGTTCGGTATGGGTGACATCTTCGGCGGACGAAACACTCGTCGCCCAGGACCTCGTCGCGGGTCGGATCTCAGATACGATATAGAACTCACACTCGAAGAAGCTGCGACCGGGCTCAAGACCAAGGCTCGCGTGGCGAGGCTGGAAGCTTGCGAAGTCTGTAGCGGAACCGGCGCGGCCGAAGGCTCCCAGCCCGTGCGTTGCTCCGCCTGCGCAGGAAGCGGACAGGTCCGGTATCAGCAAGGCTTTTTTTCGGTCAGCCGCACCTGCTCCACCTGCCGCGGTAATGGGAAGGTGATCAGAGACGTATGCCGCGGTTGCCGCGGTGAAGGCCGGGTCGAGCGAGAGAAGATGCTCGAGATCAAGATTCCGGCCGGCGTCGACAACGGCTCTCGCTTGCGAATAGCAGGAGAGGGAGAGGCCGGCGAATCAGGAGCTGCGCGGGGCGACCTGTATGTGATCGTACACGTCAAAGAGCACGACTTCTTTGAGCGCCGCGATGCGAACTTGTATTGCGCCATTCCCGTGTCATTCGCCCAGGCCGCGCTCGGGGCGGACGTAACCGTGCGGACGCTCGACGGCCAACAGAACGTGCACATTGCAGAGGGCACCCAGAGCAACAGCATGTTCAAGCTCAAAGGTAAGGGAATGCCGGTGCTTGGCGGGCGCGGGCGCGGTGACCTCTACGTCGCAGTTAACGTTGTCACGCCGACGGACCTGTCAAAGGAACAGCGCCGGGTGCTTGAAGAACTTGCCGAGATCGAGACGAACGGGCATCGAGATCGCGGCATCGTGGATAAGGTTAAAGATATTTTTGGGTAAGCGTGAAGGGCGCGAAGGACCAAAAGGACGAAAGTGTTCCTTCTTTGGTCCTTTTGGTCCCTTTGGTCCTTTGCCCTTACAAGCTCTCCTGCTTGGGTTACTTCGAAGGAGCGTAATACGGATTCGTGCCCGAACCATGATCGGTAGTGTCGAGTATCTCGCGGACCTGAGGCACCTGCTCCCGAATCAATCGCTCAATCCCCATCTTCAAAGTCACATCCGCCGCGCCACAGCCCTGACACCCGCCGCCCATTCGGATGAATATGTTGTCGTCCTGAACATCCAGCAGCTCAACGAACCCGCCGTGAGAAGCAACTCCAGGATTGATCATCTCGTCGAGGACTTGTTGTACCCTCAGCCTCACGTGCTCCGGAGGCAGTCGATCACCTTCAGCAATCTCGGGCGGTGGATTAAGAAAGGCTCGGATCGCTGTGCCGACTCGTTTACCCAATTGGCGCCAATCCTCCGCGCCTCCCTGGGTCACGTCGACCAGGTTGTTGTTGAACTCGACCTTCATGATGCCCGGAATCTTGAGCAGCTTATCGGCCAGGTCGTTGTCCTTCGCTTCTTCAGCGGTGTAGAAAACCGCCGACCCCTCGTGCACGGGACGATCGACCGTGAAGCGGCAAACGTGAATGTCCTGCCGATCGACTTCAGCTTTGATTTGAATCGCTAGCGGTGAACTCATTATTGTGCTCCTGTCTGGGTCTCTTCGTTCAGGCTTGATTATAGACGATTCCTTGAAGACATATCCACACCATCACATCCCTGCCCTTTTTTCGAGGGGACCAAACTGGTCCCGCGTGGGTTCCGCTCAGCAGAACCAGGCTTCACTCAATCGCGGCGGGCGCAACCGAGCCGGATCAACCGGCAGCCCTAGTCGAGTCGCGGGCGCATCTCCTCGAAGCGTAAGCGCAAATTCCAGAATCGTGTAGAACGTCTCGGCAGCGTCCTCATTCCCGACGGCCGCTTGCTCGACAATCGCGACCACTCCCTTGTGCAATTCGTCCATGTGCGGGTCGGGATGCGCCCACTCGTGGGAGAACGACTCTTGAACCAGTCGTCCAAGCCACTGATGAGTGTCGGGCTGCGACAACAGTAGGGAGCCCGGCGGAACAAGCAACCGGATGCTGTACTGAACCGGGTCCACGTGATCGATCAAGTTATGGAATTCTACAAACTCGAGAACATCTATGTAGTCGTCGATTGTCGCCCACGGCGTGAACGAAACGAACGTCGGCCTCATAACGATTCCGGCGGCGCCCAGTATACGAAGCGCTTCAATGACGTCAGCACGGGTGTGCCCTTTGTCCAGACGTTCAAGGACCGCGTTGCTCAACGACTCAACCGCCGACACAACAAAAATGCAGCCGGTCTGCGCGAACTCGGGAATCAACTCGCGGTACTTGAGGATGTGCTCGACCTTTGCGGTGAAATCAAAAGTTAGTTCCGGAAACTCTGCGTGCATTGCGCGGGTGATGCGAAGCGAATGCCCGGGTCCATTCAAAAAGTCCGGATCGCCAAACGTGATGTGCCGCGCGCCCGAAGCTACGAGCCCGCGAATGTCTTCAAGAACAACCTCCTCAGGTACTACGAAGAAGCGGCCGTTGTACACTGGTGGGATCGGGCAATGCGTGCAGAGATGCAAACACCCGCGGCTCGCCTCGACGTAACCCACCAGCCGTTGCTCGCGGTTGTGCTCGAGCTTCGCGTAATGCTCAAGCGGCACAAGCGTGTCTCGGTTGGGCGCGGTGAAGTTGATCCGAGCAAGCACCGGCCTCGATGCGAGCATTCGGGTGCTTACATCTTCGATCTCGATGGGCGCCTGCGACAGGACGGCTTTTATTAGCTGAACGAGCGCTTCTTCAAACTCACCGCCGATCACCGAGTCGGCAACGCTGCCGAGGAGATATTCCGCGTTGAGCGTCGCATAGAGACCGTAGAAACAAATGTGACACCCGGGGTTGAGCCTGCGAATCTCTTCAGCCACGCGCAAGCCGAGTCGCAACGCGGTGTGCATTGGAACCGATATCCCAACGAAGGCGGCGCGCTTAACCTTGTCCGCATCGAAGCCTTCGACCGAAACGTCCATTGTTTCGGCGTCATAACCTGCTCCCCGCAACAGCCCCATCGGCATTGCTATGCCCGCCGGCTGATGGCCGAGTTCGTAGCAGGAGACCAGGAGAATGGATCGTTCGACCGGTATCGTCATCGATGGCATGTTATTCGCCTCGCGAACTTCACGCAAAGAAGGCTGTTCGTAGTTCGGCCTTTAGGCGGAAGTTTGTAATCCCAATATTGTTCGAGTCTACTATACAAACTTCTACCAACAAGCAGGCGGAGAGTAAGGTTTAATCAATCACAAATTCCAGCATTGAGTGCGCTTTCCTCAGCGCAATCTCAACTCGATCAGGTCTGGCCGCGCGGCTGAAGATGAAACCCAGATAGCTCGCTCCCTCGGGCGGCGGCAAGATCTCCTGAGTGACGTGCGCGGTGATGATCACATCTTCAATTTCAGCCACTGCCTTCGCGGAATCCATACCGATCACCTCTCGAAGAATTCCGGCGCGAGGGATCGGGATCATCATCACGCCCGCCGCCTGAGCTTCGCGCTGGACGTGCATAACGTCTTCTCCAAGCGCGTGCCAAATGATCAACTCTTCAAGCGACATTCCGCCGTCAAAACGCAACGCTCGCGAGCAGAGTCCCCCAATTGCGCGAGCGGCCACTTCGATCACCCACGGACCTTGCTCGTTCACACGCAGCTCGGCGTGTACCGGCCCTTTCGTCAGACCCATCGCGCGAATCGCCGCAGCGGTCGTCTCGACGATCTTTTGTTGGACCTCTCGCGGGAGACGCGACGGCGTCACGTAGATCGTCTCCTCAAAGAACGGCCCGTCGAGCGGATCAGGCTTATCGAAGATCGCGAGCATGCGAAACTCGCCGTCGGTGACCAGACCTTCAACCGCGACCTCGAAGCCCGGAATGAATTCCTCGACAAGCGCTTCGCGCGCGAGAGCACCCCCACGCCGCTGGAGTTTCGGGTCGCTGACGATTCGATCGAGCCGCCGGACGACTTGCGTAAATTCTTCCTCGTTATCGGCTCGCATCACGCCTCTGCTTGTCGACAGGAACACCGGCTTGACTACGCACGGATAGGTGACGCGAGCGGCGATGTCACGCGTGTCCTCATCCAAAGAAAAATGACAATAGCCAGGCACTTGCACGCTGCTGCGGCTGAGCACTTCGCGCATGCGGTGCTTGTTTTTGGCGGTGATTGCGGCTTCAACAGGATTGTGTCTAAGCTTTAGCCCGTAAGCCACCGAAGCGGCGACGACAGCGGTGTCTTCATCGACGGGGATAACCGCATCGATTGGAAACTGAGCGGCAAACTCTATGGCCTGACGTGCGGCGCGTTCGGGCTCTGAGAAATCGAGCGTAAGAAATCCCTCTGGATTCCTGCTCGCGAGGGTGCTGGGCTGTTCGGAGGCGGCGACTACGTCCACGTCGAGCTTCAGAGCGGCCTCGACGAAAGCTTTCGTGCGATAGGTGGTCGTCGGCAAGAGTAGAAGCACGCGCGGCATTCTGTTAACCATGCTCTCTTGTGTCGTCTCCGTTTACGCCGGCCGGGAAGTCCTAAATGAAGAGTTCGGCCGAGACTTTGAAGAACTCTGCAAGCGCTCTTGCTTGCGCTTTACTGATCCCACGCTTACCACTTAATACCTCGGACGTCGTTCCCTTGGAACCAAGGACACCCCATAACCCACTTGGCTTCACACCGCGCGCCTCCATCAACTCAAGCAGAATGCCGCGCGGAGTGGATGCGTTCAATTGGTAGTTACTGTCTTCGAAGTCTTGTATGAGATGTGTCATCAACCTTAGCAGCGCCTGCTCCTCGGGAGTCAGCTTATCCCCCTTGTCGATTAATCTCTCAACCTTCGCAAGCATTCGCTCATTCTCCGCTTCCGTTTCAATTACAACGGGCAGAGTCTGAGCAAGCAGTTTGGCGTATCGCCGTGTGTTGATTGCGAGGCTAGCAGTCATTTTTCCATCCCCCTTTGCTGTATTCGCGATGCGTCAGCACACGCTTGATGTAGACCGTCTGGCCCACGTAGTTAATCTTGGTAATCAGCGTGAATTTGTTCCCGCCAACATTGAAGACCGTGAATTTCCCTACACGATCAGCAGGAGGATAATCCAGCCTGAGCTCCGCAAGGTTTTTCCACTTAGCCTTTCTTGCGCGTCGGTACCAGTTGTCTAAGGGCTCCGCCGCGAAATTATGCGCGCCCGCGAAACTCTTCAGCGCCTTCCGGCTAACCACGTTCACACTTGGAATGTTCGCAGCCTGCGAACCCCCATGTCAAGGACCGGCGTATCGAAGGAAGGGGTTCAAGCGAGTCGTACCCTCGAACAAGGTTGGTCCTCGATTGCGCTTTCGGTATATTAAGGCGAGGGTAAACACAATGCGATTGACCGAAATGGTTTCGTGCGCCGGTTGAGCGGCTAAACTTGCGCCGAGCGCGCTTGCTCAGGTGCTGAGCGGGCTACCGAAGCAGCCATACGACCCGAATCTGATTGTCGGCTTCGACCTCGCCGACGACGCGGGAGTATACCGCCTGCGCGACGACCTGGCGATCGTCCAGACTCTCGACTTTTTCACTCCGATCGTAGACGACCCGTTTGATTACGGGCGCATTGCAGCACTCAACTCGATCAACGATGTGTGGGCGATGGCCGGCACTCCAATCACCGCGATGGCCATCACTTGCTTTCCAAAGACGGGCGTCGACTTTTCGATCCTCGCGGAGATCATGCGAGGCGGACTCGAGATTCTGACAGAAAACGGAGTCGTGCTGCTTGGAGGTCATAGCGTTGACAATCAGCAGATAATGTTCGGCTACTCGGTGACCGGAGTGATAGATCCGAATAAAGTCGCAACCAATGCCGGAGCCCGTCCCGGCGACGTCATCATTCTGACGAAGCCGATTGGCACCGGGGTCATCTCAACTGGAATCAAGTTCGCTAAGACCCCGCCGGATATAGCGTCTGCCTCGCTCGAAACGATGTTGACCTCAGGAAAAGCCGCTGCTGAGGCTATGCGCGGGTTCGGCGTTAAGGGCGCGACCGATGTGACCGGTTTTGCGCTGCTGGGACACGCGTGGGAGCTTGCGCGCGCAAGTCGGGTGACAATCGAGATCGACTCGTCGCGCGTGCCGCTCTTGCCCGGCGCTCTCGATCTTGCCCGCGCGGGCTTGCTAACAAGCGGCGACAAGACCAATCGCGAATATATCGGCGAAGACATCGAGATCGCCGAGCGCGTGAGTAAAGAGATGGGCAACCTGCTCTATGATCCACAAACAGCCGGTGGCCTGCTGATAGCGATTCCGGACGAGCACGCGGACGCGTTGCTTGCGAGGTTACGTGAAACTTATCCTCACGCTGAAAATGTCGGCCGAGTGCTTGAGCGCGGACCCCATTCGCTGATCGTGACGTAACGATTCTTTGGAAATGAATCGATCAGCCGATCGTCTGGAATGCACCGCTGGCCCGCTTTATATGTTGGAGCGCTTACCATGCCAGAAGCAAAAGAATACGACGCGGTAGTCATCGGCTCGGGTCAGGGAGGCACGCCGCTCGCCAAAGCTTTGGCCAAGGCCGGATGGAGGACCGCCATCATCGAGCGGGAGTACATCGGGGGAACCTGTATCAACGTCGGATGCACGCCCACCAAGACGATGTTCAACAGCGCGCGCGTAGCGTATCTCGCTCGCAGATCCGCTGAGTACGGAGTTCACACGGGCCCCGTCACTGTGAGCATGAGCGAAGTCCGGGCGCGTAAGCAGGCCGTAGTCGATAGCTTTCGTGACGGCGGGCTCAGAGGGATCGAGGAAACAGTCGGTCTCGATCTGTTGAGGGGCGAAGCCAGCTTCACCGGTCCGAATTCGATTGAGGTTCGAATGAACGACGGCAGCAAGAGGTTGCTGATGGCCGGCAAGATCTTCATCAACACTGGAGGCCGGCCGACGACGCCCGCAGTTGAAGGGCTGGACAGCGTCCCTGTTCTCGATTCGACTTCGATTATGGAGCTCGATCATTTGCCGGAGCACCTGCTGGTGATGGGGGGCGGCTACATCGGACTCGAATTCGGCCAGATGTTTCGCCGGTACGGCAGCCAGGTGACGATCGTGCATCGGGGCGACCGGCTCCTGTCTCGCGAGGACCCGGACGTCGCGGATAAGATAGCGGAGATTCTGCGCGAAGACGGAATAACCTTGCTGTTGAACTCGGAGGTTGCGCGCGCCGAACGCGCCGGTGGCCTCATCCGCCTGACAGCCCGGACACCGCAGAGCGAACAGACTCTGACGGGCTCGCACCTGCTCGTCGCAGTAGGTCGAACGCCCAACACTGAACGGCTCAACCCTCAAACAGCGGGAGTCGAGACGGACCAGCGCGGGTTCCTAAAGGTCAACGCCCGGCTCGAAACCAACGTGCCGGGTGTCTACGCGCTCGGCGATGTGAACGGAGGCCCGCAGTTCACCCACATTTCTTACGACGACTTTCGAATCATCCGCACAAACCTGATGGAAGGCGGCAACGCAACTACGAGCGATCGACTTGTGCCTTACACCGTTTTCATGGACCCGCAACTCGGTCGGGTTGGGTTGACCGAGACGGAAGCTCGCAAGCGCAGATTGAACATTCGCGTGGCCAAGCTCCCGATGGCTAACGTAGCCCGCGCGATTGAGATGAGCGAGACTCGCGGGTTCATCAAGGCAGTCGTTGACGCGGACACCAATCAGATACTTGGTTGCGCGGTGCTGGGAATAGAGGGCGGTGAGTTGATGGCGATGTTTCAAATAGCGATCATGGGACGGACACCATACAGCGTGTTAAAGGAAGCGATCTTCGCTCACCCGACCTTGGCGGAGTCGTTGAACAATCTGTTTATGGCGATGGATGCGTAGTAGATTGACGGCGGTCCACTGGAGAGGCGGAAACAGTATGCAGACAAAGAACGAACTGGAAAGAGTGACACTCGCGAATCAAATGATCGATCTTTTCCAGGAGGTCCGAGTGCGCACCATGCGAATCGTCGAGCCTCTGGAGATCGAAGACTACGTCGTTCAGACTGCTCCGTACATGAGTCCGCCTCGATGGCACATCGGACACACCTCGTGGTTCTTCGAGCTGTTGCTGAAGGATCACCTGCCCGGCTACAAAGTCTATTCGGAAGAATATCTCTTCTACTTCAACTCCTACTACGAACGCTTCGGTACTCGAATCGATCGCGACAAGCGCGGTACTCGATCGCGCCCCACGGTTAAGGATACGCTCGCTTATAGACAACGGATCGACGAATCGATGCTCGAGCTCCTGAGCGGGACTAACGATAGTCCCGAAGCCAGCGCGTTTCTGCTGCTCGTGAGGCTTGGCCTCGAGCACGAGATGCAGCATCAGGAATTGCTGGTTTATGACATTAAGCACTTGCTGCGCGACCTCTACGAACCAACGTCAAGAGGTACGCTTCCCTCGCACGACAAAGTGAGTGGCATGGCAGAGATCGAAGGCGGTCTGTTCTGGCTCGGGCACGCGGGCGATGAGTTCGCTTTCGACAACGAGAAGCCCGCGCACCAGGTCTTCGTTCAGGACTTCGCGATCGATCGTGTGCCCGTCAGCAACCGCGAGTATCTGGAGTTCATTCGCGACGGCGGCTACACGGATTTTCGCTGGTGGTTTGCAGAGGGATGGGACTGCATTCACCGGGAGGCATCGCAAGCGCCGTTGTATTGGGAGCTGGATGGCGGTGAGTGGCTGATCAGAGACTTCTCCGGTCTTCACAGAGTCGAAGATAAGGCCGATGAACCGGTGACGCACGTAAGTTTCTACGAAGCTTCGGCGTTCGCAAAGTGGGCTGGCAAACGCTTGCCTACGGAATCGGAATGGGAAAAGGCCGCACGCGTGCCACCCAGGCAGACAAATCAGTTGAGCTTTCCTTGGGGTGATGACAGCCCGGGGGTTTCGAGGGGAAATCTGTTTGAAAATGAACTGTGGGGCGTCGCCCCACAAGGCTCGTACCCGGAAGGTCAAAGCGCCCACGGCTGCTATCAAATGATCGGCGATGTCTGGGAATGGACTTCGTCTGACTACGTTCCATATCCCGGATTCAAACCCGAGTTCGACGAATACAACGATAAGTGGTTCGTCGGACAGAAGGTCCTTCGAGGCGGCTCGTACGCGACCCCTCAGTATCACATTCGCTCGACCTACAGGAATTTCTTTCATCCGAACGAGCGGTGGATGATCTCCGGCTTTCGCTGCGCGAAAACGATCTGACAAGCGTATGACTACCAGCCTCAAGCCTTCGCCGATTTCAACCTCCGAGCTGATTGAAGCTCTGCAAGAGGCGCGAGAACGCACGCTTCAACTGATCGAAGACCTGAGCGATGAGCATTTGATGGGACCGCGCCTCCGCATAGTCAATCCGCTGCGTTGGGAGATCGGGCACGTCGCCTGGTTCCAGGAATTCTGGATTCTGCGCCACCTTGGCGACCTGCCGCCGATCTTAACCGGCGGGGACAGCCTGTACGATTCGGCGCGAGTCGCCCACGACTTACGCTGGAATCTGCCGCTGCCGTCGAGAGCGCAAACGCTTGCCTACATGAAACAAGCGCTCGATCGCGTTTGCGATCCTGGTGATCGGAGAAAGCGCGATCCAATCGACGGCTACGACGAGCAATACTTCCTTCACCTCGCTCTGTTTCACGAGCAGATGCACGCCGAGGCGATCACCTATACACGGCAGACCTTGTGCTATCCCCCGCCTCGACTCGGGCGCGCCGCTGAGAATACTCACAATGTGGAGGCAGGAGTTTCAGGCGATGCCTATATCCCTGGCGGCAAGCTCCAGCTTGGCGCCGTGCCAGGTGAGCCGTTCGTGTTTGACAACGAACAAGGGCCGCACGAGGTTGAGGTCAAGCCGTTTTCAATCTCGAAGACGGCGGTGACCAACGGCGAGTTCGCGGCCTTTGTCGAAGACGGCGGCTACGCCAGGCGCGAGTTGTGGGGCGATGAAGGTTGGAAGTGGAAGCGAAACGTCGGCGCCGAGCATCCGGTCTACTGGCAGCGCGAATCGAGCGGCCGATGGCTACGGCGCGACTTCGATAGGTGGGTGGAGCTGCAAGATCGTGTCGCGTTGATCCACGTCAACTGGTATGAAGCCAATGCGTATTGTCGCTGGGCCGGTCGGCGCCTGCCCACTGAAGCTGAGTGGGAGATGGCAGCGAGCTGCGAGCCTTCGCACGATGGTCACTCGGTCTCAAATCACAAGCGCCGATACCCGTGGGGCGACGACGAGCCAACCGCTGAATGCGCCAATCTGGACTGGAGACAGATGGGTTGCATCCCAGTCGACTGTCTGCCCGCGGGCGATAGCGCTTTCGGCTGTCGTCAGATGATCGGAAACACGTGGGAGTGGACGAGCACGCCGTTTGGCGCTTATCCCGGATTCGTGGCGGGGCCTTACAAGGAGTATTCCGAGCCGTGGTTCGGCGATCACAAGGTTTTGCGCGGCGGCTGTTGGGCGACGCGTTCATCCATGATTCGAAGCTCGTATCGCAACTTCTACCCACCGGATCGCCGCGACGTGTGGGCAGGATTCCGCACCTGCGCGCCGTAGAGAT
>DATLWF010000082.1:0-24548 GCA_035576605.1 Blastocatellia bacterium | reverse complement strand
GGATCGCGGTCGTAAGCTGTCGCCGACTCTTTGCGCCCCTGCGCAAGGCGCACGCATTTGCCCCGGCGGAGATCAATCGCAGGAATAATCAGCATTGGTAGCTACTCCTGTTCTCCCCTGCGCCGAACCAACTCATCCCGCACATCAGTGAGAGCTACGCCGCGCTCGACCAGCAACACGATCAGATGATAAAGAAGATCGCATGACTCCTTCGTAAGCGCGCCGCGATCCTCATTCTTCGCGGCGATGATAGTCTCACTCGATTCCTCTCCGATTTTCTTTAGAATCTTGTCCAACCCCTGATCGAAGAGGTAAGTGGTATACGAGCCTTGTGGTCTTTCGCGCTGCCTGTTTTCGACGAGAGCGTAAAGCGCGTTGAGCACTTCGCCGAGATCTTCGGCCACTTGCTGACCCTCGCCTGCAGCTTGAATGACATTGTGGAAGCACGACGTCTGGCCGGTGTGACAAGCAGGCCCCGCCGGCTCAACCCTCACGACGAGCGCGTCGCCGTCGCAATCCAACAGCACATCGGCGACGCGCTGAATGTTGCCGGAAGTCTCGCCCTTGTGCCAGAGTTGCGCTCTTGAACGAGACCAGAACCACGTCTCTCCAGTCTCCAATGTTCGCTGGAGGCTCTCCGCATTCATGTAAGCAAGCATCAGTACGCCGCGCGTCCGGGCGTCCTGCACAACGGCGGGCACCAAACCCCGTTCATCAAACTTTACGTTGTCAATTGTCATTTTTATCTCACCACGAATCCTCGCGCTCGCAAATAGTCCTTCACCTCGGCAATCTTGTACTGCCCGAAGTGAAAGAGCGAGGCCGCCAGCACTGCGCTGGCGGCGCCCTCCGCGAGCGCCTCATAAAAATGTTCGAGCTGCCCAGCTCCCCCGGAAGCAATCACCGGAATGCGCACCGCCGAGCTGACCGCACGCGTGAGTTCGACGTCGTATCCATCGCGTGTGCCGTCCCGATCCATGCTCGTCAGCAATATCTCTCCGGCTCCGAGCCCTTCAGCACGAACGGCCCATTCGACCGCATCCAACCCCGCGTTCTTGCGCCCGCCGTGAGTGTAGACCTCCCAGCCCTTGCCGGGATCTCCCGCTTCTCGTCTCCGCGCATCGATGGCGACGACGATACACTGGCTGCCAAAAGTTTCTGCTCCGGCGCTTAGTAGAGAAGGCCGAGCGATCGCCGCCGTGTTTAGCGAAACCTTGTCGGCCCCGGCGCGCAAGACTGCTCGGATGTCCTCGATCGAGTCGAGGCCGCCGCCTACGGTCAGTGGAATAAAGACCTCATCAGCCACACGTCGGACCAGATCGATAATGATGGAACGTTTGTCGGACGAAGCGGTGATATCCAGAAACACCAGTTCGTCTGCGCCCTCCGCATCGTATGCCCGCGCCTGTTCCACAGGGTCGCCCGCGTCGACGAGCGAGACGAAGCGGATGCCTTTGACCACGCGTCCACGGTCAATGTCGAGACAGGGGATGATGCGTTTCGCCAACATTGAAATCAATCGTGTTCAGCTCGTGGGCTATAACAGCGAATCCGATAACTGCTTTTCATTAACACCCAACTTCAGTCGGGTGTCGAGACTCGTGGCCGGTCGGAACCGTTTCAACCCCTCGTGGATACAGCAAAACTGTTGAAACAATTCGGAACTCCCGCTCCACAAGTCACCCCTCTGAAGAGGTAGTGTTAATGAGTGGTCAGCGCGTCATAACCTGACGAGATTATGCCGACTTCCGAGACTGCCCGATTTCAAAGTTGCGCGAGATCCATATCTTCACTGGCGAAGTTCTGTCCCGCACCACTCGTCCGCGCGAAGTTGCCAAGCAGCCGCAGCCCTGCCGCCTGGCTCTTTTCCGGATGAAACTGCACGCCGAAGACTTGTCCTTGCGCTACCACCGAAGCATAAGCCGCGCCGTAATCCGTCTCGCCGATGACCACCGCCGGGTCATCAGGTTCACAGTAGAAGGAGTGGACGAAGTAGAAGAACGCTTGATCTTCTATGCCATCCAGCAATGCGTGGGCGCGAGGCTGCCGAACCTGATTCCAGCCGACCTGGGGCACAACCAGATCGTCAGCGAACCGTCGCACCCGCCCGCGCAGCACGCCCAATCCGGAGGTTTTACCGAACTCCTCCGACTCTTCAAAAAGCATTTGCATGCCGACGCAGACACCAAGAAGCGGCGCGCCTTCAGCGACACGTTCACGAATAAGTTCATCAAAGCCGCGCGCCGAAAGCGCTTTCATGCACGCCCCGAACGCTCCAACCCCCGGCAGGACCAACGCTTCGGCTTCGCGCAAAACGCGTTCATCATCACTGACGATCGCGTTACGGCCAGCTGCGGCGAAAGCCTTCTCGACCGACCGCAGATTGCCAACTCCATAATCGAGGATCGCTACACGTGTCATCGCTCTACAAAGTTCCTTTCGTGCTCAGCACTCCTGTAATTCGCGGGTCGCGTTCGACGGCTTGTCGGAGAGCGCGAGCACTCGCTTTGAACGTTGCCTCGAGAATGTGGTGAGTGTTTCGGCCACGCAGCAGATCGATGTGAAGATTACACTTCAATCCCTCTGCAAAGGAGCGCCAGAAATGCTCTGCGAGTTCGACGGAGAAGTTCCCGATGCGATCTCGCTTGGTTTCGACTTCATAGACCAGATAGAAGCGACCCGAGAGATCGACGACTGCTCGACACAACGCCTCATCCATCGGAACCAGGCTCGCGCCGTAGCGAGCGATGCCTGCCTTATCGCCCAGGGCCTGCAGAAATGACTGGCCGAGGCATATGGCCACGTCCTCGACCGAGTGGTGATCGTCTATCTGCAGATCGCCGTGGCATTCAACTTTGAGGTCGAATAATCCGTGGCGGGTGAACAGATCAAGCATGTGATCGAGAAACGGGATTCCCGTATCTATGCGAGCCACTCCCGTCCCGTCCAGATCCAGGTTGATGCGAACATCTGTCTCTTTCGTTTGGCGGGACACTTCCCCCATGCGCGGTTGAGTCTGTACGTCTGTGCTCATAGATCCCTCACAATTCAGTCAAGCTGCGAAAATCTCCCGCAGCGACTTAAGAAGCAGGTCGTTTTCTTTCGGAGTTCCTACGCCGACTCGGAAGTAGTCTTGAAGCATCGGATAACCGGTCACATCGCGTATAAGGATGCCGCGCTTCAAGAGCTCCTCGAAGATACGGCGCGGCTGAACGGCCGAACGAACCACCATAAAATTCGCCCGCGACGAGACGGGTTCGAGTCCCGGGATACGCTTCAACTCGCCGCAGACGCGCTCACGCTCGGCGAGGATGACCGTGACCAGCGGCTTGAGTTCGGCATCATACATCTCGATCGCGACTTCAGCCGCGGTCTGCGAAAAGAAGTTGAGATGGTAGGGCAGCAGCGCCTTCGAAATCTCCCGCGCGAGCGCGGGCGTCGTCAAAAGGTAGCCGACGCGCAGCGCGGCCATCGCCATCGCTTTCGAAAACGTGCGCAGCACTACAAGATTGTCGTGCTGGTTCAAGAGGGATACGGCCGTTTCGCCGGCGAACTCGAAGTACGCTTCATCCACCACGACCAGACCGTTCGACGCTTCGAGAAGAGAAACCAGATCGGGCTGGGCAATCGTGCAACCCGTCGGATTGTTCGGCGAGCAGATGATAGTCACCGCGGGCTTCAGCGAATTGGCGGCAGCTTTCAACGCATCCATGTCGTAGACCATCTCGCGTGAGAGAGGTACGCTGACGACTTCGCCGCCAAGCAGCGTCGCGACCTGGCGGTACAGAGCGAACGTCGGTTCGCTGATAAGCACTCGTTTGCCCTCGCATACCGTGACCATCAAAAGCGCCTGGATCAGTTCGTTCGAGCCGTTCCCAACCAATACTCCATCCGCGGTCCATCCGCTGAACTCAGCCAGCCGTGCAATCAAGCTCGACGGTACAAACTCGGGATAGCGCGACCACGGCCGATCCTGAAGACGTCTGAAGGTCTCTCGCTTGATCTCTATCGGCATGTCCCACGGGTTCTCGTTCTGATTGAGCTTGACCCGCGCCGGCTCGAACCGCAGCGAATAGGACCGCATTTCGCGGACGTAAGTTTTTATGTTTTCCAACGGATCGCGCATCTCAGTTCTCCCCTTCCAGGCGGATTAGCGCAGAGCGTGCGTGAGCTTCAAGACCTTCGGCTCGTGCGAGCGTCGCTATCATCGGGGCCGTTTGCCTGAGTTCGTTCGGTGTGAACCTCAGGATGCTGGTCCTCTTGAGAAAGTCGTACACGCCTAATGCCGATGAAAAACGCGCCGCGCCGCTTGTAGGCAGAACGTGATTGGGTCCGGCCAGATAGTCGCCCGTTGCCTCCGGTGTCTGATCGCCCAGGAAGATCGCTCCCGCATGGCGTACTTGCGAGGCGATCCGTTCTTCATCGCGACAGATGATCTCCAAATGCTCCGGAGCGAGCTCATTGACCAGAGCGCACGCTTCATCGATATCGCCTACGACTATGATCCCGCCGTACTGAGCGAGCGATCTTTCAATCACACCGAGGCGCGGCAAAGCCCTGGCTTGATTTGTTATTTCAGTGGCGACTTCGGCGGCGAGCCTCTCGCTGGTTGTCAGGAGCAGTGCCGAGGCGTCTTCGCTGTGTTCGGATTGCGCGAGAAGATCGCTCGCAATGTAAGAAGCTCGCGCCGTCTCGTCCGCTATTACTACCACCTCGCTCGGCCCGGCTATTGAGTCGATGCCCACGACGCCGAAGACCAGTTTCTTAGCCGCCGCGACATATCTGTTCCCGGGCCCGGTGATCTTGTCCACACGCGGCACGGTCTCCGTTCCAAAGGCGAGCGCTGCAATTGCCTGCGCTCCGCCCACCGCGTAGACCTCGGTCACACCGAGTTCCACAAGCGCAGCCGCCACCGCCGGGTTTTCTTGAAGCGCGCGCGGAGGCGAGGCGACGACTATGCGGCTGACGCCGGCGACTTGTGCAGGCACGACGTTCATCACCACCGATGACGGATAGCTGGCCGTGCCGCCGGGTACGTATAACCCGGCCCGCTCTATCGGAGTGATGCGCTGGCCAAGCCGAACGCCCTCTGAGGTCTCCACCTCCCACGAATGCCGGCGCTCGAATTCATGAAAGAAGCGGACCCTTCGAATCGCCTCGCGTAAAGCGTCAAGCAGGTCCGCGTCTACTCCCGAAGCGATGTTCGTCAACGTCTCCTGGCTCAAGCGGAGATCCGAAGGCTGAACTGTGCAGCCGTCGAACCGCTCCGTGTAATCAATGAGCGCCACATCGCCGCGGTCGCGCACATCCTGGATGATGCCTGCCACCTGAAGCATCAACTCGGCATCCAGGGCGACGTTTCTCTCGCGGATGCGTTTAAGCTTGCCGGCCAGGCGTGCTTTTTCCCGGCTATGAATGATTTCAATCACGTCCGTTCTCCTTGATCGACTATCTCGCTTAAAGAGTCGATCAGGTGAGCGATGGCTTCCGCCTTCAGTTGATAGCTGGCGCGGTTGACTACTAGCCGCGCGGTGGATTCGGCAATCACTTCGACGCTGACGAGGCCGTTCTCACGGAGCGTCCTTCCAGTTTCAACCAGGTCCACAATGCAATCGGCTAGTCCAAGCAGCGGCGCCACTTCCACTGAGCCGGAGAGTTGGATGATCTCGACGGACAGACCGCGCGAGCCGAAGTGCCGGGCGCTGACGCGCGGATATTTGGTCGCAACTCTAAGCGTGCGATAACCGCTCAAGGGCATTTCTAATGGCGCTGCGACCACCATTCGACATCTGCCGATCTCGAGAGTGAGCGGTTGCAGAACATCGGCTTCCGACTCCAGCAGCACGTCTCGGCCGACGACGCCGCAGTCTGCAATGCCGTGTTCAACGTAGACCGGCACATCGCCGGGCTTGACGAAAATGAAGCGAAACCGGCCCGACTCATCCTCGACCGCCAGACGCCTCGACGCGAGCATCTCGCTGGATACGGATAGGCCCGCGCGCGCCAGAAGATGAAGCGCTTCGGTCTGCAACCTTCCTTTGGCGACAGCGATTGTCAGTTTCTGCACTGGTCACCTCTCAAAGTTTGATAAGCACACGTTCGCCTTCCGCGCGCTTCTTCCTGGCTTCACAGAACAGCAGAGTCGGATCGCTGTTTGTGACCAGGGAGATCTGCCGTTCTGACTCTATTGGAAGCCGCGTGTCTACCTCGAGCGCCAGGAGCACAGTGGTTAGCGCATCGAGGTCCAACACAAACCCAACTGCCGGTTCAGCCTTTCCAAATGCCGCAGTCAGGCCGTCGTACCGGCCGCCGTTCCCCACCCGCGCCGCGGCCCCGTTGACATAGATATTGAAGGTGAGGCCGGTATAGTAATCGAGCCTCGCCACATCGCCGAGGTCGATCTCGAATCGGTCCGCCAGATCAAGCGATTCGATCATGCTCCACAAGCTATCCAGTCGATCCAGCGCCTCTCTGGAGCCCGCGTTGGGTATGAGCCGTCGCGCGCGCTCCAGCGTCTCACGCTTGCCCGAAAGGCGCGTGAGTTGAGTGAGCGCGCAGCGGTCCTCGGGGGCGAACCCCTGTTGAGCGAGAAAGCTCTCAAGATCGGCCGCGTTGCGAGAGTCCACAAGCTGCCGCAGCTCATCGCGCGAGACCTCGTCGAGGGCGTGGCCCGCAGCGATGCCTTTAACGATCCCCACGTCATTAAGCGTGATCTGGTAGTCGAGGCCAAGCCCCAGGTTCTGGAGGATCTCGGAGGCGACGGCTAACACTTCCATGTCCGCGACGCGTGTGTTTGCGCCAATGAGCTCACAGCCGGTTTGGGTTGATTCTCTTCTCCACTCGACGTGTGATTGAGGCTGCTGGCGGAAGACCGGCGCGGCGTAGCAAAGTCGCAACGGGCGGTCGCGGTCCGCGAAGATTGTTACCGCCGCCCGCGCGACGCCCGACGTTACGTCCGGTCTGAGCGCCAGCAGCCGTCCATCGGTGTCGGTGAATCTAAACGCGCGGTGAGCCTGCGATCGTCCCATGCCGTGCTCGAATAGAGAGTAGTAATCGACTGTTGGCGTCGTGATTTCTTCATAGGACCAGCCGTCGAAAACGGACATCACGTTCTGTTCAACGCTACGCCTCATACGCGCCTCTCTGCCAAAATAATAGCGCGTACCGTTCGGGATTTTGGAAAGTGGCTCAGACATAAGTAAGGACCTGGTGATTCAACCGCAAATAGGAAAAACCCGCTGCCGGACTCTTGGTCACTGGCAGCGGGTTCTTCACGATTCCCGGGTTGTGAGCTTCTGGACTACCTTCGGATCACGACCGCGGACGCGCTGCCTTCGTGCCAATGATGGTTGGCATGATGGTGATGCTCGCCGTGGTTGTGATGAGTCGTGCTGAAGCTCATGATGTTACGCTCGTTTCTCACGTGGAGGGACCTTTATACATAACGAGCATAATCGATGTCAAGCAGGAGTGGTGTCCTGGAGGTGTGTTGCTGGGAGTTCGAAATTCAAAGAATGGACCACGGATTGGGCGGATTAGACGGATCTTCGCGGATCTGATCTGTGAGAATCCGTCTGATCCGCCCAATCCGTGGTCCATTCAGCTCGCAACACAGACTTAGGACACTACCCAAGCCCTCGAATTGACTCTGCGAAGAAGCTCCTTCTATAATCTGCGAGCGTGCTGCCGTAGCTCAGCTGGTTTAGAGCGCCTGACTGTGGATCAGGAGGTCAAGGGTTCGAATCCCTTCGGCAGTACCAACTCAGATGCGCCTCAGCGGTCGTTCAGTTTTCACAATGTGCTCGATCTCGAATATCCACGCCCGCACGGGTAGCAGGACTAACCCGGCGTCAAGCACGCTATAATAAGTAACCGGTAGGAGAGTTGTTAGATGAGTAATCGTCCAGTTGCACGTCTGCCCAGAGGACTCAGGGACTCCTTTGCAGGTAACGTAGTTGCGCGACAACGTATGATTGATACCATACGCGGAGTATACGAGCGCTATGGTTTTGCTCCGCTGGAGACACCTGCATTTGAATACGTCGACGCATTGGGAAAGTACTTGCCAGACGGTGATATACCGGCAGGCGGAATCTTCGCATTTAGAGATGAAGATAGTAGCTGGGTAGCTCTGCGCTACGATCTTACGGCGCCCTTGTCTCGGATCTTCTCCGAGCACCGCAATGACCTCCCGATACCCTTTCGGCGGTATCAAGTCGGCCTGGTGTGGCGGAACGAGAGGCCGGGGCCGGGTCGCTTTCGCGAGTTCTATCAGTTCGACATTGACACGGTCGGTTCGGCTTCGATGGCGGCTGACGCCGAAGTTTGCTGCGTCCTGGCTGATGCTCTTGAAGCACTCCGGATTTCGCGAGGCGATTATGTGATTCGAGTAAACGATCGCAAGGCCCTGAACGGAGTCGTGGAAGTAGCGGGGCTTCCTACCGATGAACAAACGTCGCTGACCGTGTTGCGGGCAATCGACAAATTGGATCGTTTGGGGCTTGAAGGCGTCAGACTACTGCTTGGTAAGGGTCGCACGGACGAATCGGGAGACTTTACAGAAGGTGCGCACTTAACCGAGAGCCAGGCGCAGCGCATCATTGACTTGCTTTCGGTCAAAGAAGACTCGCGCGCCAGGGTCTGCGACCGATTCGAGGAGATCGTACGTGGCTCGGCGGTGGGCCAGGAAGGTGTTGCCGAATTGCGCGAGATAGACCGGTTTCTCACAGCGGCAGGTTATGCGGAAGACAGAGTCGTTTTCGACCCGACAGTTGTTAGAGGCCTGGCTTACTATACCGGTCCCGTCTTTGAAGCAGCTTTGACTTTTGAAGTAGCGGATGAGGCGGGAGAAAAGCGGCAATTTGGCTCCGTCGCGGGTGGCGGGAGGTACGATTACCTGGTCGAGCGGTTTATCGGGGAGAAAGTGCCAGCCACTGGCGCTTCAATTGGAGTCGATCGTTTGTTGTCGGCGCTCGAGGCGCTCGGTAAAGTGGACACGCAGGACTCCTCGGCTCCAGTAGTCGTGACTGTTATGGATAAAGATCGCGCGCTTGACTATCAGAAGTTGACCTTTGACTTGCGCGGCGCTGGAATCGCGGCCGAGATGTATCTTGGCGTTGGTAATTTCAGGGACCAACTCCGATACGCAGACGCACGGGGAGCGGTTGTTGCAGTGATCGCCGGCTCGCGTGAATTCGAAGCCCGACAAGTCTCGCTGAAAGATCTCCGACTAGGGCGGGAACTTTCCAAGCAATTTACCGAACGCCAGGCCTGGCTCAAAGAACAACCCGCGCAAGTGACGGTCCCTGTGGAGAACATCCTTTCGGAGGTGCGGGCAATCCTCGCGCGATATCAGTAGCCGCGAGTACAGAGCGCCGGAAGCTTCACTTGGATCATTGGTATGAGTCCAGTTTGTATTGCCGGAAAGATGTCGCGTAAATCCTAAGAAACTATCGACTTCGCCGTTGCAAGACCACAAACACCGCCACAACTACCTTCTGAGGAGCGGCTTGAGAGCGCTGACCATTTCAAATAAACTTCCAGCGTCTCGCATTCAGAGAGGACCTGTACGATGAGCGCACGAGATGGGAAAGTCACGGTCGGCACAAACACTCTAACCTTAAAGCAAGTAATCAATGTCGCCAGACAGAACGCGCTTGTGGAACTAACCGAGGAAACTCGCGCCACACTCTCTCGGGGAAGGGAGGAACTTAACAAGTACATCCAGGAAACCTTTGACTGGCTTGAAACGAAAACGCCTGAACAGAGAGAGTCGCCCGCATTCAAGTTGGAGCGGAAGCAGAAAATGATGTACGGGGTGACGACCGGGTTCGGCGAACATAAGACGGACTACATGAACGATCCAGACAAGGCGAAGCGGCTCCAGGAAAACGTCGTCGCCAGTCATGCCTCAGGAGTCGGGCCAGCCTTTGACCCCGAAACAACAAGAGCAATCATGCTGCTCCGCGCCAACACGCTCGCCCTGGGGCACTCCGGTGTTAGTCCCGACATCGTTAAGCAGTTGGTAAGCTTCCTTAATAATGGGATCTACCCTTCTATTCCTGAGCAAGGCTCGGTCGGCGCAAGCGGTGACCTGGCGCCCCTGGCTCACCTGGCCCTTGCACTGATTGGCAAGGCGCCCGTCAAGCACGAAGGCCGGGAAAAGAGACTGGAGAAGCTCAAACGAGACCACCCGGAACTCGACATTAATCCAGGCCTCGAGCTGCTGCCGAAGGATGGATTGGCTCTGGTGAATGGACTCACAGTCATGACCGGAATAGGCGTCTTAGCTTATGCGGATGCCGAAAACCTGGTCGAGTGGGCCGATGCGATCGGGGCAGTCACGACGGAAAGCGTCCTAGGTTCTTCTCGCGCCTTTGACGAGGCTGTGTTCACGGTTTATGGCCACGAGGGAGCAAAGATATCAGCCGGTAGAGTACGGGACATGATCAGCGGAAGCAATTTGATAAATCGCAGCACAGACATCCACGACCCCTATTCGGTCCGATGCATTCCACAAGTTCATGGAGCGGTGCGAGACCTGCTGCGCTACGTTAAGACCACGCTTGAAAATCAGCTAAACTCGGTAGACGACGATCCAATCGTGTTCACCGCCTCCGAGCTCGAACACCTGCCCGCGCCGCTCGATTCGCTTCAGCCGCCCGAGCGCATGAACGCCGACGGATGGAAGAACCGGCGACACTTTGAACAAGGCAACTTTCACGGCGAACCGATCGCCTTCGCGATGGACATGCTGGCTATTGGAGTAGCTGAACTGGGTAGCATTTCTGAAAGACGAACGCAGATGCTTTTGGACAAGAATCATAGTCGTGGATTGCCCTCCTGCCTGGTCGACAATCCTGATGGCGTGAACTCCGGTCATATGATCGCGCAATATGCGGCGGCCGCCCTGGTGTCGGAGAATAAAGGTCTCTGTCATCCCGCGAGCGTGGATTCAATTCCTACCTCAGCCAACTCGGAAGACCATGTGAGTATGGGCACTATCGCCGCCCGGAAAGCGCGAAAGGTTATCGAGAACGTCACAAACATTTTGGCTATTGAGCTGTTGTGCGCGACAGAAGCTTTATCTTTCCGGCTGGGCGAGCAGGAGGTGACTGATCATGAAACCGGGCAAAAGAAGAAACTTGAAATATCAGATCGACGGTGCGGAACGAGAACGAGAAACCTTTACGAAAAAGTCAGAACAGGGCCTGGACGCATTCCTATCCTCGCGGGTAACGATACGATTCTCCATACGCTGATTGATCGAGCGAGAAAAGAATTCTTGAGTAAATCCCTCTTCGAGTTTATCGGCGAACCACGGTCTGAGCAGAACTCGAGTTAGGGATTGAATGCTCATCCCTTTTGAGTTGAAGGGCAGCTGTTCCAGCTCGAATGAAAGTCTCTGTGTATATTCTTATTGCATGCGAGGTTTCGTATGCTTGCGCCAGGGTCGGTAAAGATAGTCATTTTCAGTCGAGTAGCATTGACGGCCGGCTTGATTCTGATCGGGTTGGTCGCCGCGCTTGCTGAACAGTTACCTATCAAGACCTACACCACCGCCGACGGCCTGGCCCGTAACCGCATCAATCGCATCGTTCAAGACTCTCACGGCTTTCTCTGGTTTTGCACCGCCGAAGGCCTGTCCCGCTTCGACGGGTATAAATTTACCAATTACACCACCGATCAGGGATTGCCGAGTCGTTCGATAAACGATTTCCTGGAGACTCGCAGCGGCGAACTCTGGATCGCTACCAGCAATGGCGTGAGCCGCTTCAAACCCGTCGCCCCTGGGCAACCGAAATCAAATTCCATTGATGGGCAAGCTTCGATAGGTAATGCCGCTCCGGACGCCCGGGATATGTTCATGACCTATAGCCCGAGCGAGAACGGTAAAGGAAACATCATCAGTGTCCTCTTCGAAGACCGCGCGGGTGGCTTTTGGTGTGGGACGTATGGGGGGTTGTATCGAATGGAAGAGTCGAATGGCCAGATTGACTCTCATTTCGTTGATCTCGGTATGCCGACTGTATTCTTTGACGATACGGTTGTGACTGCGATAGTGGAAGACCGAAGTGGAGCTTTGTGGGTAGGGACGGGAAGCGGACTTTATGCGCTCAAGCCTGATGGCCAGGTGAAGCGCTACACCACGCAGCAAGGATTGCCCACCAATGCGATTTCGACGCTGCTTGAAGATAGGGAGGCTAAGCTTTGGGTTGGCACGAAAGCTGGACTGTGCCAGGTTATCGCCGAACCGGCCGCGAGCTTAATTGTTCGCGTGTACACGATCAAGGACGGGCTGCCCGGCAGCAATCATGTCGAATCACTATTTCAGTCCTCCGATGGGAGACTGTGGGTCGGCACTTTCGGCGGGTTGAGCGAGCTCATCCCTCAAATCAATCAAGAGGGTCAATCGTTTCGAAGTTACACCACTGCTGAGGGCGTCAGTGGTTTCGCGGTCAATGCACTGGCTGAAGACCGCGATGGGAATCTCTGGGTCGCCGGCGATGGCGCGATGAAGTTGGCACGCAGTGGGTTCACCAGCTATACCGAAGCGGATGGTCTTAGCAGTAGGCCAATCGTATCCATTTTTGAAAACCAGATGGGTGAGCTCTGTTTTATCAGCAGCGCAGTCAGCAACAAGTTCATCCATCAGTTCGACGGCAAGAGATTCACCACAATCCGACCGAATGTTCACAAAGGCATCACCTATTTCGGATGGGGCTGGAATCAGATTACCTTCCAGGATCACACCGGAGAGTGGTGGGTGGCTACCGGCCACGGGCTCTATCGTTTCCCGAAAGTTAGCGCCGAACAACTCACCTTCGCTCGTCCGAAGGCCGTTTATACAGGCCGGAACGGACTCGCCGGCGAGGATATATTCAGGCTGTTCGAAGACTCCCACGGCGATATTTGGATTGTGAACAGTTCTGAAATCGCATCGGCACACCGGCTCATTCGATGGGAACGAGCCACAGAAAGCTTCCACTCCTATTCAGAAGCAGATGGTCTGCCTTCGGGGGTCCTGGCGACGGCCTTTTGCGAGGACGCATCAGGTAATCTGTGGATAGGAACGAACGGCGCTGGACTTGTTCGTCGCGCGGGAGAGCGCTTCACGAGTTTTGCGCCGTCTGACGGAGCGCCTGCGGGCTGGATTCGCGCTCTTTATCTCGATCACGCCGGCCGACTGTGGATGGCCGCCAGTCAGGGGGGCCTGAGTCGCATTGACGACACGAAGGCGGATCACCCGCGGTTTGTTAGCTACACAACTATAGCCGGCCTTTCCAGCAACGACCTGTGGGGCGTCACTGAGGATCGGTGGGACCGGATTTACGTTGGCACAGGCCGGGGGGTTGACAGACTCGATACGGCGACGGGCCACGTCAGACACTTCACGACCGTCGACGGGTTGGCCAAAGGCGACATCCAGGTTGTTTTCCGTGACAGAAGCGGCGCACTTTGGTTCGGAACCTCTCAAGGTCTATCGCGGCTCGTGCCCGAGGCCGAAACGCCGCAGTCGCCACCCGGAATATTGATTAGCGGACTGCGAATCGCAGGAGTTCCACTACGAATTTCAGAGCTCGGTGAAACCGAGGTGCCGAGGCTGGAGCTTGCGCCAAATCAGAACCAGGTTCAGATAGACTTTATTGGTCTTGGCTTTGGGACGGGTGAGGGGCTCAAGTACAGCTATATGCTTGAGGGCGCGGATCGAGACTGGAATACGCCGGCTGAGCAACGAAGTATCAATTACGCAAACCTCTCTCCGGGAACTTATCGCTTTATGGTGCGCGCGGTGAGCGCCGACGGCATTGTAAGCAAGTCTCCGGCAACCGTTTCTTTCAGTATTATCCCTCCCTTCTGGCAGCGATGGTGGTTCGTGATGCTGGCTACCATCTTCCTTGGACTGACGATCTACACAACCTATCGCTACCGCGTCGCGCGCCTACTCGAGCTCGAACGAGTGCGAACTCGCATTGCCACTGACCTCCACGACGATATTGGATCAGGCTTGTCACGCGTGGCGATTCTAAGCGAGGTAATCAAGCAGCAGATGGGAGCGGGCGCTGAGCAGTTTGTTCCCGCGCTGACAGAGATAGCCGAATCGGCGCGCAGTCTGGTGGGCTCTATGAGAGACATCGTCTGGGCAATTGATCCTCGTCGTGATGATCTGAGCAATGTGATTATCCGGATCCAACAGTTCGCCTCAGATGTGCTCGAATCGAGAAATATCGAATGGGATTTTCAAGGGCCGCCGGAGCTGGAAAAAATCAAACTCGATTCAGAGCAGCGCCGCCATCTGTTCTTGATCTTCAAAGAAGCTATCAACAACATCGCCCGGCATGCCGACTGCAAGTGCGTTTCGCTTAACATTTCGGTTGCCCATAACCTGCTCGTGGCAGAGATACGTGACAATGGGCGTGGGTTCGCAGGTCCGCAAAATGCGCACTCTTCCACGAATGGTCGCGGTGGGCATGGCCTGGAGAACATGCGGAGCCGGGTGGCCGACCTGGGAGGTCATCTGAGCATTGATTCAACGCCCGGCCAGGGTACTTTGCTAAAGGTGAACATTCCTCTGAAGAGACCATAGCATAGGTATGCGATTGTTCTGGCTTGAAAAGCGAAATATGATCGGACGCGATATGGGAGAGGTTCATAGTTCAGCCTTAGGCTGTCGTTCGCGTCCTGCAACCGGCGCGCTAAAGCGCGACTCTGAACTCGCCCCGAGGAGGCCATGTGACCGTAAGCGGCGCTGAGAGCCAATCAAGCGAACCAACTAGCGTTGCAATCGTTGAAGACGACCGGGCCACGCGCGAAGGGCTCGGGATGCTCATCAACGGAACGGCAGGCTACCGGTGCGTCGGAACGTTTCGCTCGGTGGAAGACGCGCTGCGGGCGCCCACTGGCGAAATGCCACACGTGCTGCTCGTGGATATTCACTTGCCGGGAATGCTCGGGTCTGAAGGCGTCGTTGTCCTGAAACAGAAGTATCCTTCAGCAGAGATACTGATGCTGACCGTCTATGCCGAACAGGACAAGGTGTTTGAGTCCATCTGCAACGGTGCTTGCGGATATCTGCTGAAGGAGATTCCGCCAGCCAAGCTGCTTGAGTCCATTAGAGAGGCGCGCGAGGGCGGGTCTCCTATGTCACCGGAGATCGCGCGTAAGGTCGTCACTTTGTTTCAAGAGACCGGTCCCCAGGAAAAACTTGATGAGCATCTCTCGCCGCAGGAATTGCGGCTATTGAAGCTGCTCGCGCAAGGCTGCAGCTACAAGAAAGCAGCCAGCAATCTCCAGATAAGTGTCAACACCATCCGCCAATACATCCGCAGCATCTATGTCAAGCTGCACGTCCACTCCAAATCTGAAGCCGTCAGCAAGGCCTTCCGCAGTAGATTAATCTCTTAGACTGCGTCCACGATACACTCTAATCCATCGAAAAAATGCATAACTATGCGATACCGGCCAAACGACAGCCGGTATATGCTCGGTCCGCGAATTTGGGACGAGCTCAGGTATTACCTATAAATAGAAACCAACGACAAGAGAGAAAAAGCTCAAGAAGGTTGATCTAGTGGGATTATCGCGATGCGCATGCGTGAATGTGAGGTGAGAAAGATGGCCCTTAAGACAACAAATGCGCTCAAAGCAGACCTGGCAAGAGCGGCGATCCTTGCAGTGTTGTTATTTAGTAACCAGGCGGCCCTTGCACAAGGCACCGCGTTCACCTATCAGGCAAGACTGGTAGAGAACGGCTCCCCCGCCAACGGCAATTACGACATGCAGTTCATCCTGTTCAACATGCTCACTGCGGGCACTCAGCAAGCCTCTTTCACTAACCCCAGCGTTACGGTGACCAATGGCAGCTTCACCGTGCAGTTAGATTTCGGCGTTTGTGCGACTTGCTTTGACGGGTCGGGTCGATTTCTCGAGATAGGAGTGCGGCCCTCGGGGAGCCCGAACGCATACACGGTGCTCGCTCCGCGCCAGCAGGTCACTTCAAACCCTTACGCAATACGCAGCCTGAATGCTACGACATCCGATAACGCTACACAACTCAACGGGATGTCGGCCGGTGGTTTTATTCAGAACACGACTATGCAGCAGGCGGGGACGAACTTCAATATCGGCGGCAATGGCACACTCGGCGGCAATCTGATTGCAAACGGCAGCGTCGGTATTGGAAATAACTCACCGAACTTTGGTTTGGACGTGGAAAAGGCGACTGGCCACACATATGCCAAGTTCGGCACGCAATTCCCGCTGTACGCAGTCGCGGACTTCCCGTCACTCGGGTTCAATACCTATTTCAACGGGGCCTGGAAGTTTGGGAAGGGCAGCACCAGTCACTTCGGCGCGATGATTGACGTGTCTCCCGTCGACGGCGGAATGCACTTCTATACAACCAACAACGGCGCCGCGGATGCGACGGCAACCTTAGCCGAGCAAATGAGGATTACTCAAAGCGGCAACGTAGGCATCGGCACCACTACGCCGACAGGTAAGTTACAAGTAGCGACCACCAACGATACAGCTCCTGGAACGATCACAGCGTGGGATTCGAGACATTTTGTGATTGGAGCGCCAGCGAGTAGCGGAACGCTTAGTGGAGGGATCGGCCTGTCCTATAGCCTCAACAACGAGGTGGGCTATCTCGAGGCGCTCAGTCCCAACCTCGCGTGGAGGCCGTTAGTCCTGCAGTCCGGTGGCGGCAACGTCGGCATTGGAATTGGAACAACTATTCCATTGGCCCGCCTGGCTGTGAGAGGCAACGGGACGGATGTGCTGATTGGCGATGTCGGTTGTAGTTCGCCCACCGCAGCAATTGGTTTTGGGAGTTTGTCAGCGTGCGCCAATTTCGCTATGGGGGCCAATCCCAGCGTCAACGAGACCATCATCAACAGGCCGTCTGGAGGTTATATATCCTTCCGCGAGGGCAATGGCACCGACCAAATGAGACTCATTTCCGGCGGCAACGTCGGCATCGGGACAACCAGTCCGGCCGGGCTGCTGCATGTCAAAGGCGAAAGTCCGGTTCGCATCCTGGGCGATCCCTCAACGCTGCTTGGCACAGAGTATGTAGATTTCATGGCGTACAGCTCGCAGTTTTCCTCCAATCTGGGTGGCATGCGAATTCAGAGACAAGGTAACGGCGATATTGACACCGTCTTGTTGGCGGCTGCCAGTGGAAGTAGCGCTACGGAAAAAATGCGAGTCAGCGGCAACGGCACCGTAGCCGTTAACGCCCTCCAAATAAACGGGGCGCTCAGGGTGAGTGGGGCTGGCGCCAACACACCCACGACGGCCTTCATTCACACAGCCACGGCTAATAATAAATGCGGCGGCACTACAACGATTATAGATAATCCCTATAGTAACGGGGATCCTAATGCGATCCTGATTGTCACGCCTAGCATAAACACATTGGACCCGAACAGGCACCAAGTCGAAGGCTATATCTTCCTTACTTACGGGGATATGCAGGTCGGTTGCGCTGCAGGTCCTCCTGGGCCGTCCAATGGGTATCAACACTGGATGATCAATTGTAATCCTGGAGGAAATATCTCCTGCATACCAGTTAGCGCCAGCTTCAACGTGCTGGTGATCAAACCTTGAAAGGCCTGCCCTACGCGGCTGGGTGAAGCGACTAGGAACGACCGGAGAAGACTCAACGGGCTAGCCAATGCTGAGGTGTGTAAAGCGGCTTGAGAAAGATGAGCATCGGCGTAACGAATAAACCGCAATCCAAGGCGCCGATGTACCCCGCACCAAGAACTCTGGTATGAACCTCACACGAATACTTCGTTCGATCAAGAATCGCTTGCCCGGGAAGGCTCAAATTACCGAGCGTGTACCCGCTCATGACTCTCCAATACTGCCCTTCAACGCAGCATCAGTCTCCTGCTGACGAAGCTATCAGGGCTTCGGTGGTGTTCTTTACACCTGGCCCGGCGGCTGGCGCCAACAAGTAGCTTGTCAGGTCCTCGTTGCTATGGCGAAGGCAGAACTCTTGAAACGTCTCGCCGTCGACTCGCTGGTCCTTGTAGACCTTGAACAACCGCGCGAGAGACTCGGCAAGTTCGGCCGATGGAATCCGCGCGCCGACTCTCCGTCCAAAAGTTTCGTGCGCGCCGACGCCCCCTCCGAGAAATACCTGGAAGGTTTCTTTCTTCACGCCGTCGATCGTCGTCAGCGAGCCTTCCAGTCCCACATCGCAAATGTGATGTTGGCCGCAAGCGTTCGGGCATCCGGTCACGCTGATCCGGGGACGATCGTCCAGATCCACTTGCTCGGCGAGATATCGGTCCAGCTCTCGAGCGCGGTTCTTTGTTTCGGCAATCGCCAGTTTGCAAAACTGTATGCCGGTGCAGGCAATCAACCCGCGGGTTGCCCAGGACGGTTCGTAGTCGAAGCCTGCTGACTTTAGATCGTGCTTCATCGTCTCGAGATTCTCGCTGTCGATGTCCAGCAGAATTATGTTCTGCGTGTTTGTCGTGCGAAGCCGCCCGCGGCCGTGCTTCTCCGCAAGCTCAGCCAGAATCCTCAACTGATCGCTGGACGTCCGGCCGCCGACCAGCGCCACCCCAACGTAATGAAACGAGTCTCCCCGCTGCCGATGAATTCCCAGATGCGAGCGATCGCGGGCGGTGATCAACGGGGCTTCCGGTTGGTCAGCCCGCCGAAGCTTCCATCCAAGCTGGGCTTCGACCTCATCGCGAAAGCGCGGTATCTCCCACTGCTCGACAAGGAACTTCAACCGCGCCCGCTTGCGATTCTCGCGGTTCCCGTTATCGCGAAACACCGAAGCTATTGCCGCGCACAACTCCACAACTTCGTCAGCCTCGATTAGTACGCCCAGGTCTTTCGAGAAGCGTGGCGTAGTCGATAGCCCGCCTCCAACACGAGCGCGAAACGCAACGCCGCCGCGCTCGTGATCCTTCACCGCGAAGATACCTATGTCATTGATCTCCGGATAGACGCAGCGCACCGCGCAGCCGGTGATCGCGATCTTGAATTTGCGCGGCAGATTCGAGAAGTCGCGATTGCCGACAAAGAAATCGTTCACACGGCGAATCAGCGGCGTCACGTCGTAAAGCTCATCCGAGTCGACACCCGAAACCGGACAACTGATTATGTTGCGAACCGTGTCGCCACACGCATCGGTGGTGGTCAGGCCAACGCGATCGAGTACCTCGAAAATCGCCGGTATGTCGTGGATCCTGACCCAATGAAGCTGGATGTTCTGCCGCACGGTTACGTCAGCAAGACCCTTGCCGAATTTGCGGGACAGCTCAGCGATCGCCAGCAGCTGGCTTGCGTTCAACTGACCGCCCGGGATTCGGATGCGAACCATAAAGTAGCCGTCTTCGGCCGGGCGCTGAGTGTAGACGCCATACCATTTGAAAAGCGCTTCGTCTTCGGAAGTGATCCGGTGTTCACGCTCGGCGGCGTATCGATAAATATCCGCGAGCACGTCCAGCCCATCTTTGCGCTTCTTGACGTCTTCAATCTTGTTCATAGCGTACTCCTCATTACGACGCAGCGGAGAATTCGACGCGTGTTGCATCATCGTGCAGCGTGCCAATGTTCAGAACATACGAGAGAATCCTCGCGGTGCTTTCGTCAACCGTTTCGACGGAACTATCAACCGTTATGTCAGGTGAGAGCGGTTCTTCATAGGGATCACTGATCCCTGTGAAGTGCTCAACCTCTCCTGCGAGAGCTTTTGCGTAAAGCCCCTTCACGTCGCGCTGTATGAGGGTATCTATCGGGCATCGAACAAACACTTCGAGGAAGCGCACGCCGTCGCCTTCAATCGAACGCCTAACATCGTCGCGCGACCGCTGGTATGGAGAGATAGCAGCGCCGAGTACTACTACTCTGTTGCGCGCCAGCAGTCGCGCGACGAAACCGATACGTCGGATGTTGGTGTCGCGGTCCTCTTGCGAGAATCCCAATCCGCGGCTCAGGTTCTCGCGCACTTCGTCGCCGTCGAGCGTCTCGACACGAAGCCCCGCCGCTTTGAGGCGCGCGGAGAGCGACCGCGCAAGCGTGGTCTTGCCTGCGCCTGACAGCCCCGTGAGCCATACCACCAATCCTTCGTTGTTCGCATCGCTTGAACTCTCGTTCACGTCGTTTGTTCTCCGATCCAATGTATTCAAGTTCGATGTTTGCGGTTGCACCATCTCGTCCAGTGAAGCGAAAGCTGCCGGGTGAGCCGGCGCGTGCAACCCGCATTCTGTTTTCTCGCGCCCTGACCATCGGCCGGCACGTTCGTCCTCGCCCTCGCGAACCGGCCGAGTGCAATGCGTGCAGCCGATGCTCGGATAACCGCGATCGTGCAGCGGATTGTAGGGGACGTTATTTCTGGCGATGTACTCCCACACTTGATGCTTGTTCCAGCGCACGAGCGGGTTGATCTTCACCAGTCGCCATTGATAGTCCCACTCGATGACCCGAGCGTTCGAACGCTCGAGGGTCTGGTCCTGGCGAATGGCGGTTATCCAGGCGCGGCGTCCCTGCAACGCGTCCTTGAGCGGCTCGAGTTTTCTCAGCCGGCAGCAAAGATCCGGGTTCGTGGACCATAGCTTCGCTCCGAATCTAAGTTCTTGTTGCTCCGGTGTGAGATCAGTCTTGAAGACGCGGATTTCAATCCCGTAGCGATCTTCGAGGCGGCGGCGCAACTCGTAAGTTTCAGGAAACAAGAACTCAGTGTCGAGGAAGAACACATCAGCGCGTGGATTGATCCTCACAGCCATGTCGATGAGCGCAACCCCCTCAGCGCCAAAGCCCGTGGCGAGGGTCACGCTTTCCTGAAACCAATCGAACGCCCATCGAAGCGTTTCCTCGGGCGTGGCTTCGTCGAGCAGGGATGCGGCCGTTTCAACTCGCTCAATCTCGCGAGGCGGCGGCCCGAGTCTGACAATCTCACTTACGGCTTGCGACATGTGATTCTCCTCAAAACTGTCCGACAAACTTCAGTTTGTCGTTGGACCTTCGAATGTGGGCATAGACAATAGCGACAAACTGAAGTTTGTCGGACATCGCCAACCCTCCGTTAATCGCCCACTGCGCACACGGCAGCTTCCAACAAAGCCCGCAGCTCAAATCTCAGTTGAACGTCTCCAAACCACTTGAGCTTCGTCCCGAGCGCGGCGACCTCTCCGACTATTGCTATCGCGGGCGGTTCGATTCTTAACCCACCGTATTCGTCTGCCGCGATCAATTCATCAAGTGTCCCCGAGTAGACTTCCTGATGTTGATAGGTGCCCCAACGAACGATCGCTATCGGCGTTGACGGCGCTCGTCCCGCAGCAACGAGCTCGCGCGTGATGCTCGAGATCGTTTCAGCGCACATGAAGATCACGAGCGTGTCCGCCGAGTGCGCCAGAATCGGCCAGTCCACGGCTTGCTTGTTGCTGCCGCGAGCGTCGTGACCTGTTATGAACGTGACGCTCGAGGAGTGATCCCGGTGCGTGAGCGGTATGCCCGCGTAGGCCGCCGCCGCGACTCCCGATGAGACACCCGGGATGATTTCCCAATTGATACCGGCGTCGACAAGCGCCTCAGCTTCTTCGCCGCCTCGACCGAAGACGAACGGATCTCCTCCTTTGAGCCGCGCAACCACCTGGCCTGTTGCAGCGCGTTCGATCAACAAGTGATTGATCTGAGCTTGAGAAATTGACGGTTCACCCGCGCGTTTGCCCGCGTAGATCAATTCGGCATCCCGTCGCGAATGCGCGAGCACCTCGGGATTGACGAGGTAGTCGTAAACGATCACGTCGCTCGCGCCGATTGCCTCGGCCGCTTTGATCGTGAGCAGTTTTGGATCGCCCGGCCCCGCGCCGATCAAGTAAACCTTGCCCAGTGATTTCTTCGCGTCGTTCATCGTCAACGCAACTCCAAAAACGAAAAACCCACCACCGGCAAAGCCGATAGTGGGTTTTTCCTAAACTCTATATGAGCTTAAAGCTCGTTGTTGAGCTTTACGTCTCAGGTCCCATTGCAATGGACTCCACTAAAGGCTCTGGGTGAAGTGGGCGCGGCGTCGCCGCGCAGCAACAGATGCAATAGGAATTGCGCATCATGCTTCTCATAAGCCTTTAGAAATCCAACCTCAGGCTCATAGATATACTCCTGGACGGCCGTGAGGTCAAGCACAATTTTTTGAATGGCAACCTTGTTGAGCATCGATTCCTTGTGTTGATGCGAATTTTCTTGACAGACTAAAGCAAGAAATAGTATTCTGACGCCCTCAGTAGGACGTGGTGATTTAAAGCAAATTGCTCCACGTTAAACATGTGCTAAACCGCAAGCGAGATTCAAAAAAGCCTGCGCTGTTTAGCGCGGGCTTTTTGCTTTTGCTCTTTCGATAATTTGAACGTGGCGATTTAAGGTGACTTGCTCCACGTTAAAAACTGCTAAACGGCCAGGAGAGAATCGAAGCCTCGCGCTAGTTTGGCGCGGGGCTTTTTCTTTTTTGTGCCAAAACACGGGAGGAAACCATGAGCTTTGTGATTGGACTGAAGTGCCGCGAGTGTGGCCGTGAGTACCCAAAACAACCTCTGGCGGGATGCGAAGACTGCTTCGCGCCGCTCGAGGTTGATTACGACTACGAGGGAATATCTCGCGTGCTGTCGCGTGAGGCGATCGCTTCGCGCCCGAAGAACCTCTGGCGCTATCGCGAACTGCTGCCCATCGATGCGGATCCAATCGTTGGTCTGGCAAGCGGGGCGACTCCGCTCATCCGCACGTCGCGACTCGGCCGCGAGCTGGGTATCGAAGATCTTTACATCAAGAACGACAGCGTCAATTCCCCGACGCTTTCATTCAAGGACCGCGTGACTGCCGTCGCGATCAACAAGGCGCTGGAATTCAAACTTGAAGCGGTCGGCTGCGCTTCAACAGGAAATCTGGCCAATTCGGTGGCGGCGAATTCTGCCGCGGCCGGATTGGCGGCGTACATTCTGATTCCTGAAAACCTCGAGCCAAACAAGATCGCAGCGACGTCCATCTATGGCGCGAGAGTGATCGCGGTGCGCGGCAACTACGACGATGTGAACCGGTTGTGTACCGAAGTGGCCGAACGTCATCCGTGGGGTTTCGTAAACGTCAATCTCCGTCCGTTCTACGGCGAAGGCTCGAAGACATTTGGCTACGAAATCGCCGAGCAACTCGGCTGGCGCGCGCCGGCGGCGGTGGTCGTTCCGATGGCCGGCGGCTCGCTGATCACCAAGATCCACAAGGGTCTCAAAGAACTCGAGCGTCTCGGCCTCCTTGAAGAAGAAGTGCGGACGCGGTTGTACGGGGCGCAGGCCACCGGTTGCAATCCCATAGCGGCTGCGGTCAAACGCGGATCGCAGGAGATTCAACCCGTCAAGCCATTGACCATCGCGAAGTCGCTTGCGATAGGGAATCCGGCGGACGGCTATCACGCCGCCGGTCTGATTGCGGCAAGCGGCGGCTGGTCCGAAGACGTGTCGGACCAGGAGATCGTCGCAGGCATAAAGCTGCTCGCGGAGACTGAGGGCATCTTCACCGAAACCGCAGGAGGAGTAACAGTCGCGGTGACCAGGAAGCTCATCGAACAGGGTCGCATCAAGCCGGATGACTTGACGGTCATTGCCATCACCGGCAACGGACTAAAGACGCCCGAAGCCGTCGAGCTTGGGCGTCCGGTAGTGATCGACCCGAAGGTCGCTCAATTCGAGCAGGTGATCTCAGGGCTTGCGGCAAGGGCTTAAGCAAGGATGGAAGCATCAATTGAGAGTTTCGTAGTACCGCCTTCAGGCGGAAGTGCGTCGTTCAGAGTTCAGGCTTCAGCCTGCTTCTGAGGCTTACCGATCAAATCATGCAAGCTAAAGCTTGGACTCTGAACTGGACTACGAACTCTTTCAAAAGGAGAAATCAAATGTCACTCAAGCTAACGATACCTACTCCGCTTCGAAGGATCACCCGGGACGCGGATGTCTTAGATGTCGAACCGGGAACCGTTCAGGAGATCATCGCGCGGCTGGACGAATCGTATTCGGGCTTTCGCGCGAGGGTCTGCGAGGATGACGGCAAGCTGCGGCGCTTCATCAACATCTACGTCGACGGTGAAGACATACGCTTTCTCGACAACCTGTCGACTCGAGTTCCGGATGGAGCGGAGCTTTCAATCGTTCTGGCCATCGCCGGAGGCTGATCTCGTAGTCCGGCAAACTTCAGTTTTGTCGGACCCAGAGTTTGGACACTTGGAATTCTGAGGCCGGAACTCCGCCAGGAGTTCAATGTTTATAGCAGTGAGACGTGAGACGGCGAACTCCGTCAGGAGTTCAATGTGCCGACGAGCCGCGAAACACATTTCACTTCTAAAGCAGTGAGCATGTGCACCGGCCCCGATTCTATAGACGTGCAACCACCACGTCGTCGGGGACGCTTTTAAGGGGAGACAATGTTGATAAATCTAGACGGCAAAGTCGCGCTGATCACCGGCGCGTCAAGAGGCATAGGCGCAGCGACAGCAATCCGGTTTGCTGAATGCGGCGCTCACCTCGCGCTGAACTATC
>DATLWF010000081.1:0-6466 GCA_035576605.1 Blastocatellia bacterium | reverse complement strand
GCGAATCTCTTTGTCGCCGACCGGAGAGATGCGCTCCCAGGACTTGCCGGCATCGACTGAGCGGAAGACACCATTCAGATTGGGATCGTCATTTGCGCTGCCGACGATCAGAAAGTTGGAATCGGATGGCGCAACCGCCAGAGAGCGAACCGACAGTTTCTTTGTGCCTTCGAGCAGCTTCCAATGTTCTCCGCCGTCCGCGCTCTTGAAGACACCGCCTTCTTCGCCGCGGGCGACTGGCCAGGCGCCGGCGTAAATCGTTCTCGGATCGCGAGGATCGATGACGATGGTGTCGACCGATAGTCCGCGCTTATCGAGTCCCGGCTTGAGCCGCCGCCAGGTGCGAGCGCCATCAGCCGAGTGGAAGATCTGTCCGTCCGCGGTTCCAAGGTAGAGCTGGTCCGAATCAGCCGGCGAGGCGACCAGCGCGCGCACGTCACCACCCCACGGTCCGGTCACCTCGAACTGGCGAACTTCTTTCCCAATTGTGCTGGAAGAAACAATGCGAGACGCGTCATCACCACTCATCGCCGTAGTTGACGCGCACACGAAGAGCAGCGTGAGGAAGGGAAGCAAGCGATAGAGTTTCATGGACTGACGGTACTCCTTGGTCAAACTACACGCTAAATACCTCAGGGCTTCGTTGGCCCGGAGCTTGAACTGGTTCGGTTAGTGCGTCGGGAGAACTATACAATAGCCTGAGGTGTGATTCCAGTATAAGCGCAAGACGCGAGCAGCATAGGCTTTAGTCAGTACCCGGTCAGTGCCCTTGTGCCCGACGGACAAAGACTAAAGTCTATGCTACTTTCCTCGGTCTACTCGATGACCCAGGTATCACCGCTGTTGATCAGCTTCTCGAGGTTTCCGGGACCCATCTTTTCGGTTGCTGTTTTAATCTGTGCCGCGAGCATCTCCTCGTAGGTCGCTTTGGTGACATCGCGGAAGACGCCGATGGGGACGGGATAGTCCGGGTACTCCATTCGCGCAAGCATATAAGCCAGATAGGAATCCGGTGCCTTCTCGTCATGGGCTATCAAATCGGATTCGCTGATTCCGTTGCCCAGCTCGACGACCTCGAGATGCATATCGCTGTTGCGCATCCGAATGCCGCGATTGTGTTCCTTCCCGAACACAAGCGGTTTGCCGTGATTGAGTTCGATCATGGCATCGTCTCGCACGCCGCGGTCGGTGAACATATCAAATGCGTGGTCGTTGAAGATGTTGCAGTTCTGATAGACCTCGACGAACGAAACCCCCTTGTGGTGCATCGCGCGCTCGACGACCGTTTGAAGATGGGAGGTGAAAGTATCAACCGAGCGTGCGACAAACGTCGCCTCCGCCGCGAGCGCTACTGAGAGCGGATTCAACGGATAGTCAATCACCCCATATGGAGTCGATTTTGTTTTCTTGCCGAACTCCGAAGTTGGCGAGTACTGGCCTTTGGTCAAACCGTATATCCGGTTGTTAAACAGAATGATGTTGATGTCCAGGTTGCGGCGGATCATGTGAATCAGATGATTGCCCCCGATCGACAGAGCGTCTCCGTCGCCGGTGATGACCCAGACCGACAAGTCGGGGTTGGATGCCTTGATGCCGGTGGCAATCGCGGGCGCTCTGCCGTGGATGCTATGAAAGCCGTAGGTATTCATATAGTAGGGAAAACGGCTCGAGCAGCCGATCCCCGAAACGAATACGGTGTTTTCGCGCTTTATGCCGAGTTCCGGCATGACTTTTTGTATCTGCGCCAGTATGGAGTAGTCACCGCATCCCGGGCACCAACGAACTTCCTGGTCCGAGACGAAGTCTTTTCGCGTCAGCTTCACTGGAGGCGCCATGGAACCGCCTCCGTTTGTTGGAATGCTTGGGTCTGTGCTCATAATTTCCTCTTAAGATAATCAGTCCTCATTTGACCGCTGATCAGTCCTCATACAACTCATTCATCTTCGCAATAAGCTCGCTGATCTTGAACGGCTTGCCTTTGACCTTCGGGAACGAAACCGCCGGCACCAGGTAACGGGCTCGCAGCAACATCGCGAGTTGGCCAAGGTTCAACTCGGGTATCAAGACTCGATCGAAGCGCCCCAGTATCTCTCCAAGATTGCTCGGGAACGGATTCAGATAGCGAAGATGGATGCTCGAAACCGACTTGCCGCTGCGTTGCATCTCCTCGACCGCCGACGTAATCGCGCCGTAGGTAGATCCCCAGCCGATGACCAGCAAGCGGCCATCGGGCTCCCCGAACACTTCAAGATCGGGGATGTCGTATGCGATCCGCGCCACCTTGTCCGCGCGCGTCAAAACCATGTGCATGTGGTTTTCTGGTTCGTACGAGACATTGCCGGTTATGTCTTCCTTCTCGATCCCACCGATTCGATGTTCGAGTCCCGGCGTGCCCGGCACCGCCCAGGGCCGGGCCAATGTTTCCGGATCACGATTGTACGGATTAAAACCATCGGTTTCAGTCGTAAGCTTAACCCCGAACTTTGGCAGCTCGTCCATGGTTGGCAATCGCCACGGCTCGGCGCCGTTGGCAAGATAGCCGTCTGAAAGGTAAATCACCGGCAGCATGTGTTTCGTCGCAATGCGGAATGCTTCAACAGCCATTTGGAAGCATTCAGCCGGCGTGGCAGGCGCGACTATTGCAACAGGGCATTCGCCGTTTCTGCCGAACATCGCCTGCAGGAGATCAGCTTGCTCGGTCTTGGTCGGTAGCCCGGTGGATGGACCGCCGCGCTGGACATCGATAATCACGACCGGGAGCTCGGTCATTACCGCGAGTCCGATAGCCTCGCTCTTTAGTGCCAGACCCGGACCGCTCGTGCCAGTCAATCCAAGATTCCCGGTAAACGACGCACCGATGGCCGCGCACATAGCCGCGATCTCGTCCTCAGCTTGAAAGGTCTTAACGCCGAAGTTCTTGTGAATCGAAAGCTCGTGGAGGATGTCTGACGCCGGCGTTATTGGGTAGCTGGCGTAAAACAGGGGCCGCTTTGCAAGCACCGACGCTGCCACGAATCCGAGCGCGGTCGCCTCATTGCCGGTGATGTTGCGGTACTTCCCGGGAGCGATCGCGGCGCGGCGTACGCGATAGTGAGTGGTGAATATCTCCGCCGCTTCCGCGTAGGCGAATCCCGCTTTCAACGCAAGCAAGTTCGCCGTCTGGAGATCCGGCTTCTTGAACTTGGTTTCGATCCACCGCTGAGTCGGTTCCAGCGGCCGGTCGTAGAGCCAGTACATCAGTCCAAGCGCCCAGAAGTTCTTGCAGCGATCGATATCCTTGGACGAGAGCTTCACGCCATCGCGCAGCGCCGCCCGGTTCAGCGTGCTGATCGGAAGCTTGAACAGGCGGTAGCCGCTGAGACTTCCGTCTTCAAGCGGGTTCGACTGATAGCCCGCCTTTTTCAGGTTGTTCTCGTTGAACGCATCGGTGTTGGTGATCAAGATCCCGCCCGGTTCCAGATCGGCAATGTTGACTTTGAGCGCGGCGGGGTTCATCGCGACCAGCACGTTAGGCTCGTCGCCCGGCGTGCGAATGTCGTGGTTCGAGAAGTTCAACTGAAACCCTGAAACGCCAGGCAGCGATCCGGCAGGCGCGCGAATTTCCGCAGGGAAGTCAGGCAGCGTCGAGATGTCATTGCCGACGACTGCGGTGGTATTAGTGAACTGCGTTCCGGTGAGCTGCATGCCGTCGCCCGAGTCACCCGCGAAGCGTATGGTCACCGTCTCTACTTCTTCGATGTGTTTCAGTTCGACGTTGTCGAGAATCGTTGTTGATTCCATAATTGCTTATCCTGTTTTGAGAGAGATCGGGGTCAGTCGTCCCTCATGTCATCTAGGTCAAACCCTTGCGTGTATTCCAGAGTTCGAAATTCTACACAAGAACATACTACAACACAAAGGTACGGAGTTGAAGTGTTGCGCTCCCAACGGTTGATTGCTGGAAGCATTTAATGGGGAAAGCATCTAAGCGTATTCGGTGTGCATTGCCCGTGCCACAGCCGTTTCGGCGCTCTTCCTGCGTTTCCTGGGCTAGAGCCCGCGAGTGCTGGGTGGTTTTGCGTCACAAGAGCGAACTTCTCCCCAAAAACGCATGCGTTATTCTCGCTGGTCGGTCGATGCCTTCACCGCTCTAGCTCGGCTCGGTTCGAATGCGGCGTAAATATTCGGAGCCGGCCCAATCGCGTCGCCGCTCGATCAGTATCCACAAAGCCGAGGCTCTTGGGCGAATATTGGAACTCTGACGGCGGAACGAGCGAATAACTTAAAAGGCGGATGATTCAAACGGTGCCCATCCGGATTCGACAACCGAAAGCCTAGGAGGAAGAGAATGACAATGAAGCCGTGGATTTACCCGTTAGTAATCGTAGTGGGGCTCCTTTTGAACCAACGCATGCCGATCGCACAGGGTCCCGATCAGCCCGACCTGACGATCGACGCCGCAACGCGTTCGGCCGTGATCGAGGGAGCGCTGACGAGATTGAACGACTTTTACGTGTTTCCCGAAACGGCAAAGAAAATGGAGCAAGCCGTTCGAGAACGAATCGGGCGAAAGGAGTACGATCAGATCACAAGCGCGAAGACCCTCGCGACAACGCTGCAGAATCACCTGCAGGAGGTCAGCCACGACAAACACCTTCGGGTGACGTACAGCGCTGAGCCTCTGCCTCCGCAGGGTGAGCATCAGGAGCCCGGTCCCGCGGAGATTGCAAAGGAGCTTGAGTTTCTACGCACTGTGAATTTCGGTTTTGAGAAAGTGGAGCGCCTGCCGGGTAACATCGGCTATCTGGACTTGCGGGGATTTCAGCCCGCCGAGTTTGGCGCTGAAACTGTCGTCGCCGCGATGAACTTCCTAGCCAACACGGACGCACTGATAATCGATCTGCGACGCAACGGTGGCGGCGAGCCTGCTATGGTCGCTTTGATCTCGAGTTATTTGTTTGGCCCCGAGCCGGTGCATTTGAACGATCTTTACTTTCGCCCCGACAACAGCACGCGCCAGTGGTGGACATTGCCTTACGTGCCTGGCAAACGCTATGGCGACAAGAAAGACGTGTACGTATTGACCAGTAAGCGCACCTTCTCCGCGGCGGAGGAATTTACCTACAATTTGAAGAACCTGAAACGCGCAACGATCATTGGCGAAACTACCGGCGGTGGCGCGCATCCGGGTGGGCCTCGCCGAATCAACGAACACTTCGCGATCTGGGTTCCAAGCGGCCGCGCGATCAATCCGATCAGCAAGACTAATTGGGAAGGCACCGGGGTCACACCTGACATCGACGTTCCCGCGGACCAGGCGCTCAAGGTGGCGCACATCGCGGCGATGAACAAAGTCCTCGGCAAAGTCACCGAGCCCGAACGGCGAGACGCAATCAAGCGCACGATCGACAATGTCCAGAAGGAACTCGAAGAAATGAAACAGAATCCAAAGCGCAACCCTTGATTACTCTGTGGTAATATTTCTTCGTTCCACTCTGAATCTATTCTGGAGGGTCTATGTGCAGGAAAACTATTTCTGTGGTTTGCTTGTTTATGTGTGTCGCGATCGGTGCCTCAGGTGGAAGAAAGCCAATGAGCGCGGACCCGTTGAGCGGCACGTGGACGGGCGATTGGGGACCGAGCGCGTCCGACCGCAATCAGGTAACGGTTGAACTGAAATGGGACGGCAAGGCTCTGACTGGAACGGTGAACCCCGGCCCGAATGCGGTCGTGCTGCAAAAAAGCACGTTCGATCCGAAGACCGGTGCTATACACATGGAGGCCGATACAAAAGGCCGCAGAGGTAACGACATACATTACGTGATCGACGGAAAAGTCGAGAATGGCACTATGACCGGCAGTTGGAACCACGACAACCGTAAGGGCGATTTCAAGATCAGCAGGAAATAAAAAGAGACTCCCGGCGACCGGACAGGAACCCGTGAAGAACCGATAGCCTACGCCTTCCGGTGGGGATAAAGTAGACTTACACCCGGCACCCCAGTTTGAGCCTTCACGACTAGTGCAAATACATCGTTTACCCAAAGCCCTTCATCCCCATCGCCCTTCCCCTTCCCGTATTGACACTGCCGAAGCTGCGTCCTCATAATCCGAGGGCGAATTCAAACAGGAGAACCCACACAACAGAATGGCTGATAACGCGAAGCTATACGAACCCCTCGACTCCTACATCAACGACTCGCGCACTGGATTTGAAAACAGGCTCGGAGCGATTGTCGAAGTCCCGACCATAAGCATGGAACCCGAGCGCCAGCCCGACATCCGGCGCGGCGCGGAACTAGCGCGGCAGTATCTGGAAAGCATCGGCGCGCGTGCCGAGGTGGTTGAAACTCCCGGTAACCCTGTTGTATTTGGTCGGATCGAAAGCGGTGCGGACAATCCGACTCTGACCATCTACAACCACATGGACGTGCAGCCTGCCGATCCTGAGGAATGGCATAAGGCGCCGTTCACGTTCTTCAAGGAG
>DATLWF010000080.1:0-5970 GCA_035576605.1 Blastocatellia bacterium | reverse complement strand
ATCCGCGCGAGCCTGTTTCGCTTCGCTGAACGCCACCTCCAGCGAGCGCAAATTCGCGAGGGACAGCGATAGCTGACGCACGACTCGCTCGGCAAACTCGATTTCTTCGTGGTCCCATTCCCTGACCCGGTCGCACTGGTGGACATAGACTATCGCGCGTGTTTTACCCTCGACTCTGATCGGCGCGGCGAGTTCCGAGAGCACGCCCAGCTCGGCGGCAGTTTCCACACCCGCCAGCGACTGCTCCCGGGAATCCGCGATTGCTATCGGCTGGCCGCTCACCGATGCAGCCACGCCGTCAAAAAGCGTCGTCCCGAAAGTGGCTCCCAGAGCGGATTTCACGGATGGCTGCCGGTATTCCTGCTTGACCGGTTCAGGCTGATCCTGATCGTCGAATTCAACAACTATCACGCGGGAAGCGGCGAGCGCGTGGCCGAGCACTTCGACCACCGCCTCTTTGACCTCCTCAGCCGAGCGCAGCCGTTGAAGCGATTCCGACAAACCCAGATACGCGCTCTCGACGCGAAGCCGATTGACGCGCGAGTCCGTGCTCTTTAGCAGTTCAGCAATGATCGTCGCAGCCGATTGCAGCGCGCGCTGGTCGTCCTCGGTCCACGAGCGGTGACTGGAGCAGTGCACCTCAATCACGCCTAGCGTCTTGACATCCGCAGCAAGCGGCGCGCCCAGATAGGAGACGATGCCACTCTCGCGAGCCTCACGCGGAAAGATGCAGCGAGAGTCGGCAGGTGCGTCTTCGATGGCGATCACTTCGCCGCCCTTTGCTACGCTGCCAGCCAGGCCCTGTCCTAGAGGCAGCGGCAAAAACTCCGCCGATCTCAACCCGTGAGCCGCGACCATTCTGACCATCCCGCTTGTTTCGTCAACTCGCCACAGCGCCGCGCTGTCGCTGCTCACGAGCTTAGTGACTTCACGAACGATCGCGTCCAACGGCGACGCCTCTTCCAAACACGAAATCAGGGAGCGTGAAAAGTCCGTTGTGCGCGATGCTAGTTGGTGATGCGCTTCACTGACCGCGTCGCTGTGTTCAAACTCGAGCGCGACCGCAAGCCTGTCGGTCAACCGTGCGAGCGGCTCACCGTATGGATCAAGCGCTTCCAGCGCTATGCGCGGATTCGCCGGCGCAACGATCAAGCCATTCCACCCGAATGGCCCGCGCCAGGGCAGGATCATCACGTAATCATCCCTTCGAACAGGTGATACGTGATCGTCACTGCCGGCCCAACTCTTACTCTCCTCGATGCGATCTGTGCCGGAGTTCGCTTCCAAGTGCTCCTCAACTTGCCCGGACTGGGGCTCCTCGGCAACGGTAACCTCCGTCTGCGGTTGACTCTCGCCCACAGCCTCCTCGGCAGCCGAAACGCCGGCCGGTTGCCCGGCTTCAGCGGGCGGTCCCTCTGGAACAAGAGCGATTGCCGGCGCCAGGGGCGCCGTAACGTATGCCGATTCCAGACCCGTTATCGCCGCAAGCTTCACGATAGCCGGCCGCGGGTTTTGCATCAGCGACGATGCGGGCACAGAATCGGGCAGACGTAAACCGGGCGTCTCAACTGACTCCGTCTTGCCTGAAGAGAGGACGTCGGACAAGCTTGCATCCGAGGCACGCCCTGAATACACAGCCAGCACGGACATCGAGATGTATTCATGGAGCAAGCTGGCGACATGCTGGGCAATGTCGGCAGGGTGTCTGGAAATTGGAACACGATCTGCGGCCGCCGCGAACTGCGCTTCGCGTTCCATCTCCAACATCCGTTCGCGCACGCGCCCCTCGCGTTCCCGCCTTTGTGCGCTGGACCGCACAAATAGGAAGGCCATTAGCCCGACCGCGAGAACAAGGACTATGAGGGCGATCAGGAACCCCGTCGAGCTTGTAAAGCCGGATTGAATGAACGCGGATGACATTGTGTAACCTCGAACGAAACACCGAAGCAAAAACTTGGAATGACCGCATCCCTGTTCCGCTCGGTAAGGCTGGCGGCTCAGTTGTCGCTGAAAGCAGCGCCAGAAGTCTAGTCGGAATAGCCGCGATAACGCAACGCGAAACATGATCTGGGGTGGCGTCAGCCCTTTGGCTACACACGAAGTCGCATGCTCGCTTCCTTGAATTCCACCCACGGAAGTGGGGGGATCGTTCAAGTCCTGCCTACGGAGGAAGTCGCGTGATCCTTGAATCCCACCCAAGGAAGTAAGTGGGATTCGAGCTGTTACTTGCACACGCAGAAGGCGACTTGTAGAATGCGCTCATCCTGATGATAAGCACCAGCGGCCTTCAGAGCGCCCCGATGCGCCAGTCAATCGCCGTGCTGCGAATTACGTCTCGAACCAGCGGAATGAAGGAGAGTTCTTTATGACTACGAACGCGCGACTACCACGCAATCTGCCGAACCCAATCAATAATCTGGTGCCACGGCCTCTGAGCGCAATTCTCGTTGCCTTAATGCTGGTTGCCCTCGTTGCGGCGTTTCCACGGCCCGGCTACGCGGCGAGAAAGGCTTCCTCGGCCGAAGCGAGAGCCGAGAAGATCGCGCGCTCGGTGACGATCTACCGCGACAGCTACGGAGTGCCTCACATCTACGGGCCGACGGACGCGAGTTGCGTGTTCGGTTTCATCTACTCGCAAGCCGAAGACAACTTCTGGCAGATCGAAGACAGTTATATCCGCGCGCTTGGCCGGGCGTCGGAAGTCTACGGGGACCGCACGCTGGCCGATGACATGCTGAACCGGGCATTGGAGATTCCACGGCTTGGTAAGGCTGAGTACGATCGAACGACTGGCCGGGCGCGAGAGCTTGCCGACGCGTTTGCCGACGGGCTCAATTACTTTCTCGCGCATAACCCGCAGGTCAAGCCGCGGCTCCTCACTCACTTTGAGCCGTGGTACCAGTATGCATTCAGCCGGTTCTCCATCTATCAGCTATTCATTTTTGGCAAATCGGGAGTGAAAGTCGATGAGATCAAGACGGCCGTGCGGGCGGTCGACTCTGGGGGAGCGGCTGGATCAAGCACCGTGTCGCTCAACATTCCTGAGGTTCCTCTTGGGGGGCTCGATGAGCCTGAGAGCGAGCCAATAGTTGGCTCGAACATGTGGACCGTGACTCCGTCGAAGAGCGCCAGCAATCACGCGCTGTTGTTCATCAATCCACATCAGCCGTTCTTCGGTCCCGGCCAGTGGTACGAAGGCCACGTGCACAGCGACGAAGGCTGGGACATGAGCGGCGCGTCGTTTTTCGGCTCCCCTTCTCCGACGATCGGGCACAACGAGTATCTGGGCTGGAGCCACACTGTAAACGAGCCCGACATCGTCGATCTATTCATCGAGAAATTCGACGACGCAAGGAATCCGCTCGCGTATCGCTACGGCGACGCACACCGGACGGCGACCGAGTGGACCGACACGATCTCGGTCAAGACTTCGAAGGGCGTTGAACCGAAGAGCTTCAAGTTCCGCAAGACTCATCACGGACCCATAGTGACTGTCCGCGAAGGCAAGCCGCTTGCGATCAAGCTGGCGCGACTCGAAGAGGGCGGATGGAGCGATGAGTGGTATCAGATGAGCAAAGCCAAATCAATGGCCGAGTTCAAAACGGCAATGGCAAAGTGCGCGATTCCGATGTTCAACGCGATGTACGCAGACCGCGACGGGAACATTTTTTACGTCTACAACGGCGCTGTGCCGAAGCGCTCGACCAGCTTCGATTGGTCGAAGCCCGTCGACGGCAGCAACCCCGCGGCGGAATGGCAGGGCTATCACAGCTTCGATGAGCTGCCGCAGTTGACCAACCCGAAGACCGGTTTCATGCAGAACTGCAATCAGACTCCGTTCACCACTACCGCCGAAGGCAATCCGGTGAAGGACAGCTTCCCTGTTTATATGACTCACGAGTCGGACAACGCTCGCGCACGAATCTCGCGACGGATTCTGTCCACACACCAGAAGTTCTCGTTTGAAGACTGGGCTCGCGCCGGGTTGGACACGACGGTGCTCGAATCGGAAACGCAGATACCGCAGCTTGCCGAGGAATGGGAAAAGCTGAAAGCGACAGAGGCCGCTCGCGCAGCGAGGCTCGCCGACGCGATCGCCGAGTTGAAGGCGTGGGACCACATCAGCACCATCGACTCGAAAGCGATGACCTTATTCGCTCTTTGGTTCGAACGGATGGGCAGGTTTCAAGCTCAGAAGGTGAAAGACGACTGGCTGAAGATTCGCGCGCTTGAAGAAGTGACGGCCGATCTGAACCGGGACTTCGGAACCTGGCGGGTCGCGTGGGGCGACGTGAATCGTTTGCAACGCATTCAATCGGGCGGCGAGCTCGAGACGTTCAGCGATGCGAAGGTGAGCCTGCCGATTGCAGGCGCGCCCGGGCCAGTAGGAATCGTCAACAACTTCTACACGCGACCGGTTGACGGTCAGAAGCGGCGTTATGGAGTGGCGGGCACTTCATTCGTAAGCGTCGTGGAGTTCGGCCCGAAGGTTCAGGCTCGATCATTGTTGGTGTTTGGCCAAAGCGCCGACCCGACGTCGCCGAATAATTTCGACCAGGCTCAGCTCTACTCGAAGAAGGAGTTCAAACCGGCATGGTTCACGCTGCCGGAGATCAAGGCTAATAGCAAGAGGGTATATCATCCGGGTGAGTCCGGGCATCGCAAAGCAGCGTAAGGAGGAGATTGTTCTTCGTAGGTCGCTGCGGGTGATCAGTCAGAAGTCTCCGCCTCCCAAAAGTTTGGATAGCGCGTCACGAAACCGGCGGAGTTCACATCAATCTCGGTCACGAACGCCCCTCCCGCGCTCTCGTAGCGATAGGTCGCCGGACCGACACGCCTATACCGCTGATCGAGGCGCTCAAGCTTGAAGCTCGGAAACCGAAGCCACGCTGCGTGGACCTCCGCCTCCGCTCCGATCTCCAACGCAAGCCGGCGAATCGGAAGCAGATTCGTAGAAGGGCTGAAGTTGAGATCAATGTCCGTACACCCCAACACTGCCTGGCATTCCGCACCATCGAGCCGCCAGTGCCCCGACGCATCAACCGAGATATCGATCTCAATTGGCTGATTGTCGAGCCAGCCCGTAACTCTGGCGGAAAGGGTTCGCCATGCGGCATCGCAGATGATCAGGTAGTCAAGCCTGCAGGCCCGCCCTTCGTGAGCGAATACCGCCGTCCCGGTCAACCGCCACGAGGAATTCAGTAAGTACGCTCGCGCAAACTCATGCCCCGGACGATCCAACCTTCGCCAGAGTATCGATTGGTCCGCAACCCGTAGTTCCATACTCAAGGTCAGAGCGCGGGCTGCTTTCGCTAGCCTCCGCCTCAGGCTTCCGCCGTAGAGCCGAGCACGATGTCAAACTTCGCCGCAAGCTCACCGATCCGCGATGCCGCTATCGGGGCGAAGTCAACGATAACCGACTCCCGGGCCCTCGCATCGCTGATAGCCTTCAACACAAAGTCGTTCGCGTTTCCCGGATGGCCCTTGATATAGCATTGCGTGGTGAATTTGTCCCGGCCTTTCAGCTTGACGGCAAAGTGAATATGGGGCGCCAGGCGGCCCGGGTACAGGACCGGCTTGATCGTGCGGAAATAGTACTCGCCGGTCGAGCTGGTAGCAAAACGCCCGAAGCCCTGAAAGTTCCTGTCTCGCTTGGCGTAGTTGTCGCTCTTGGTGTGAAGATAGGCAGCATTGTTGTCGACCTGCCAGATCTCCACGAGCGCGTTTCTGATTGGGTCGCCGCGCCGATCGAGGATGCGCCCGCTCAAGTGAGTCACCGCGCCCACGGCAGGGGTGATCGCGTCGTTGATAATCAGCAGGTCGTTGTCGGTGTCGAGCGGCAGCTTGTCCGGATAGAAAGGACCTTCAGTCTGCGCCGGTGTCTGCGTCAAGTGCTCAGCAAAGACGCCGGGCGCAAAGAAGGCGGCGCTCCCAACAACGCCAACGGCAGCGCTGCTCAAGAACAAGCGG
>DATLWF010000079.1:0-5045 GCA_035576605.1 Blastocatellia bacterium | reverse complement strand
CCAAGACCGATGAAGAGATCCGCGACGCGATCGAGTACGGCATACTCGCCATCAACATCGACTCGCTCTACGAGCTGGATCAAGTCACGCGAGTCGCGCGGTCGATCGGCAAACGAGCCAACGTTGCAATCCGCATCGTGCCTGAGATAATCACTCGCTCGCACATTGGGCTTCAGACGGGATTGCTGTCCTCGAAGTTCGGTCTCTCGCCTTCCCAGATCGAGGACGCTTTCAAGCGCGCGCTTGAAGCGAAGGATGCGATCAACCTCGTGGGCGTGCACATTCACGTCGGTTCACAGACGCCGGACCCGCATCCGTTCGCTCTCGCCTTCGCCGAAATGTGGAGGTTCCTGGCGGGCCTATACAAGAGGACCGGGCACCGTTTGGGTCACATAAACATCGGAGGCGGACTCCCGGTCAATTATCTATCGGACACGCCAATGGCCCAGGACATAGAGGAACGAGAGCGGCAGATGCTGCGCGCGGAGCTGGATCCGCAACAGGTGCTTAAAGCCGCACTTGCGGAAGCGCGGGTAGAGGATGAAGCGGGATTACTCGAAGGTCTCACCATTGTGTTCGAGCCGGGCCGCCGGATCGTTGGCGACACGGGGCTTTTGCTTACACGAGTGTGCAATATCAAGCACCGTCCGGAAACCGGCGATACCTGGCTGCTGACCGACGCGGGCTACTCGCTGGCGCTTTCGATGGCGATGTACAAATGGTACTACCACCTGATTTCAGCCTCGCGCGCAGATGATGATCACCAGACGCCTTACAAGGTCGCCGGGCCGTTATGTGACTCGGGCGACGTTTATTTTGACATCGAGCGAGGAACGCGCCTTCCCAGTTATCGGTTGCTGCCGGAGGGTTCCGGTGTGGGCGACGTGCTCGCGTTGCTGAACACCGGAGCGTACGCATTGGATCAGGCTTCGCAATACAACGGCCGCCCGATACCATCCGCGGTTATGGTGAAAGCATCGGGCGACGTGGAAGTCATTCGCCGTCGTGAAACTTATGAAGACTTGTTATCGATGGATCAATGGTGAAACGGTTAGTCAGTCCTATGTCGGATCGGTGATTGAGCCCATGAAGAGCAACGAGCCTGTCTTGTTGTCCCGGATCGCGCAGAAGAACGGATGATCGACGATCATGCGGAAAGTCTTCTCCGGTCGCATCGCCGAGGTCGCGCGCATCTCGACGGACGTCACCGCCGCAGCCTCTGTCCCTTCTTCGTTTACCTCGGCAAAAGTCTTGTGCTTGACCCCGCTGATAAATGCCTTGACGGAACCCTGCACAATTCCGCTGAAGTCCGCGCGATTGGGATCAAAAGCGATCCCCATCCCCAGAGCCTTCAGGGCATCGTTCAGACTGATCTCGTACTCCACTTTGAACCGAGGCACGGCGATCTCGCCCTGGGTTTCAGCAAACTCCTTCATCCAGGTATCCCAGTTCGCGGCCGTCAACCTCTTCTGAAAGAAATCAAGGCCAGCCCCTTGCGCCGGGAGGAAGATGTACATGCTTAGGCGACCGCCACCGTAGGGTAGATTGACCGCTTGAAAGTCTTTGCTTTCGTAGTAGCGGTACTTTCCCGACTGATGCATCATCGGGTGACGTCTTTGATTGCCGGCTCCGGTTGTGAACTGATCTTCTCTGGTCTTAGCTTTGTCGAATTCCGCCGCCCATGTTCCCTTGAAATAGATCGCGTTGATGAGGAAGAGAATCGCCTGCGCATCGATTTGGTCGACAATCTTGTCGATCTTGCCCTTTGTCTTTTCCGCCACCCACGAGTTGATTGTCGCCGGGGCGCTCGGATCGTTGAAGTCAAGCGCAGTCACATCGGCGCCGTAGAACTGCTTGTTTCTCTGTATGAAATCGGGGTTGAAGCTTATCTCTTTCCTTCCCCACAGCGAATTGGCGATATTGAGTTGAACCTTCGGGTCCGCACTTTCGAGAGCAGCTTTCAACTGAGCGTACGCACGATTCAACTCGAGGTGACTCATCCCACGAATTTCGAGCGCACGTTCCATCCCCTGTTTAGTCTCGCCTACCGCCCCGTTGTAAGTCATCGCAAGCGCGAGCCCCACGCTCGAAGGCGAAATGAAAATGTTCTTCCCGGCATCCTGTTTCGCGACTTCTGCAAACAGCTTGAAGCCGAATGTCGTATTGGCGGACACAAGCCGGCTGTCTACATCATTGTCCGTTGGTTTGTTGTTCGAGTCTTCCATTGCGGCATTGCTATTCGAAGGCTGATTGTTGTTTCCCACGCTCGATTGTGAAACGGTTGAGCACCCGATCAGTGCGAGAAAACCCAACGCTACCAGCCCTCCGCCGGCGCTGACGGTGCGCGAACGATGAGTGTTCATTCTATTCCTTCCGCTTTTGTTCGGCGATCCAGGCATTGATCCTGCTCTCGAGCAGATCAAGCGGCAAGGGGCCGTCATCAAGCACTGTGTTATGAAATGTTCTAACGTCGAAACGAGCGCCCAGTTCCCTGGAAGCTTTGGCACGCAGCTCTTTGATCTTCAGCTCGCCAATCTTGTAGGCGAGCGCCTGCCCCGGCCAAACGACGTACCGGTCTATTTCGACGATGATGTCGTTTTCAGCTTTCGCCGTGTTCTCTTTCATGAAGTCGATCGCCTGCTGGCGACTCCAACCAAACTCGTGCATCCCGGTATCAACAACCAGCCTGCAGGCGCGCCACATCTCATAAGTCAGTTGCCCGAACTTCGAATACGGATCTGTGTAGAAGCCCATCTCCATTCCAAGGCTTTCGGCGTACAATCCCCACCCTTCGACATAGGCCGTGTATCCCCCGTTGCGCCGAAAATCCGGCAAACCCTTGAGCTCCTGCGAGCGAGCGATCTGCAGATGGTGACCGGGGACCGATTCGTGGAACGTGAGCGCTTCCATCTCGTACTTCGGCCGCGTATCGAGCTTGTAGGTGTTGATCATGTAAAGGCCGGCCCGTGAGCCGTCCGCCGCACCCGGCTGATAGTAAGCCGTCGTTTGCGCCGGGGCTTCATAATCGGGAATGACCTTCACTCCATACGAGTTTCTCGGAAGCTCGGCGAACAACTCAGGCAACTTTCCGTCGGCTCGCTTCGCAATGTAACTGTAGCCCGCGACAAGCTCCTCAGCATTAGTGTAATAGAACCGCGGATCGGTGCGAAGAAACGTCAGAAACTCCTGGAACGAACCCTTGAACCCAACCTGACGAACGATTACTTCCATCTCTTTGTGAATGCGGGCGACCTCACGTTTGCCGATTTCATGAATCTCTTTGGCGGTCAGGTCAGTCGTCGTGTGCCGGCGAATCGCGTATTGATAAAACGCCTTGCCATCGGGAAGCGATGAGGCGCCGATGTCCTTGCGGCAAGCAGGAAGATAGGTCTCTTTGATGAAGGTATCGAGCTTCTTCAAAGCGGGCATCAGGGTCCCGGCGATCGCCTTTGTTCCTGCGTCGACCAGTCTGGTTCGCTCGCTCGCGGAAATGTCTTGAGGAAATCGCGCGAACGGCTTGAACAACGGACTCCTTGTTGGATCGTCGGCGATCTGACCTTCGATTTGAGCCGGAACCGAACGAAGCGGCAGCGCCGGCGGCACCCACTTCTTATCGATGCCGCGTTTCATCAATCCGATCAACTGATCGATTTGCCTTGAGAATCCCGCAAGCCTGGCAACATAATCGTCGTAGTCCTTCGCGTTGCGGAACGGGGTCGAGCCAACGAGCTGCCCAAAGGCTATCTGCACGCCGTTCATTTGATCGATCGGCGTGTACTCGGTCGGAAAACGGTAGCCTTCCACGTTGAGCTTCTTGTCGCGAACAAACAGATCGTATGAAATCACATCCTGACCAGCGAGTTGAGAGCGATCGATCTTCTGAACGCGGCCGAGCATCTCTCGCTCGTGCGCCTTGCGTCGCTCGATTGCTTCGGGTGAATAATCCGTCACCCGATCGTTGTAGCGATTGTCGCCGAGCAGGGTCGCGCCCTCCGGGTATTGTTGAAGGCCCCACTGCCAGTCTTCATCGAACAACGCGTGAAGTTTCTTCGCGGCGTCGGTTGACGACAACACCTGCGCAAAAACCGCCGATGTGGTTAAGAGAATAAAAGAGAGAAGGGCGGCGTTACGGATCACGAGTCCTCAATGACAACAGTGAAATCATCGAGCTGATCCCATCACAGAAAATGTATGCCCAAGCTCGGCTTATCAACAACCCTACTACTTGTGCGTCCGCCGCGGCTTCTTCCTGAAGATCTTAGCGTGAGCGCCTTTCGCCTTCGATTTCATACCGTCGAAATGCCCGGCTATCCGTTTCTGTGCGTTCCTGGCTTTTGGCGCGGCCTGGTCCATTGTGGTGCTGATACGAGGGAATCGTCTTCGGAGTTTGTCGAGAACCCGCGCAGCCCACGGAGAAACGGTCGATAGCAAGAGGAGCCCAACGAGTATGAACAGAATGCCTTGAAGGATGGGAAGTACGAGACCGATGATACCCAGGAGTATGAAACCCCAACCAGCGATGTGAATCGCGCCCCGCTTGAGTTTCGACTTCGCTTCCATACAAAAACAATGGCAAACAAAGTCTAACAGACGCGGATCTTGGCGGGACACCTTGGACACTGAGGCGTGAAACGTGATGCGTCACGCAGGCTCGTGGTCGGGAAGGGTGGCTTGCCCCCGCATCGTCGGTTACCAATGCCTGCAAAAGAGCGGGGGCAAGCCGCCCTTCCCGACCACGAGCCTGCTTCACATTTCACGCCTCACGTTTCACGCAACACGTTCACGTTTCACGCCTCACGTTTCACTCACTGAATCTCGCCCGAGGAAGGACGCTTGTGCTCGTGCACCCACGAGAGGAGCGCATCGAACGCTGCGCCAGTTCTCTGTGGGCTTATGTTGCAGTGTCCATCTGCGACGACGAACTTTGCGACGAAGAAATTGCTCGCGCCCGCCCTGCCTGAGGTATAGTAGTAGTAGACGACGTCGCGCGCGGGCACCAACGGATCGTGTGTCGTGTGCACCGTCAGCACCGGATCAGAGACGCG
>DATLWF010000078.1:0-4018 GCA_035576605.1 Blastocatellia bacterium | reverse complement strand
GGGGCCGAGGATTTCAGTGATGGCGCCTCGAGGAAAACCGCTTGTGATGCGATCGACTTCGGGGATGCCGGTGGACATCACTTCGGGCGCAGGTTTTTCGCGCAGCTTGAAAGCAGAGCCGAAACGATGGGCCAGTTCGGTTTCTATTTCTGCTTTTGAAAATGCGAGTTTCAAAGCGATACCTGGGAATAGGTCCTATTCGACCTATTTGTCCTATAGCAAGATCGAAAATCTCTGAATATTTCCGAAAATCATTTTTAGCTTGCTCGAGTATTACTGTCAAGCATAATATCGATTATTAAGGACGCCAGTTGAGGAGCAGACTCGTGGCCGAACGAAAATCTCAAGACTCAGCAGAAAGCCTGATTCCGGAAAAACCGACCCTGCCCGGACTTCAAGACGCCGCAGCCAATTGCAAGGCATGCGATCTGTGGGAGAACGCCACCCAGACAGTGTTCGGCGAAGGCAAGCGTCGCGCTAAAGTTCTGTTTATCGGCGAGCAGCCTGGGAACGATGAAGATCTTCAAGGCAGGCCATTTGTCGGACCTGCGGGAAGGCTGCTCGACCAGGCGCTTGAAGAGACCGGCATCGACCGCCGCCAAACCTACGTCACAAATGTAGTGAAACATTTTAAGTGGGAGCCTCGCGGGAAGCGCCGCATCCACAAGAAACCGAACTCGACGGAAATCGAAGCTTGCAGGCCCTGGCTCGAAGCTGAAATCGCTGCCGTCAAACCAAGAGTCATAGTCTGCCTTGGAGCCACCGCTGCTCAGACCTTGCTCGGAAAGGAGTTTCGTGTCAGCCGACAACGCGGACAGCCCATACCCTCACCCCTGGCTCATACGGTGATCGCCACCGTTCACCCTTCATCGATCCTTCGCGCGCCCGACGAACAATCACGACGCTCAGAAATGCAGCGCTTCATCGACGATCTAAAGATAGTCGCAGACGCCTTAGCAGCGTCTAATTAACACCCAATGTTACAGTTCTCAAGGCCACCGAGGTTGATAGACGCACCTAGACATACCCTTTTGGCCCTTCGTGATGTACCATAACTTTTTCGGGTTGAGCCGTCATTGGCAGCAAACTGATAAAGAGCTTTCCAGGAGAACCAGAGGATGGGTGAGGAGTTTCAAAGCGACCAGGATTTCGCGCTCGGAGCAGAGGACTTCCCGTCCGAACGCGACTACAAACTGCACTGCCTTCGCCATTCGACTTCGCACATAATGGCGGCGGCGGTCCAGCAAATTTTTCCCGACGTGAAGTTCGGCATCGGACCGCCGATCAAAAACGGCTTCTACTACGACATGATGTTGCCGCGTTCGTTGACGCCCGACGACCTCGACGAGATCGAACGGCGGATGCGCGAGATCGTAAAGTCGGGACTTCAGTTTGCGCGAGAGAACTGGGACAAGCCGAAAGCGCTCGAGTTCTTCGGCTCGCACGATCAGAACTTTAAGATCGAGTTGATCAACGGCATTCCCGGCGAAACCGTGTCGACGTACGCGATCGGCGACTTCACCGATCTGTGCGCGGGTCCGCACGTCAGGCGCACGAGCGAGTGCAAACACTTCAAGCTCACGTCGATCGCCGGAGCCTACTGGCGGGGCAGCGAAAAGAACCCGATGCTTCAGCGCATCTACGGCACGGTGTGGCCGACCAAAGACGAGCTCGAGGAGTACCTGCACAACATCGAAGAAGCGAAGCGGCGAGATCATAGGAAGGTGGGCCGCGAGCTTGAACTCTTCATGACGCATGAGTGGGCGCCCGGCGCTCCGTTCTGGCTGCCCAAAGGCACGGTCATTTACCATACGCTTCAGGAGACGATCAGGCGGCTGCTCGCGCACAACGGCTACGTCGAGGTCAAAGCGCCTCTGCTGTTCAGCGAGAACCTGTTCAAGACTTCGGGACACTGGGCGCACTACAAAGAGAACATGTTCATCGTCCACGAGGATGAGCAGGACTACGCGTTGAAGCCGATGAACTGCCCCGGTCACATGCTGATCTTCGGGTCCAGGCGGCGCAGCTATCGTGAGCTTCCGCTCCGGCTGTCCGAACAGAGCGTGCTTCATCGCAACGAGCGCGCGGGCGTATTGGCGGGACTCACCCGCGTGCGCCAGTTCCAGCAGGACGACGCCCACCTGTTTATCACCGAAGATCAGATCGGCGAAGAAGTGAACCGGCTGCTCGCCCTGGTCGCCCGAGTCTACAAGGCATTCGGTATGGGTTATCGCTTCAACTTGAGCGTGCGCGGCGATGATATGTCGAAGTATATGGGCGATCCGGCGGTGTGGGACCGGGCTGAGAAGCTGCTTGCCGAAGCGCTCGAGGAGAACCACCTCGAATACACGGTCGAGAAAGACGAGGCAAATTTCTACGGCCCGAAGATCGACCAGATGGTCCAGGATTCGCTCAAGCGCGAGCACCAGCTCGGCACGATACAGTTGGACTTCCAGCTTCCGCGCAGCTTCGGACTGAGCTACGTAAACGAGCACAACGCCGAATCGGTCCCGGTGGTGATCCATCGCGCAATCTATGGCTCGTTGGAGCGGTTCGTCGGCATTCTGATCGAGCATTACGCCGGCGCGTTTCCAGTGTGGCTGGCGCCGGTGCAAGCGAAAGTGTTGTCGATCTCTGAGAAGACCGCCGATTACGCGCGCGAGGTCTACGAGCGACTACTCGCCGAAGAGATTCGCGTCGAATTGGACGTGCGCGACGATAAGATCGGAGCAAAGATTCGCGACGCGCAGCTCGAGAAGGTTCCGTACATGCTCGTTACCGGCGCGAAGGAAGCGGAGTCGCGCGCGGTTGCTGTTCGCTCGCGTGAGAAAGGCGACGAAGGTCCGGCGCCGCTTGACGAGTTCGTCGCGCGGGTAAAGGCCGAGGCGAGCTTTGATTATTAGAACGTTCTCCGCAAAGAGTAGACGGACGACCGACGACGGATGACGGTCCTCGTCCGTATACGTCTTTGCTGTCCTCGGACAGACCTTCATCCAATGACCCAGGTTCTCGAGCTAGACCCGGAACGTCCGCAACAAGAAGCAATTGAACTTGCAGCATCGATCATTCGCAAAGGCGGGCTCGTTGCCTTCCCTACCGAGACAGTCTACGGCCTGGGCGCGGATGCGATGAACGAGAATGCAGTGCGCAAGATTTTTGAAGCGAAGGGCAGACCCGCCGACAACCCGTGTATCGTTCACGTCGATAGCCGCGACATGCTTGACCGCGTCGCTGGCAGAGTAGGAGATAGGGCCGAGAGCCTGATCCAGAAGTTCTGGCCGGGCCCGCTAACTCTGGTGCTCGAGCGAAAGCCGGAAGTCGCGCCGTCGGTATCGGCAGGCTTGTCGACCGTTGCCGTAAGAATGCCCGGGAACGGAATTGCTCTCAGGTTGATACGGGCATCCCGCACTCCGATCGCTGCGCCGAGCGCTAACGCATCTGGAAGACCGAGCCCAACGACTGCAGCGCACGTATTGGACGACCTGGGCGGCCGAATCGATTTGATCCTCGACGGAGGAACGACGAACATCGGAATCGAATCAACAGTGCTCGATGTTACCGCTGAACCGCCGATGATCTTGCGGCCCGGGTGGATAACGCAAGAGATGTTGAGTGAAGCAATCGGGCCGGTCGAACGTTCAGGCTCCGACGAAGAGCTGCGGCGCTCGCCGGGCACACATCACCGGCACTACAGCCCCCGCGCTCGAGTCATACTGATCGAGCAGGGCTCGGCAGAATTGCTGGAGCGTGTTTGCAGAGAACACCTGAAGACCGGCAGTGTCGGCTTTGCAGGTCATTCCTTTGTGGAGATCGATAACCCAAATTTTTGCGCGCTTAGACTGGGAAGCAGTGCGAAAGATTATGCTCACTCGATGTATGCAATGTTGAGGCAACTCGATAAGAATAACCCTCGCGTGATCATCGTTGAAGGCATCAGCGAAGCCGGTGAAGGCGCGGCTGTTATGGATCGTTTGCGAAGGGCGGCTTCAGAGGGTAGATGATGGCGAAGTGGAAGTGC
>DATLWF010000077.1:0-7877 GCA_035576605.1 Blastocatellia bacterium | reverse complement strand
GGCGACTGGATTCGTGTCGCTGATTCTGGTGCGATTCCTTTTCGGCGCGGGTGAGGCAGGCGCGTTCCCCAACATCGCACGCAGTATTTCCCGGTGGTTTCCCGCGTCGCACCAGGGACGAGCCTTGAGCGTAGCCTTCGTCGGCAACGCCGTTGGCGCAGCGATCAGCACGCCTCTGGTCTTCCAGCTGGTCAAGCATCAGGGCTGGCGGTTGCCCTTCGTGGAGTTTGGAGCAGTCGGAGTCGTGTGGGCCCTGGTCTGGTACTGGTGGTTCCGAGATCGCCCGGAAGATCATAAGGAAGTCAATGTAGAAGAGCTAAGATTCATCCGGTCGGACGAGATGGATGCGGATCAGCTTGGGCATACTCGTCACGTGCCCTGGGGCGTCTTGCTCAGGAGCAGGAACCTGGCTTTCATCTGTGGGATGTACTTCGCGTATGGCTATGCGCTTTACTTTTATATCACCTGGCTCCCGATCTACCTCCTCAAGGCGCGAGGCTTTTCAGAGACGTATGCGGGACTTTTTTCAGCACTTCCCTGGCTAGCGAGCGCGGCTGGGTTCTGGCTGGGCGGTTTGTTGACGGATTGGCTCGTGCGACGCACCGGAAGCTTGAAGATGGCCCGCTGCGGCATCGGCGCGGTTGGCCTGATTACCAGCGCGATGGCGCTTGTCGCGGTTGTTCGGACTGAGGATCGGGTGGTGGCGGCGTCGCTGATCGCGTTGGCGGCTTTCTGTCAGATGATGACCGGCAGCGCGGCGTGGTCGGTCTGCCTGGACGTGGGGAGGCGCAACGCCGGAGTGGTTACGGGGATTATGAACATGGTTGGCAATATCGGCGGCACCATCGCGCCGGTCGTGGTTGGTTACGCGGTAGAGCGGACAGGGTCGTGGAATATTCCGTTCTATGTCACCGCTGGTGTTCTGGCAATCGGCGTGGTGATGTGGATGCTTATCGACCCGCGACGCTCCGTCATTAGCAAACAACAACAAAGAATCGACAGCCAATTCTCTTACACTACTGGGTAGTTTCACGAGAGTCTGCAGAGGAGAGAGGATCATGAAGACTATTGTTATGGCTGGTATGTTGATCGGCGTGATGATGGGGAGCTCGGTTGCCGGTAAGCGGTCGGAAGCCCCGCTTCCGGACGTAGAGAGCGAGGTCATGAGTTTGCTCGACGATTATATGAACGCCTGGAACCGTAAGGATCTCGTTGCGTGGGAGCGCACCTTTCATTTTCCGCACTATCGTCTGGCAAGCGGCAAAATGAATGTGCTCGACCGGCCCGGCTTACAGGACGCAGCACGAGTGTGGGGATCCGCGGGGAACGACTGGCATCACAGCAGGTGGGACCGCCGGCGCATAATCCATTCGTCTCCAGACAAGGTTCACATCGATACGAAGTTTACGCGATGTCGCGCGGACGGCAGCGTAATCGGTTCTTTCGAATCGCTGTACATTTTGACAAAAGAAGATGGGCGCTGGGGAGTCAAGTTGCGATCGAGCTTCGCGCCGTAGCTAATTGGTTGCGGTCGCCCTCGGGAAGGAGGGCGACCGCAAAGAAAGGTTGGGGGATCGTTAAGGGCCCGGAGGCTTACAGAGTCGCAACGAAAGAGCGCTGGTCGTCCTTAGGTTGGACCATTCGAATCATCACCGACAGCTTCTTCGGGGTCTTTTCTTCTTCCAGCGGAACATCGAACAGAAGAGAAATGGAGCCCTTCCGTTGGAACGTAAGTGTCACGCCGCCGATGGTGTCTTTGGGATCCAGCGTGTCAACCTCTTTATCGTTGTCCGTTCCCCAGCTTGGAAAGTCCTCGATCACCGCACGCGGAGCCAGCTTTTGTGCGCCGCTCACCAGATAAACTCCAGTGGAGCCGGGATCAGCAGTTAGCTTATAGTACAACGTCGCGCCCAGCTTCCCCGCATCCAGCTCGAGGTCTACTACCACCGCCGTGCCCTTCACCTTGACACCCGCAAAGGATTTCGTCGACTTCGTGACTCTGACGAAAAGGCTCGAGCCGATCGTGACCACCTCGCCCGCCTTGACTTGCCGGGCCGAGTCAGCGCCCGGGCTTTGAGGGTAAGCGACATTGATTGCCATCGCGAATGTTGCCATAAGAAGTACGAATTTTCTCATAATTGCCACCGTTCCTTTTGATAGTTTCTCTTTCACGTTCGCGTCACCCCGCAAAGGGTGCCCTTTCTGAATACACCGAACTCGTTGCGGTCCGCAAGCACTCTCCCCTGTCTCAAGCAGGTCTCACAACCTTTTTGCTTAGGCTGGAAACGCGGCAAGGGCTTCGCTAAGGCGGAATCTGAATGACGAGGCTGTGGGACGTAGTAGCTATTGTGTCTCGACAGCCTAAGCGAGGGTGGAGTTTACAAGAGGAATCACTTCTTCGGCGAAGCGCTCCATCTCTTCCATCATTGGGCTCATCTGCATCAGGAATATCTCAACGCCCGCTTTGCGAAACTCGATTATGCGTTCGGCGATTTGTTCGGCTGTTCCAGTCAGTCCGGTCCTCAGGCCGCGATTCGATACGCTGTAATCCCTCAGCGACAACTCGCGCTCGAGCTTGCTCTGCGTGGTGAAGTCTTTGAATCCGAAATAGCCGGCTGTGTCCTTCACGTCGCATATGCGATCTATTTCTTTCTTAACCTCAGCGTCGCTCTTTCGGCAAATCACGTAAGCCGCGATGCCGTACGTCATCGGCCCGAGTCCCAGCTCGCGCCGGCGGCGTTCCATTTCTTCGACCTTCGGGCGGACGTTTTCAGACGGATCGCCGTGCATCAAATAGCCGTCGCAGTAGCGCGAAATCATTTGCTTGGCATCCTCAGATTCGCCGCCCGCGTAGATCGTCGGCCAGGGTTTGCGCACGGGCTTCGGCTCGAGGTGCGCCTTCTCGACTTTGTAGTAGCGGCCTTCGTAGGTGAATTCCTCTTCGGTCCACATCCCGCGCATGACTTCGAGGAACTCGCGGGTGCGTTCGTAGCGTTCGTCGTGGCCGACCCACGCGCCGCCGTATTCGCGCATTTCCTGCTCCCACCACGCGGAGACGATGTTGAGACTGAAGCGACCGTTCGAAATTTGATCTATGTTGGCAGACATTTTCGCGGTGATCGCCGGCAGCCGGAATCCGGGTCGAATCGCGTTCATCAACTCAACCTTCTCGGTGACCGAAGCGATCGCGGCAGCGGTAGTCCAGCACTCGAGCACCGGAGCCGTTGCGCCTTTGATGTCGTTCAGGTTCAACTCCGCGAGCAGTGTGATGTCATAGCCGATTTGCTCGGCGCGTTGCGCCAGGCGTTTGTTATAGGCGAACGTCGCTTGCATTTGTTCGTCTTCGACATTGCGCAGCCATCCGCCAAATATCGGCATCCAGAATCCGAATCGTACTTTGGTCAAGTGTCGTCTCCTGATGTATAGGACTTATAGGACCTATAAAGATCTAACAAGCACAGTAGTATTGCCGTTTGGTGAACAAACTTTCGATCATCTGCACGAACGGTTCCGGATCGTCACTCGACAGCACCGCGTCGACTATCTCGCCCTCAGACTCCGCGCGGCCGTTGATCAGATCCAGCCAATCTTGACGCGTGAGAGTCGTTTCATCAACACCGGCTCTTGCGCGCCGCAGCGCGATGTAGTCTTTCAAGTAAACCCATCGCAGTGAGTCCCGCTGCCGCCCGGCCGCTTCGACGTCTTCGTACACTGCGTCCGCATAAGCCAGCCACGGCAGATCGATCCCGGCGCGCATCGGTAACCCGATCCACTTCCACACTCGTGTATTGATGTCGAGCAGCTTGAAGTCGCCGCCTGGTTCGTCATAGATAAACTCGACTTCGCTTATGCCGTGATAGCCGAAGTCCCGAAGTATATCAACACCGCGTTCGACAATCTCTTCGATGTAGCGTGAATCGACAAGACACGCAGTGCCGAAGTCGGGCGGGTATTGTTCGAGCTTGCGTCCGACGAATACGCCCTTCGCTTGTCCGTCACGCCCAATGTAGCTGCACAGCGAGTAGAAGCTGTCCAGGCCTGCGCCAACGATCTCCTGTGCAAGCAGCGGATGATGACCGGCGCGCTCGCATAACGCGAGAAAGTCCTCTCGCGTTTCTGCACGCAAGACTTTTTCTCCAAACTCATTGGTGAACTCGCGTTGAAGCGCGGGCTTCACGATGCAAGGAAAGCTGATCTCGCTTGCGATCTGCTCAGGGCTTTGCTCTCCCACGTAGAAGGTTCGCGGGATCGGGATCCGCCGTTGTTCACATTTGCGATAAAGCAGGCTCTTGTCGAGAACTCGCTCGACGGTCTCAATGTCTGAGAACGGGAGAATAAAATACTCGCCAAGCTCTTTCGCGTGACGCGCGACCGCAAACACCCATTCATCGAGACACGGAAACAGTACGGCCTTTCGCTTCAGCGTAGAGCCGATCTCCATCAGCAGGTCGATGAACCCGCGTTCATCATCCAGCGGATAAGGACAACGGCCGGCAACCGTCGTGTATCGCGAATGCAATCCGTAACCGTTCTCGTCGCGATCGAGCCCGATGACCGGCACGCCTCGCCTTCCAAGCGAGCGGGCGACTGCGAGCCCTGTGATGTGACAGTTAAATGCCAGCGCCGCTGGCAAATCGAGAGAATTGACCTTCTCGCGCACGGCTGCGATGAGTTGCCGGGGATCGTCGATCATGTTCGCGCTATGTTTGCCTGAGAGTTTGTTTCGGTGTTAGGCATCATTTCCTGAGTAAGAGTGCAATTCCTTTGTCCGAAACGTAATCATTATTTCTATATCGGCGATGACATTCGATACAGGTCCTGTTGAAAGGACTAGCTTGCTGTTTGGAAAAGTCTATCTCTGCCCATTTCTTCGTGTCGTACATTTTATATTCCCATGAATCTTCGCTGCGTCCCGACTGGACTTTTCTCATGACTGTAATGATCTGCACACTGTCCTCTGTCCTTCGCTCCTGTTTTTCCTTCACGATGATTGATCCGACCGGAAACAGTTTGTCCACTGAGTATGCCTTTATTCCCTCCCTCGCAATTTCATTGATGTAATAAACCACTCCGGGATCATAATGCGGGCCATAAGCCGATAAAGGAGGGGCACACATCATTTTTGTCCCCTCAACCATATCAACAGGCTCTTCGTTGGCCCGGAACATTTTTCGATAGTCCCTGATTTCGTTAATGGAAATTCCATTTCTGACGGTTTCTCTTTTATGATTGTTTTGCTCTTGAGCAATAACAACCGTTGCAAGACAAACGACCAGGAAGGTGTATGACGTGATTGCTTTGGTATTCATATGAAATCACCGAATGCTTAACATCGTCCACTAACGCAGGCTAATCCATTAGCACCAGATTGGACGTGTGGCACGAGTCGCACGTAACGACTTTACGCTGCACACCGGGCTCATAGAAGATCGTACACGCATCTTCGCCGCAGTTGCCGCAAGTCCATCGCACCGCGGGCAGCTCGCCGTGAATCATCTTGATCACTTCGCCATGAACTTCGAATTGGTTGTCCATAGCTGTCCATATAGGACTTATAGGACTTATAGGACCTATATTTCCCCTATCTCGGCTTCGGTGTGTAGTACCGCTTCAGCCAGCTGCTCAGCCCATCGAGTCCGGGGAACAGCACTCGCTCGGTGATGTTCGCCTGGTCGAGTTTGTCGCGCACCTCCCATTTCAACTCGGCCGGGATGATCACCCTTCGGCATAGCTCGGTATGCTCCTCGAGCCATCGATCGAGCCGCGCCGTCGGGCTCGACATCATCGAGAACAACGCAAACTGATTCACGATCCGGTCGTCAAGCGACGGCGGCTCGAAGAAGACGACGAAATCATCAGGCGACAGCCGATCATACTCCGCCAGCGTGCCGGCGACGCGATTGAGCATATCAACGGTGAAAGCGTTCGACCCTTCCTCTTGCAACAGCGTCTTGAGTTTGTCCGGCAGCAGACGATTCGTCTTCACGAAATCCACACACCAGATCACACCGTCGAGGTTGTAGTCCTGAAGTCGAACGGTTGCAAAGTGCATCGCGACAAAAGGCGAAAATGTCCAATCGATCAACCTTGTCGGCAAGCCGTGGTGCTGCGCGAGCGCCACCCAGTTCCACATCGAATCGTCGGGCACTGAATCGCGTCGCGCGTACTTGCGATAGTTGCGAATCAGATGTCCTTCGAGCCTTTCGGCCGCGCCTCCCAGTCTTATCAGGCCGGTCTTCAGATCGTACGATGAATCGCCCAAACCGCGAAAAGCGAGGTTGGACCGGAAGCGCGCGAGCGGTTCCTCCCACGACCCTTCGTAGAGCCGCTCGTTCAATTCATTCCAACTTGAAACTCGAATGTCTTCCACCGGGACAAAAGTCCGTAGTCCGCGGTCCGTAGTTGTACCAGTTCGGCCGGCCGGACCACGGACTACGGACTACTTAGTGCCTTGGTGTTTAGCTCCCACTCACTTCAGGAGGATTGAATTCTTCGTCACAATGTCCGTGTAGGAATCGCACCCGCCGGCAGCGCACTGTTTGATCAGATCATCGATGCGCTCCATCAACTGCGTGCTGAAGTGATTCGGCTCCGCCTGCGGATGCGCCGGCGCATAGTAATTAAAATAGCTCCGAATGATCACGCTGCGGCTGTCGATCGGCAGTGACTTGAGGTTCTCGACGAACTTGTCGAAGGTCCCCTGCCGCTGGAGGTAGAACTCGACGTTTGAAACATAGTATGCCGACACACGCTCCTTGATCTCCGTGATGTATTGTCCGATGGCCTTTACCGCCTGCGGACCGGACAAATCGCCCACGACAGGTATGACCATATCCTGATCCTCAAGTTTCTTGAGGAACTGAAAGTCATCTTCTGAGTTGAAGTAGTTCTGCTGGTTGCCGGCGAGGTCGGTCTCAAGCAGCAGGTCTCGATAAGGTGGATAGATCGAACGCGGGGGGCGATGATAGCTCGAGTAGCGTATGTCGAGCCCGGCGCTGAAGAACGCCCGCTGAACCTTGCCTATGGATTCGAGATCGGACTGCGACAGCGGTATGCCGTACTTCTGAACGTCCTGCCGGACCTCTTTCAAACTCTTCTCGAACAACTTCTGGTCAGAGGCGGTGCTGTCGATGTAATCAATCAGTTCTTTTATGCTGCGACTCTCCCATCCCCTGGTCTTTGGGAATGGCTTGCCGAAGAATTCGCACAAATAGTCGATCCGATTTCTGGCGCGGCCGAACAGCGATTTGAACAACAGATGTTGAAGCAGGTTGTCGCGGCGAATGTCTATCATGATCGCCATCCTGGGGCGAATCTTTGCGATGTAAGAAAAGCTCTGATCCGGCCCGACGCCGATGTAGACGCCGCCAGATACGCCAATCTCTCGGAGTTTGCCCATCACGTGAAGATAGGAAGTCTCATTCGAGATGAGGTTGTCGGAATCGAAATAGCCGCCGGGCTCAGACAAGCGAGCCGAGAGTGCGGCGAAAGACTTGTGATCTCGCGATGCATTGGCGACTCGGCTCGCAGCCGCGCTCATGAGAAACACCAGCAGCAGGTTGACAACTAACAGCCGCTTCAAGAACTCTCTCCTCTTCATAGACTGCACTCCGCTGGTCTTAAGGCTTCTGCTCCGGCGAACGCGCCGAGAGCCTTCGATAATAGTCCTCAATCATCTTTCGATAACGATCAGGAGCGTCGCCATCGCCAAACGCTCCCGGGCCATTGTTGCCGAGTTTCGCCTGGAGCCTACGTGCAAGCTCAATCTCCAGTTGACGCAGAGGGTCGATCACTTCGCTCTTGAGCAGCGCAAGCTGCGCCGGATCGGCAAACGCGTTCGGATTGATACGACGCAACTGCTCGACTGCGCGATTGAG
>DATLWF010000076.1:0-4326 GCA_035576605.1 Blastocatellia bacterium | reverse complement strand
CACCACGGTTTCATGAGGCTCGAAATCACAGACAAGCTGATCACCGGACGCTACTACCTGGTGCCTCGCCCCCACGAGCCGTTTACCAAGGGAAGCCAGTTGCACGACTATTTTGAATTCGACTGGCGCAAGAAACGCTATGTGCCGAATACGCTCTAGGAGGCTGCTGAAAAAGGACGCCTCCACCGACACGGGGTCGGTAGAGGGCTCTGAGCGCGGCACTCGGCAAGATGGCCTTCGATATGAAGGTCGACTACGCGGTGAAGCAGATTCGGGGATTTCTCGGTGCGACCTCGAAACCGACGGAGTCGCAGTAGTCACCTGCAATCGCTTCGTCAGCTCTTGCGGCGAACCTTAAGCACCACAATTTTTGTTGAGTGATTGAACGGCGCCGGATCGGTTACTGACGCAGCCTGTTGCGCTCCTGGTTCGCCGATAAAATCTTCCGGCACTGAAATCAACTCTTCAATGGTCAGGTATCCATCTGCGCATACTGATTCGATTTCCTTCAGGTACGTCGCGCCCGAGACGAAGAGCGCGTTGTTGATCGCTACCAGATATCCGTCGTGCTTGATTAAGGGACGCACCTTATTGATCAGTCGTGTGTAGCTCTGCGCCAGGTCTACTACGCCCCTGGCGGTTGCGGAATAAATTGGCGGGTCCAGAAAGACGCAATCGAAGCGCTCGTCCGCGGCCTTAAGACGATTGATCCGTGGCCAGAAATCTCCAACCTGAAAATCGCTTTTGTTGATTGGAAACCCGTTCAGCGTGTAGGAAGTTTTGGCGATGTTCAAGAAAGTGCGATTCAATTCCAAATGGACTACCCGCGCAGCCCCGCCCGCCTGTGCTGCGACACCCAGACTACCGGTATATGCAAATGTGTTGAGAACGGATTTGTCTTTGAGATGTTGGCTGGCCCAAACCCGAACGTTGCGCGTATCCAGATACAAGCTGGCATCACGATTGATCATTGGATCAATTGCGTACCAGACGCCGTTCTCGAGTATCTTCCGATCCGCTGTTTCTCCGTAAACAACGGTGCCGCGCTTTTCCTGTGGGTCCTGGCTGTTGCGCGTCTTGACCACAACCGCCTGGATCCAGGGCAATCGCGCCGCTAGACACTGCTGAGCCTCGCGCACCGCAGCAAATCCCTGCTCCGGTTTATCGGCGTAGTTATGGATGACGAGCGTCCTGGCGTAGAGGTCTATCACAAGGTTGGGATTGCCTTCGGTGAAACCATTGAAGAGTCGAAACGCAGTTTGGTGCCGCTCATCAAGAAATGCTGCGCGGAAAGTAAGAGCATTTTCAAGCGATTCAGTTGTCATTAGTGGTTCAACCAGTGCCTGTAACATTCAATTCGATAGCGGCCTTTTCATTAACACCCAACTTCAGTTGGGTGTTGGCGAGTCACCGCTCGGGCCCAACCGTTTTAACGGTTTTGCCGCCGGTGGAGGGCGTGAAACTGTTGAAACAGTTCGGAGATCCGCGCTCCGCAGAACACCCCTCTGAAGAGGGGTGTTAATGAGAGGAAGACGAAGCAGATCAACCTCAACGAGACGTTGGCATGTTCCCGCGACGCTATCGATTTCAATGTTACAGGCCACTAGTTTTGAACCGCGACGATGGAATCCACGGCATCTTATTGTTCACCGTATCAGACCTGAACCGTCGGTCCAGGAGCTGCAAGAGTAGAACCGTGTGCTTTACCTTGGCGCATTGAGCACCAGGCGCACAGGTGTCGCGGTCTTTACGGCCGTTACTTCAACACGATCCGAATCCAGAGTGCCGCCTGTCGGGTTGTCTGCGCCAGCGTGAAGAGTGTAGGTCACGCCTTCGAAGGCCTGATGCACGAAGCGCCCTTCTGCGTCGGTCTGAACGCTCCTGGCCGTATCCCACCCGCCCACACTCTGGTCGAGATAGACATATGCACCCTGAACCGGCTTACCGTCGAGCGTTACTACGACGCCGCTGACCGAGACCAGCGGGTAGCGCTCCTGAAGGACGAAGTCACCGATATCAACGGACACTCCGTCCGAAACAGTAATGACTTGAGCGTCTGCGCTCGATCCCGTGTTCGGGAAGTAGGATGGCGGGAACGCTTTTGCGTATAGCGATCGGCGTCCGCTGGGATTCACCGCAAGCACATACCGACCGGTCACCACCTCGGCGAAGACGAACTTCCCGTCCTCCCTGGTCGGGAGGTAGTTTACTGGGCGGCCCGAAACCTGGCCGCTCCCAGCTTGCAAAAGCTCGACCTGGAGTTCGCTCACTGGTATGCCCTCCCGGTCAACAACCCTGCCGCTTAGCGATCCCAGCGAGGTGGTGCGAAACATTACCGATGCCACGCCGCTCCCGAGTTCGACAGTTTGAGCGTCGGCGCCGCGCAGCTTACCCGTCACCCCTGTGTGTATGCGATAGCTCCCCGGCGGGAGGTCGAACGCCTCGAAGTATCCGCGAGAGTCGGTCTTCAACTCGAGCCGCTTTCCCTGGCCTTCCACTGTTACCGCAAGCTCTGCGAGCGGGTCCGGCTGTCCGCGCTTCGCCGATTCCCCTGTATTCTTGAACGCAAAACCATAAAGCATCGTCGGGCGCTCGCCGCGCGCGGCGCGACGCAGATAGCTGATGTCGGCTCTTGCGTAGTCATCGAACAGTCGGGTCCGGCTGCACGAGAACGCCTCGAAAGCGCCGGTCTGTCTGTTTTGAGACGCATAAACGATGTAACGCTTGCCCGCCTCGAAGCCAATATCACACGATGTATTACCACCGCGGAGCTCTATCTCGGGGCCACCGGTTCCCTTGAAGTACTCCTCCACCGTAATTCGCGTAACGCGCCCATCGGACGCCATGACGGACTTGCCGTCGTGGACGGCCTCGCGAGTGAGTTCAGTGACCTTCTCGACCGTTCCCGTAAAAACGAGGAACGCGTTCTGGTAGGCTACGTCCGGCTCAATTGCTCCGCAGACGCAGGCGCGCGATGAGAGCGATACCGACAAGAGCACTGCCAAGGCTAGCACGAGGACAAATAAGAAGCTGTGGCGAGGCATCTTGAAACCTCCGGTGGATATTCACTACGAATATCGCACAGCCGCGCGAGATTTGGCGAACGCGAAGAAGTAGCCGAGTGCGCGCCGAGTTTTTGCGCATACCCATGTGAGAGACTATGCGAAAACTCCTGCAATACCCCCAACTTCAGTTGGGGGAAAACACCTCACTTCAGTAAGGTGCAAACCGCGTAGCGGTGTCCTATCGATAGTTTGTGTGGTTCGGGCTCTCCTGGGCCGCTTAGCGGTTACCTGTTGACCTTGTAAATCGATTCTGCAGAAACATAGGTAACCGCTACGCGGCCCACGTGCATCGCCAATCCCGCAAGCTATCGATAGGACACCGCTACGCGGTTATCCTCTGTTGCGTTGTTGAAGGTTGCCAAGTGGAATGACTTGACGCGCACCCGAGTAGCCTACCGCCGCCAACCGCGGCGTTAGCCGTCGCGTAGATTGCTACTCATCTTGGAAAAAAGCTAGAATCCGAATCAAAATGAAACGACCACCTCTAAGCCTTGGCCTTATCTTGATTGTTTGTTCGTTTGTCTTGTCGACCTCCCGCGCGCCGCTCTTTGCAGCCTCTGATGATGAAACGAACTGGCCGCAGTGGCGCGGGCCGGGGGGCAGCGGCGTCTCCACGGAAAAGAATCTGCCCACTGAATGGAGCGAGACCAAAAACGTTCAATGGAAAACCGAGATCCCGGGGCGCGGCCATTCGTCGCCCATCATCTGGGGCAGGAAAATATTTCTGACCACCTCGCTCGAGGGCCCCATCGTTCCGGGCGCGAAAGCCGTCACGCACCTTCGCCACGGTCAGGTGTATGTACATCCCGACAGCGTCGGCGGAGATCATAGCTACACGATCAAGGTCCTTTGCCTCGACCGTGAGACCGGCAAGATTCTCTGGGAGAAAACTGCCTACGAAGGACCTGTCTACGACGACCGGCATCGGAAAAATACCTTCGCTTCGGCCACGCCGGTAACTGATGGAAAGTACGTGTGGACGCTCTTCGATGCGGAGGGAGTCTACTGTTACGACATCGATGGCAAGCTCGTCTGGAAAACATCGCTGGGCAAGTTCGCCAAGATGGGGATGGGTAACGGCATGTCGCCGGTGCTCTACGAGAACCTGGTGATCCTCCAATGCGACCAGGAAGACGGGGGGCCGGGATCGTTCATTGCAGCACTCGACAAGCTCAGCGGCAGGGAAGTGTGGCGGGCGCCACGCACGCAGCGCAAAACCTGGGCGACGCCGGTGCTTGTTCGCACCCCGCAGCGAACGGAG
>DATLWF010000075.1:0-4666 GCA_035576605.1 Blastocatellia bacterium | reverse complement strand
GGATTTGCGCTCTGCACTTCGACAGGCGGTGCTTGAGCTCGGCCAGACCGGCCCGTTCCTGCAGCGGATGATGTGCTCCGGAGTATTGGCTGTCCCGGACGGTCCCAGCGCCGTCCGAGAGATGCTGCAACACGCCGCTTACTATTTCCCCCGCGAGCGCGCGACCGCATTCGACCGGCTGCGCAACCACGAGGCGCCCCTTACTCTCCGGGATCTTCCGGAAGGCGCCTCAAAACAGTCGTTGGCGAGCTGCGCATCGGAATTGAACGCAGCAGGAGTCCGCGTTGCGTTGGTTGACGTCACTTCAGCCGACGTCGCAACCGGTCCCTTCATCGTCGTGCGAGCGATCAGTCCCGACCTCCAGCCCATCTCGTATGGCTATGGTCTCGAAAGCCAGCCCGTGGAGCGCGTTCGAACCCACGGACTCGCCCCCGAGATTCCGCCGATCCACCCAATTTGGTAACGCGCTTCTCCAATGCTTAACAGATCTGGTGTGGAATTCAGTACAGGGATGGCGCTCACTTCAAACCGTCGCGAGCGCCTTTGTTGGCGGTCTCTGCCTCGTAAATCGCACCGCTGATCGCGGACAGTTCACTCTCGGTCTTCATCTCCAGCTTAAGCGCACGAAGCGTCTGCAAGTGCTTATCCGTTGCGTCGCGCAAATGCGCCAACGCCTTTGGCAAAGCTGAGCTCTTCGGGTTGCGTTCGTAAGCGTCTTCGAGCTTCGCCATGCATTCCGAGATCGCGCGCGCGTAGTGGCGAAGCAGTTCCACGCGGCTTACCTTTGGAACTGCGCCCCATTCGCGTTCCTCCCCTTCAACTTTCTTCGCATCCTTTGTCTCAGCGGGCGAAGCCGGCGGTGCGACGATTGCCTTGAGTCTACGATCCGCAATCCTCATAAAGACCTTAGTGCGGGCATCTGCTGCCTGGGCCTCACGCACATGCTCGTCTTCCTCTTCGGTCAGGTAGTCACCCCGCATTTGCAACGCCAAGCGTCCCGAGTTGAAGTGCGCGGCGATGCCCGGAGCAAACAATGCATTGGAACCAGGAAGCACATCGCTCGATGCGTTAAGAAACGCAGAGGGTCGGCGCAAACCCGATGTCTTTAGAAGTGATCCTGCGCGTCCCGGCGGCTCTGGAACCGTCGTGTTTTTTGGCGGACCTTCTTTGGCTGGTGGTTCGCTCTTGGGTTTCTTCTCCTCTTCCGGATCTTTCAGCACGCCCCCGGAATCGAACGCCTCGTTCAACGCCTGCACTCGAAGCTGCTTCGTGTGCTTCAAGGCCGCATCCGCGAACCTTTCTCGTTCGTTAGGAAACAGACGTTCGATTGTCTCTAGGGTTTTGATTTGTTTGTACAGAACCTGCTCGATTCTCTTTGACACGCCCCGCTTGCCGTCTTGAAGCGCAAAGGCCTCCTTCCCCGCCGCGGACACCGCTTTGTTATAGGTGTCCAGCTCGCGTTCCGCCGCCTCAGAATTGTTTATTTTGATCGCATTGAACGCCGCTTGAAGGTGGGTGTCCGAGATCTTGAGATACGCTTCGACGATCTTCCTGGGGTTGCCGGACTCCGCGAGCGACGCCCTCTCGGCGTCCGAGATCAGTTGTGTGAGCGGCCGCGGATCAACGGGCAACGGGGGCTCAGGGAGTTGGGCGCCCTGAGCGTACGAATTCGCAGTTATGATGATGAACACGCTTATAGCCGCGATGATCCGGCACACCAAATGAGCGGTGGAGTTGTTCTCCCGGCTATTCGGCGCGTGTTTCATTTCCCCTTCTTCTTGGCCGGTGGACCGCATTTTTTTTCTTTGATCAGCCTCTGCAGTTGACCAGACCTCGCGATCGCCTCCTCGACTTCGCTCTTGTTTAAAGCAGGGTCAGCCCTTCGCACGAATTCCTGATAAGCCTTGTTAGCCTGTTCGCAATCGCCCAGGTGGTCAATCGCGATGCCGAGAAAGAAGTAGCTCGCCGCAACTTCGGGGCGGACGCGAATGATCCAGATGAATTCGCGCACCGCCTCCGGATACTGCTTTAGCTTGAACAGCGCAGTCGCCAGGCTGGCGTGCGCAGCATAGCTATCCGGTTCACGCGAGATCGCATCCGCGAGCACCGGCAACGCCGCTTCGATCTGCATCGAGCGCACAAGCGAAGCCCCCAACTGTACTCGCGCGCGATTGTCCTTCGGGTCCGCTTCCATCGATCGCTTGTAGTAATCGGCCGCCTGCGCAGGCTTCTCTTTGAAGAAGAAGTCGCCCGCCCTTGCCAACAGTCTGGCGTCCGCGGGTCTCGCGGCAACGACCCGACTGATTTCTTTCTCAGCTTCTTCGCCCTGGCCATTCTCAGCCATCAAGCACGCCATCTCAGCGCGGCTCGCGAAGTCATCAGGTTTCTCCAGGAGCAATCTGCGATAGAGCTGGATGGCCGCCTGCGACTGGCCCACGCGAGTGTGTAGCGCGGCGAGCTTGAGGGCGAGTTCCCGTGAAGGCTGAGCGCGATATGCCGCTGAGTAGTCCTCGATTGCTTTTGCGATTTCGCCGCGGGCTTCGAACAAACGGGCGCGGCCTTCGTGAGCCGTGGCGTTGTTTACGTCCAGGTCGATGCCGCGCGAGTAATCTGCAAACGCCTCCGCCAATTTCCCGAGCCGCTCTTCCGCAACTCCGACCAGCGCGTATGCCAGCGTAACCTCTTCTCGTTGTTCGATGGCGAATCGCAGGTGCTCGATCGCGCGCTGCGGCTCGCCCGATCTTAGAAGCGCGCTGGCATAATAGATGCGAACGCCAGTCAGCTTCGGCTCCAGCTCGATCGCGCGAGCAAGCTCGGGCTTGGCATCTTCGATCTGGCCTCGATCAAGGAACAGCTGTCCCAACCCGCGGTGGGCGCGCGCGAAGTTCGGCTCGAGTTCGGTGACCCTTTTCAAGTCGGCCAGCGCTTCGGCTTCGCGGCTGAGCCCGACCAGCGCGGTCGCTCGCTGGTAGTAGGCCTGGAACATCGACGCGTCAGCCGCAATCGCGGTTGTATAGAACTTCACCGCCGAGTTGAGGTCGCCGCGCTCCTGTGCACTCTGTCCCTGTTCAAACGCCGCTGCCGCGCTGCGTCTGCCCCCATCTGGAGTGGCGCGAGCAGATTGGCCGGAAACAACTCCAGAAAGAAGAACAAGCAAGAGAACGGAGGCAAAACAAGACAGCAGACGCATTGCGCTTACAACCTCCCGTGGATCATAGCACCTGTATTATCGGTCTTCAATGGCGTCCCGAAACGGCGTTGTCCTCCGACTACTTGTGCGAGATCACGACCTGCTGGAACGTCGGCGGCAAGGGATGCAGCTCGCTTGACGAGAAGCCGGCGTTGCGGAACATTCGGTCCAACTCAGAGAACGTATAAGCGTCTCCGCTCGGCGTAGTGCCCAGCATCATCATGCTGAACGTAGCTGGAACAGGCGGTGAAACGCGATCTTCGTTGGGTACCATTTCAAACGTGACTGCGCGCCCGCCGGGCGCAAGCGCCGCGTACACTTTCTTCAGCAGGCTCTCGCAGGTTGGCGGATCGAAATGGTGCAGGAAATTAGTCAATAGGACAACATCGTAATCACTGCCGTAATCGACGTCGAACGCGCTGCCCGGTATCGTCGTGTAGCGCCCGGCCACTCCGGCCGCCTGCGCGTTTTCTTTAGCAACCCCAAGGACAAGGGGCCAGTCGACGGCGGCAACTTCGGCATTGGGATTCTGCCTGGCGATGGTAATTCCAAACAACCCATGGCCCGCGGCAATATCGAGCACTCTGCACTTCTCTCCGTTATCGGCACGAATCAGCTTGGCAAGCAACTCTGCCGGCAAAGCCATTAGCGGAGCCATCGAACGCGCGAACTCCACCCAGATCGGATTCTCTGTCGAAGTCGTGCCCTCTTCGCCTATGAGGGTGCCGCCCTTTCGCACGATCGCGGCGACGTCCTTGAAGCCCTCGGTCAATTCGGGCGAGCCGATGAACTTCACGACAGCCCCTAGATACGCGGGCGAGTGGCGATTCAGAAAGACGGCCGAATCAACCGTAAGCCCATAACTATTCTCGTCCTTTGTCAGAAACCCGATCACCACAAGATAGTCGCACAAGATCCGAATGCCGCGCTCCGAAGCGGCGCATCGGCTCGCCAGAGCGGCCGCTGTGTTAGCTCCCTCGGCGATGGCGGTAAAGAGGTCAAGCTCGATTGCACCCTTCAGGCTCTGGGTGCGTTGATAGGCGTTGAGCGTCTCGAAGAAGAGTTCGGGCGAAGGCTGTTGGCTTTCTGCAAATCCAGACATAAGAGTCTCCTTTTTACTAAATCATAGTCATTAACATTATTACCGATTACCGGCGCGGCATTGAATCGTCGGGAGAGGAAATCATGTTGACTGCCCTTCCCCGGGCTGTCAATCGCGGCCATTCTTCGCAGTCGCCGATCAAGGTGACGACCATCGAAGTGTGTTGCGCGCATTCTAGTCCATCTCTTAATCACACCTGTAGTGGGCATTAAGTCGTCCGGCGTCATGATGTCTTGAGCTTTGCAGTCAGCGCGGGCACCATCTCCGCCCAATCTCCAACGATGCCGAAATCGGATGTGTGAAAAATCTCGGCGTTCGGGTCAACGTTGATTGCGACAATTGTGTCTGCCTGCTGGATGCCGATCGTATGGTTG
>DATLWF010000074.1:0-4438 GCA_035576605.1 Blastocatellia bacterium | reverse complement strand
GATCAGGTTCGCAGCATCATTCGCGTAAAGCACTATAGCCTGAGAACTGAAGAAGCTTACTGGCATTGGATAAAGAGTTTCATACTCTTCCACAAAAAGCGGCACCCGAATGAAATGGCAGAAGCCGAAGTCAGCGCATTTCTATCTCACTTGGCAGTCGACAAAAAGGTCGCCGCGTCGACCCAGAATCAAGCCCTTAACGCGCTACTCTTCCTTTACAGAGAGGTGTTGAAGACGCCTCTGGATTGGATCGAAGGCGTCCAACGGGCCAAGCGACCTTCAAGACTCCCCGTTGTTTTTACCCGAGAAGAGGTCCAGGCAATTCTTCGAAACCTCGACGGGACCAAGTGGCTGATGGCGAGCCTGCTCTATGGCGCCGGCCTTCGATTGACCGAGTGTCTCAGACTTCGGGTCAAAGACATCGACTTTGGATATAGCCAGATCGTCGTGCGAGACGGAAAGGGCGGTAAGGACCGCATTACCGTTCTGCCGAATTCCCTGAAAGACCACCTCAAGCAACATCTGGAGAAGGTAAAGGCGCTGCACGAACGTGACCTGTTGGACGGATGCGGCCGCACGACTCTACCATTCGCGCTCGATCGGAAATCCCCAAACGCTGCGCGCAAGTGGGGCTGACAATACGTGTTTCCCTCAGCGAAACGCTGTTGGGACTCCCAGTCAAAGACGGAAATGAGACATCACCTTGCGGAGGAGGTCATTCAGAAAGCGGTGAAGTCGTCAGTGTTTCGAGCTGGAATCTCAAAGCCGGGAAGTTGCCATACGTTCAGGCATTCCTTCGCTACCCACTTGCTCGAATCGGGCTATGACATTCGAACAGTGCAGGAGCTGCTCGGCCATAAGGACCTCAACACCACGATGATCTATACTCACGTGATGAACAAAGGGGGCAGGGGTGTGCGGAGTCCCGTTGACGAACTGTGATGTACCGGGTTTGCGGACAGGCTCTCCCGCTCACACTAAAGCTTGTTCTCACCACGAACGTAATATTTGAAGGCCATCTTCGCGAGCTTCCAAACTTTTGCCCACTCGATCTCGCCGCTTTCGCCTCGAATTACCCGGTCGACAATCAGGCCTCGCAAATAGCGGCCCTCCCGCATGAACATGAAACGCTTCGCGTAGGGACGCGCGATCTCAAAAAAGCGAAAATCCGGGTCGACCTGCGTGCCGATGCCTTCCAACGTCATCATCGCGCGAACGATGTAGGTGAAACTCGCCGGAATCTTGAAGGGAAACTCGTAGATTACATGCGCCATGTCAAACATCAGCGCTTTGAAGTTCACATCGCCGAGCCGCAAGCCAAGATAGCGGTTGAACAGTCCTTCGATGATCGGTTTGAATCGCGCCTCGTCTTCGCTGGAAAGCTCGATGAACCCAAGCCGAACCATATCGTCCACCAGCCCATGAACGTCGCGCTCGACAACGTGAAAGAAGGCATTGATCAGGTTCGACTGGAGCTTCATATCGAGCCGCCCAACCATTCCGAAGTCGAAGAACGCCAGCCGCCCGTCAGCCATCACTCGCAAGTTGCCGGGGTGAGGATCGGCGTGAAAGAAACCGTCTTCCAGAAGCTGCTTCAAGTAGGTGCGCGCCAGTAGCTTCACGACTTCGTGAGGATCCCGGCCCGCGGCCGTCAACTGCTCAGTATCCGTCACCTTCAAGCCGTCGATGAACTCCATCACGATCAACCGCTTCGTTGAGAAGATTTGATAAATCTGTGGAACATAGACTTCTTTCCAGCGCGCGAAGTTCTCGCGAAACGCCTCGGCATTGCGAGCCTCTTGCTCGTAGTCCATCTCTTCGTGAATGGTGGTGTGAAACGCGTCAAGCGTGCCCTGCCAGTCCACACCTCGAACCAGGTTCGGATAGCGCTCGAGCATTCGAGCGATTCGGCGGAGCACCGATATATCGAACTCGATCTGGGCCTCAATATCCGGCCTCTGGACCTTGATAGCGACGCCCTGGCCCGTGCGCAGCCTCGCGCGATGAACTTGTCCAAGACTGGCTGCAGCGACGGGCTGGTCCTCGAAGGCTTCAAAGATGTCTTCGATCTTCGAATGTAGCTCGGTCTCGATGATCGCCCTCACCTGCTCCGTCGGAAACGGCGGCACTTCATCTTGAAGCTTCGCCAGCTCTTGAATGTATTCGACGGGAAGCAAGTCGGCGCGAGTGGCAAGCGACTGACCGGTTTTGATGAACGTCGGTCCCAGCTTGATGAGCTTCTCGCGCAGCAGCTCGCCTTCCTGGCGGCGCAGCTCCGCCTGAGGGGACTTTTTGATTCGCCAGCCGCGCGTGTTGATTAACACTCGGAGCATGAACAGGAGGAACGAGGTCATTACTCGCGCAAGCCGCAAGTAACCGCGAAGCCCGATGTGAGGAAGTGCTTCTCGCGTCGTCGGGCTCCCGCTCGCGATGGCGGTTGCCGATGCCGGTGTCAGCGCAGCAGGTCGCCCATCGCCCGGCTGAATGGATGCCCTGGTCGAAGATTCTAGCTCAGCTCGTTTCGGTTCCAGCATCTGTGAAGTGTACGACTTTTGTTCGAGCAACGTTGCCGCTTAGATTCTAGCATAAGCAATGTAATCGTCCCCTTGTAGGGAACGTAGTCGCATTCTCCGTGACTGGCAGGGGAAACGCCACCCGCGAGACCCGAAAAAGCCTAAGTAAGGAACGCATCAAAACTCTAGGCAAGGATAGCCGGTTATGCTTAAATAGCCGCCATCAGGTACTGCTCGAACGAGGCTGCCCCTACAACGCTCAGGACTCAAGCTTAATTGTCTTTCTATCTCCGTGCCGCGCCAGCGGCACAGTGAAACTCCGAAAATTATAGATCGCACCCACGTGCTCCCGAGGAGGGTGTATGTCGTTCAATAAGTCTCAGGCTCAAAACGTGGCAAAGCAGTACGTGCTTCAGAACAACGTGCAAGCCGCGGTCGAAGTATATCGAGAGATCGTCGAGGCTGATCCAACTGATCTCACCGCCATCAGCACGCTTGGGGATCTGTACGCCAGCGCCGGTCGAATTCAGGAAGCGATGGACCAGTTTTCGCGAGTAGCCGACAGCTACATCGAGAGTGGCTTCACGCGAGAGGCTATCGCCACGCTCAACAAGCTAATCGCGGTTGATTCATCAAATACCGAGATTGCGACTAAGCTCGCCAATCTGTACGCGCAAGCCGGCCTGCCGAGCGAAGCGCGTCTACACTACCTTCAAATTGCTGATGCGCTCACCCGCAAAGGACGGACGCTCGACGCGCTGAGCGTGTATAGCAAGGTCGTCGAGCTCGACTCGTCGAACACGTCAACGCGCATCAAGCTTGGTGAGCTCTACCTGCGCGAGGGGATGAACGAGCAAGCTTACGATGCGTTCGTTACTGCCGCCGAGCATCTCGCAGGCAAGGGAGAAAACAGACGTGCGCTAAACGCGTACAACGAAGCCCTGGCCATAAGGCCCGACAGCGTGGAGGTATTGGCGGCAGTGCGTAAGCTGATGACCGTGCTCGGCATTGCCGATCCGGATAAGTCGCGAACTCCCGCATCACCGGGCGCTGCGTCCGGCGACCTCGTTAATGAGAACTCCTCGCCTGCCGGTTCGGAAATACGGCGCCCATCAACACCTCCCGATCAGCCGCAGCAAAGCTCCGACAGCTTCGTGGTTCAGGAAATCTCCAAGGCTGAGAGAATGGTCGCTTATGGTCAGGTCAATCAAGCTATATCAATGCTCAGGAGTATTCTAAGAGATCAGGCAGACAGCATAGACGTCCACGTCAAGCTCAAGGACATCTACCTTAGAACCGGAATGATGATCGAAGCGGCAACCGAATGTCGCGAGCTTGAACGCATCCACGGAGCGCGAGGCGAGTCTGATCGAGCACGCGACTATGCTATCAGGGCGCGTCGGCTGACTCAGTTGATAGACCACCCATCTGGCGACTTGTTCGAACCGGAACGCAAACCTTCGGAAGAGGTTGAGCCTCAAACCAGTCCCGCGCCGCTTAGGCTCGCCGAGCCTCAAGGCGTCGCCTCGAAGACTCGTCCGTTCGCAAGCAGACTTGATGAGTACCCGGCTCAAGCGACCCGAATGACCCTGTCGGTGACCCCTGCGGAAGCGCCCGCGGTCGTCGAGGCGGCAACAATACCCCCGGTAGATCTGCCACAACCTTCGCACTCGGGTGTCGAAGAGTTGCAATCGGTCGCTGAAGCGACTCCCGAGGCTGGACCGTCGTATCTAACAGCGCCGGGTGAAACCGCACTTGCGTGTGTCGATGTGAGCGTGCGCAACTTGCCTGAGTTGTTTGCCAGTTCATTGCCGGAGGAGAAGAAGCGAGGCAGTCTAACCGCTGCAGCCATCGGGGCCGCTGTTTTTGTGGTGTTGGGCGCGAGCGCGGTGATCGGCGGGTTTGCTTATGACGCGCACATCGAC
>DATLWF010000073.1:0-8116 GCA_035576605.1 Blastocatellia bacterium | reverse complement strand
AAAGCGATTCCGTTCACCAGCACGATTGCTCCCTGGGACGCGGGTGAGGGTACGGATGCCGATTCGTTGACAACGATCTCGAACTTCTTGCCGTTGGGCTTGACGGTGACTGGATCCTGAGTGACCCCGTCCGAACGCCTGCGAATAAACGCCGAGCGTATGGCGAACGCGCCCGGGGGCACAGCGGTTGGGTTATGGAATCTCTGAACCGTGCCCCCGATTCCGACGACATAGATCTCCCCGTCTTCGTCCTCGCCAAACGACGATATGCTCAGGGCGGTGTTCATCAAGAGACTCTGCGTGCCGGTCTGCAGCAGGAATATTTCGCCTGTGCAGAAGTCCGCGTACACATAAGCTCCAAACGGCAGAGAGCTTTTTGACCCGCGATAAACAAACCCGCCCGTTATCGAGCAGCGCCCGCCGTTGTGCTTGTACTGGGCGATCGGGTCGGTGAAGGCTCCCGCCGAGCACAGACCGGGATCGCTGTTGGTGCAACTCGTGCCCTCGAAAACTCGCCAGCCGTAGTTGCCGCCATTGGTGATGATGTCGATCTCCTCCCTCGCGTCTTGCCCGACGTCGCCGGCATAGAGCTCGCCGGTGATCCGGTCGAACGAGAACCTCCACGGATTGCGAAGCCCGAAAGCAAAAATCTCGTCGCGCCCGGCTATCGCACCGAAGAACGGGTTGTCAGGCGGAGAGGAATACGGCGCGCCTCCCGACGGGTGATCGACGTCGATGCGAAGGATCTTTCCCAGAAGCTCGTTTACGTTTTGCGCGCGATTGCCCGGGTCATTAGCCGAGCCGCCGTCCCCCGTGCCTATGTACAGATCGCCGTCGGGTCCGAATGCGAGCATCCCGCCGTTATGATTTGCGAACGGCTGAGCGACAGTCAGAAGCATGATCTCACCTGCTTCTGCTTCGTCAGGATTTGTCATCGACGCACGGTACTCGGCGATCACCGTCGCGCCGTCCGGGCGGCGAGTGTAGTTTACAAAGAAGCGTCGGTTTGATTCGAACTGAGGGTGGAATGCGAGGCCGAGCAGACCGCGCTCGCCGCCGGCGAGAACCTTGCTCGTGATATCGAGGAACACGGTTGGCGACGAGGAACCCGGCTGTAGAACCTTTATACGACCGGCCTGCTCGGCAATGAAGAGTCGTCGCGAGCCGTCTGCGGCATTTGTCACGTATACAGGACTGTCCAGTCCGGTTACTACGGTCTCCAACGTGATGTCGGTGAGCAACTGGACTCCGGCCGGCGCTTCTCCGCGCGCGTCGGCCAACTGGACGAGACAGCAGAGACAAAGAAAGACGAAAAGTGCCGGTTTCATATGCCTACCTCGAACCCGGGGAAGGGCTGATCACCTCGATTAAATATCTGTGAGGATCAGGAAACTGGCAGAATCGAAACCCGGTTCGCAATGCGAGCCAGAGGGCAGTTGTAATCTTAGGCCTGTCAGAGTGGACGATGCAACGAGCCGCGCCCGTGACGGATGTTCGTCGACGGATGTGCGAAGCGATGAGGTCGGAGCGCAGAAGCATTTGAAGACAAAAGGCGATTGCTGATTTGGATCTCCAAAGGCTGTGGTAGAATGTCGGACGGAGGAAGCCAGATGCAGGAAAGCACACACGTTAAGGAAGAAGCTCTCAAGCTCATAGAGTCATTGCCAAACGACACCACCTGGGAAGACCTTACACGTCTAATGCTCGAGCGACAGATGATAGAAGAAGGAATCGCTGATCTCGAGGCAGGCCGCGTCTGGACGAGCGACGAGATTCGGGAAAAGCTTGGAATGTCGCAATGAGAGTTGTCTGGTCTGATCGGGCACTCAAATCGCTTGCCGCCATCCATGCTCACATTTCCACGGACTCAGAAACAAACGCCCATCGAGTTATTGATCGCATTCTAAGAAGGGGCGATCAGCTTTCAGCCTTTCCCCGCTCTGGTCGTACGGTTCCTCATTCACGGCGTCCAAATGTTCGCGAACTGGTTGAAGAACCCTACCGAATTATTTATCGAGTCAGGAAAAACGAGGTCGAAGTGATCGACGTGTTTCATTCGGCGCGTCGCCCGCCTTGGAGTTGAAGGAGGAACCCGGGTTCATTGCTTGATCGCAGCTTCGATCAGCTCGATGCGTTGATCCGGCGTTTCTCCGTGGCGAGGCGCTTTTTCGATCAACTCGATCGTGTCGAAGCCATCGACCACCTTTCCGAAGATCGTGTACTTGCCATCCAGATGCGTCGCCGGGCCCAGCACGATGAAAAACGACGTCTCCGCCGAATCCGGATCGCTCGTGCGGGCCATCGATAAGGCGCCGCGAATGTGAAGAGCGGTGCGGCTGAACTCACCTTTTAGCTTGTGAACCCATTTGTCCGCGGGATGCGGCTTGTTGCCCGCGCGAGTCGAGCCGACCCCGCCTTGAATGACGAATCCGGGAATGATTCGATGGAACGCGGTGTGATCGTACCAGCCGCTTTCCACGAGCTTCAAAAAGTTGCGCACGTGTTCGGGCGCCAGCTCCGGGTCCATCTCGAGCGTTATGTCGCCGAGGCTCGTGTGTAGCAGAACGTCCTTGCGCATCTGATCGACAGTCGCATCTTTGAACGGCTCGAGCTTCTTGCGTTCGATCTTGATGCTGAGGATCCTGATCGGAGTGGCGGTCAACCCATTGCTGTCTGTAGGCACGAGCGAGATCTGTTCGACTACATCGATGCCTTCGGTGACCTGGCCGAAAGCTGAGAACTGCCCGTCGAGCTGAGGCTGAGGCGAAGCGCAAATGAAAAATTGCGCGCCGCCGCTGTCCGGCCGTCCCGGAATGCGAACCGTCGAGACGGTGCCGCGTATGTGCTTGATGTCGCTGAATTCATCGGCGATCTGGCTCAGGGCGCCCGCGCCCCAACGCTCGCGAGGCGTTTGAGGATCTTTGAGCTGCGGGTCTCCGCCTTGAACGATGCCGCGCGGGATGACTCGGTGAAACGCCGAGCCGTCGTAGAAGCCGGCGCGAGCGAGTTTGATGAATTGCTGTGAGTGCTTAAGAGCTTTGTTTGGGAAGAACTCGAAGCGGATAACGCCGAGGTCGGTTGCGATGACGGCTTCGAGTTGGGCGGCTTCGTCTGCCGTAACGATAGCCTCAGACTGAGATGACTGAGCGTCTCTCTTTTTTTGTTGCCCCAAGATGGAAGCGCCTGGCATGAGCAAAGTCAGACAGAGCACTAAGAGCGTCGAGCGGCGCTGGGGACTTTTCATAGTGCTGCTATTTATATAAACTCTGGGGGCAATCGCACAAGTATTAGTGGATTGCCGGCGTCAACGCCAGTTTCGCGCAAAGACGCAAAGCCGCAAAGTTGCGGCGGCCGCCTGTGCCCCGGCCCACCGAACCAAGTCAATGCTAAACACCATCGAGATTCACCATGAGTAACAGCATTTCCTATCGCGTCGCTTTTTGCCTGACTGCGGTTCTGCTGGCGACAAGCACCAGGTCGAGCCTTCGCGCTCACGCGCAAGCTTCCGATGATTACTTCCCGACTGCCGATTGGCGGACTTCTTCACCCCAGGACCAACAGCTCAACAAAAAAGTCCTGAAGCGGCTCCTCAAGCGCATCCGCAATAACACAATCGGCGGCATCGACAGCCTCCTCATCGCCCGCAACGGATACCTGGTTACTGAGGAATACTTTCATGGCTGGGGCCCCGATGACCTTCACACGCTTCAGTCCGATTCAAAGAGCGTCACATCGCTCCTGGTTGGGATCGCAGTGCAACAGGGAAAGATATCAGGCATTGACCAGACCGTCCTCAGCTTCTTTCCCGAGTATCCGAAAATCCGCAACGTCGATGAGCGCCAATCGGCGATCACTCTGCGAGATCTGTTGACGATGAGAACCGGTCTTGACTGGGGGGAGGACCCGTATGAAGGATCGCCGCTGTTCCAGTTGAACAATTGCCGGTGTGACTGGTTGAAGTTTGTTCTCGACTGGCCGATGCGCGAGACACCGGGAACGCGGTTCGAATACAACAGCGGAGGAGTGATCCTGCTTGCGGGCGTGATTCGAAACTCGACGAGCATTCCAACTGATGCTTTTGCTCAGCGGTATCTGTTTGATCCTCTCGGCATCACCCAGGTGCGCTGGTATTACGGTGAGCCTGACAATTTGCCACACACCGGAGGCGGTTTGAATCTCAGGCCCCGCGACATGGCTAAGATCGGATACCTGATGCTCAGGAATGGCCGTTGGGAGAATCAACAGATCGTCTCCGCTGATTGGGTGCGCGAGTCGACGTCGCACGCGGTGAAGAATCCCCGCACCTTCGCCGGCCGCCGTGTCGACTATGGTTACTTGTGGTGGCTGTTGTCGCTTAACGAAGAGGCGGGAAGTCATGACCGGGATGCTGATATTTATGCGGCAGCAGGAGCGCAGGGGCAGTGGATATTTATCATCCCCAAATACGATATGGTAGTCGTGTCAACGGGGAACACCCCATACTTCGATCAAGCGGTCGGCTTTCTTTACTCCGACATACTGCCGGCAGTGAACTAATTAGTTAGGCAAAACAAACCAATCATCGCGCAGAAACATATCTCGCCATCGACGGGCGCCCAAAGAGGGACGCCCCTACAGGGGTTCATTCATTCAACTCCAGTCACTGCGCCAAGCGTCGGGCCGATCTCGAGGTTAAGCACCAGGTCCGCCATATAATCCAGGTCGGTAGGCTCGCGATTGAGTATCACCAGACGCGAGCCGTTCTGCTTAGCTATCGCCGGGAAGCCAGCAGCGGGATAGACGACCAGAGATGACCCGATAGCTATGAATAGATCGCAGCTCTTTGACTCAGCTTGAGCGCGGCGCATCGGTTCAAACGGCATCGGTTGTCCGAACGAAATCGTCGCGCTCTTGATCAAGCCCCCGCACTCGCACACCGGAGGCTCTTCGTTCACCTTGAACGCGTCGAATACTTCCGCAAGTTCGTAACGCCTCGCGCACTCGAGACAAGCCGCATAGGTGCCGTTGCCGTGAAGCTCGATCACCTGTTCGTCAGAAATCCCGGATCGCTGATGAAGTCCGTCGATGTTCTGAGTGATGACGCTCGAGACTTTGCCTTGCGTGACGAGGTGCGTGATTGCGCGATGGCCGCGATTCGGCTCGGCTCGAGAGACAGCCTCGTCGACGGCGATCTTTCGCCGCCAGGTTTCTTTGCGCGCTTCTTCCGAAGACATGAACTCGCGAAAGTCGATTGGTTGGTACCTGGTCCAGATGCCGCCCGGGCTTCGGAAGTCAGGTATGCCGGATTCAGTGCTGATGCCTGCACCGGTGAAAACGACGGCGTGCTCGCTTGCGGCAAGCATATTTTTCAGTTGGTCGATAAGAGATTCCTGGTTGGACATGTCATCGAAGCGAAAGGGCAGGGAGCTCAGCCTTCAGGCTGGCTTCGACCGGGCAGGATGCATGCTAATAAACCTCGTGCGTTCAGAGTACCGACTCTGGTGTTCAGAGTACCGACTTTAGTCGGCTGTCTTGTATTGTGAGCTTTAAACGAGCCGACTAAGCCGGTACTCTGAACCGGCCGACTAAAGTCGGTACTCTGAACCCCTGAACTCACTGATTTTCACGCCCTCTGCCCGCGTGTGCGCCAGACCCAGCCGAACTGCGTGTTGCTCGGACGCGGCGCTTCCAGGTACTCCTCTTTCATCTCGGCGATCTTATCTCCCTGAATTGCTTTGCGCTGCGCCTTCACGTCAACGTTGTACAACCGCGCCGCATTCAGCCCGAATATCTTCGCTTTGATTTCGGGCGTGAGCTTCTTGTAACCGTATTTCTGAGCAACTTCATCGCTGATCTGGAACCGGCGCAGCCGCTCGATCTGTGATTGCGGGCTGCCGCCCCAGATCGAGTCGGTGCCCCAGATTATCCGATCTTCGCCGCCCGGAAGATTCATCACCTGTCCGAAGAAGTGCATCGCCGGCACATCGGTCCCACCGAATCCGCCCGAGAGACCGTTCCAGGTGCTGCCCACTTCGAAGTAGACGTTACTCAGATTGTTGCGCTTGACTATGTCGATCAACTCCGAGCACCACGGGATGTATTGAGGCCCTGCTTCGGCGCCTTCGCGCCGTCGTCCACCGCCGGCCGTCGGATTCCAACCCGAGTGGTAGATAATGAAGTTGAGATCTCGAAAATCTTTGGCGGCCTTCTCGACGTCCTTCGGATGGCAGTGCTCCTCATTGAACAACCCGAGCGGCAGCCCTTTGTGGATGCAGATATTCTTGACCCCGAGTTTCTTGCTTCGCTCCCAGAAGGGATAGGTCATTTTCTCGTCGTCGAGCCAGTAGGCGCCGTCTCCGATCACCGAGCCGGGATACATCTTCCACGAATTGATCTTGAGTGTCTTCACCTGCCGCTCCATCTCATCAAGCTCGGACTTGCCCATGTTGGGGCGCATCAACCCGTGACTCAGCATGCGTTGAGTGTTGCCGGCCATCTGGTTGATGTCATTGCGCGTCTTGACCATCTTGTCAGGCGGCAGGATGTTTTCTGTCCACTGTGCGGTGGGCACGCCGCTGATGATCGCCATCATCGTATCGCTGTCCATGAAGAGCTCTTTGATGTAGTGCGCTTCATTGAGCAGCGCCAGGCGCTCGGCGGTTGAGTTGGCGTTCGGCCGGAAGTTGCGCAGGAAGTCGGCGGCTTGCTTGCCCGCATCGCTGGCCTCGAACCAGCGGCTCTCGACATCCACGTGATGGGTTTGATTGTCGAAGATGAATTCGGTCTTCGGCCACTTCTCGGCGTAGGCTGCCGGATCGAGCGCTTCGACCGGGTCAACATCATAGGTCTTGCCGAAAACCTCGTTGTAGGCGAGCATCGCCACGGCCATCCCACCTGTAGTTTGAAGGAACCGGCGGCGCGACAGCCCAAGCTTTTTCGCGCACTGATCCGACATTTCTACGATGCGCGCTTCCCAGCGCCGCTGGTCGGGCGTCTGCGGCGGCGGGATGAACTCTTCGTTTGAAAAGATCTCGGTCGGTATGGGAGATTGAATAGGTTTATCTTCATCGGCGAAACATTTGCGAGTCCACATGGGTAATTCCTTTCCGCTGAGTCGATCAGCGATCACTAAGATTGAATTGTTAATGGAGCGTTCACGAGCTGCTCAAGCGCCAAAGGAGCCTACTTCTTCTTTGGCTCGTGACGCAAGCCGCTCGCTTGCGCTCAGCCAGGACCTGGCGTGCGACGGCTACTCTGCGCTCCTGGCCGGCGTGCCCGGAGCACCGGGTCATTCGCTTTGTTCGAGCCGGTTGCCCGTTAGGTCACAACCAACCTAACAATGTAACGACTATGCTACTTGGCATCAGGACGAATGCGAGGATAGATCCGATTCTGTACAAAACACCTCGACGAGGATCGAAGAAACCGGCGATTCCGAATAAAAGTAGGCCGGTGGGAAGGAGGAATCCCGCCCATTGAGATCTGTTGTTCGTCCACTGCCACACTTTCAACAAAAACACGGAGATTGACGCAAGTATGAGAAGGCCCCATATCCATCGAGGCGTGTTGGGCACAGCGCTTGATGATTTCGACTCAGGTTCCATTTGGGTTCCGATCAGCGAAGCAACATACCTAGCGTTTTTCTTCCGGCGCGATGCGCTGTTTCAAAGCCGCGCCCAACTCCAAAATGTGGGGGATGCGTTCCAAACCGCCTTTGGCATCCGTCTTGTGCACCAGCTCGGAGATCATATGTCGAATCTCTTTGCGGCGCTCGATCAATTCTTTCGCCGGCGCGCGGTCTCTTACTTCCAACCGATGAATTCCCTCGCGCAGATCATCGGCAAGAGTAAGCATCTCTTGAAACGGACGCGGTAACTTCGGAAGGTACTCGAGCCCGTGACAGCCGGCGCAGAACTGCGGCCATCGGAACGACTCCGAAGCCGCGCCTATCCCGTGAATTCCGTGGCATTCGACACAATCAAGCCGCGCCGCGGTCGGGCGAGCCGCCACGTGCCGGCTGCCTTTGAAAAACTCGAGCGGCTGACGATGACACTTGCCGCACATATCGAGCGTCGCGGTTGTATCTGGCCTTGCAATGAAATCACCGGCGTGAGCTTTGATCTTCTCCAATTGCGAC
>DATLWF010000072.1:0-4027 GCA_035576605.1 Blastocatellia bacterium | reverse complement strand
CGGATTGTGAGCCAGGCGGACTGGAAAATACTCTATCAGCGCTCAAGGTCGGGCTGCCGATTCGAGGAACGCCTTCAGCTTTCTTGACCGGGATGGGTGGCGGAGTTTCCTTAACGCTTTCGCTTCGATCTGGCGGATGCGCTCGCGAGTCACCGCGAAGTGTTGACCCACTTCCTCGAGGGTGTGTTCGCTGCCGTTGGGTCCAAGGCCAAACCGCATCTTGATTACTTTTTCTTCACGAGGGGTTAGAGACTTTAGCACTTCGTCGGTGATCTCGCGCAAGTTGGAAGTGATTACCGCGTCGGCTGGATTGAGGATGGTTTTATCCTCGATGAAATCGCCCAGGTGCGAGTCTTCTTCTTCGCCGATCGGCGTCTCGAGTGAGATGGGCTCCTGCGCTATCTTCAAGACCTTGCGCACCTTCGAAACCGGGATGTCCATCTTCTTGGCGATCTCTTCGGAGCTGGGCTCGCGGCCGAGTTCCTGAACCAGCGCGCGAGACGTGCGGATGAGCTTGTTTATCGTCTCGATCATATGCACCGGGATTCGAATCGTCCGCGCCTGGTCGGCTATCGCACGGGTGATCGCCTGACGAATCCACCACGTCGCGTAGGTAGAGAACTTGTAACCGCGCCGCCATTCAAACTTGTCAACCGCCTTCATCAATCCGATGTTGCCCTCCTGGATCAGGTCCAGGAACTGCAGCCCGCGATTGGTGTATTTCTTAGCGATCGAGACCACCAGCCGCAGGTTTGCCTCGATCAACTCCTGCTTTGCGACGTTTGCCTCGTGTTCGCCGGTCGCGATTGCTGCAAGCGAGCGCTCAAGCTCGAGCGCCGATGCGTGCCAACGCTCTTCCATCTCAGCGAGGCGGCGCTCGGCGTCGCGAAGATGACGTCTCAACTCGCGCTCGTCTTCGTTCCATTTCTTCTTTTCGAGCGAACGCCGAGCCTTGTCGATCCCAGCGCGCGCGTCGCGTGCTCCGCTTACGCCGTCGCGGATCATCGCCGTGAAGAGATCCTGTTGTTGAAGCACGAGATCGAGCGCCCGCGCCTGGCGGCTGAGTTCTACGCGCGCGACTGCAAGCTTGCGGCGCAGCCTGAGCAGCCTCGGTGATTTCTTTGGCTCTTCGAGCACCCGGTCGTGGAGCTTGAGCATTCGAGTGTAGCTCTTCCTCAGTTCACCCATGGATTCGAGCGTCGAGATCTGGTACTGCTCGATTCGTTCTTCGGTGATTGGTTCTTGTTCATTGAACGTGACGACTTCGCGGATGTGCAGCTCGCCACGCCTGAGCCGCTCCCCGATCTGAATCATTTCTTCTATGCAGATGGGTGAGCGCGATATGGCCTTGAGCACACGCTGGCGGCCTCGCTCCATTCGCCTCGCAATCGAAACCTCGCCGTCGCGGGTCAACAGTGGAACGACCGCCATCTCGCGCAGATATAGGCGCACTGGATCATTCGTCTTGTCCACCGTGCCCGGAGTCAGATCAAGGTCCAGTTCTTCGTCGAGCGCATCTTCGATCTTGCCGTCGCCGTTGCTTCCGAGCGCAGCAGCTGCGGCTTCGATGAACTTCTCGTCTGAATCGGAGATTGAGATACCCTCAGCGCCGATCACATCGAGAATGGCCTCGATCTCGTCGGCGGAATTCATGTCGGGCGGCAGAAGGCGATTTATGTCGTCGTAGGTCAGGTACTCCTTCTCTTTTCCTACTTCGAGAAGTTTCTCTACCTCGTCGGAATATTTGTCGTTGATATCGGACAACTCACGCTCTCCTGTGGGGGCGACAATCACAGAGACGCTTTTTTAAGCCAACTGTGAATTCGTACCCTCATTACGAAAATCTGTCAAGATGTGAAGCGTAAAACGATACATATGTCATGCCGACGTGAGCAATGTAATAGTTTCTTAACACCTCGGATCAATAGACAGGCACGACGAGATACCAGAAGAGTAGCTCAGAGCGCTTTGGCTTGGCGCCTTTTGTCTGAACTATCTCAATCTGACAGCGCAAGTCTTCGCTTCTGGATTTCTGTTTTTTGCTGATACAGCAGCAGCACTCGTTCGACGTCCTGCTCTCGTTCGGCCTGGCCGATTTCTATTTGAATCGCATCCAGCTTACGTTCGAACCTTCTTCGCCGTAGCGAAGAGAGCGCCTCGGTTGCTTTCTTGAACAGCGTCTCGAAATCCTCGCCGCCCGCCCACGCCAGGTCGCTCATCAGCAACGCCGGCAGCAACTCACGTTCTGACTCCGCCTCGACACGCTCAACGAGATTGTCGAAGTGAAACTCGATGACATTGCTATCCATGTCAATAACTGCCGCAAAAATGGCTCCAGTAGCCAGTTCCACGTAATCCTCTTCCGTCAGCGCTGAGATCATCGCGCGTCGCACTTCCTGGTTCGCAAGCATCAGTTCGAGCAATTGCCGCTCTCCGACGGTGATTTCTTCCGCGGCTCGCACTCGCTTGTTGTCCATCGACGGCTGCCGATTCGTCGCCGTGCGCTTCAACTCTTCGCGAACAATATGCGAATCAATCTTTAGCCGGTCCGCGATCTGGCCTGCGTAGTCGGCGCGCGCAACCTTGTCTCGCATGCGCGCCAGGTGCGGGAGCATCGCATTAATCGCGGCGACCTTTCCCGTCGGCCTCGATGTATCGTGACCGGCGATTGACGTGTCGATGATGTAGTCGATATAGGGCTGGGTCGTCTTGAGCAACTCTCGGAAACGATCAACACCATGCGCTCGAACAAAGGCATCGGGATCTTGCTTGGTCGGCATTCGGAGTATGTTCACTTTGAAGCCTTCAGCCAGGAGCACGTCTATCGACCTCATCGTCGCCGCTTGACCCGCGGAGTCGGGATCGAAGTTCACAACAATCTGCGGCTGGTCCATGTAGCGCCGCAGCAGTCTGACCTGGTTATCAGTCAACGCAGTGCCGAGGCTAGCCACGATATTATGAATGCCCTCCTGGAACGGAATGATGCAGTCAAGGTAGCCTTCAACAAGAATTGCAAACCCTAGATTGCGAATCTCGTTCTTCGAATGGGCCAGACCAAACAAGTTGCGGCCTTTCGTGTAGACTGCTGTCTCAGGAGAGTTGAGATATTTTGGCTCGCCGTCTCCCATCACTCTGCCGCCGAACGCGATCACGCGCCCTTGAGGATCGGTGATCGGAAAAATCAATCGTGCGCGAAAGCGATCATAGACGCCTCCCGTGTCCTTCAGCACTGCTAACCCGCTGTTATGGATTTCGTCGATCGTAGCGCCTCGATCCTTCAGATGATTGGTGAGCGAGTCCCAGCTATCGGGCGCGTATCCGAGACGAAAGAGCTTCGTGATTTCCTCTTTGATCGCGCGCGATCGGACGTACTCGCGTGCCCCCGCGCCTTCGTCGGCGTCGTTCAACTGAAGCTCGAAGAACTCAGCCGCCCACTCATTCAGTCTTAAAATATTGTCGCGGTCACGCGCGATCTTCTTATGGTCCTCCGTCTCTTCAACGACAGGGATCGGAATCCCGCTCTTCTGCGCGACTATTCGAACCGATTCAGGAAAGCCACAGCCTTCGATTCGCATGACGAAATCAAAGATGCTCCCACCCGCGCCGCAGCCGAAACATTTGAAGAGCCCTTTGCCCGCATGGACAGTAAACGACGGAGTCTTTTCCGAGTGAAACGGACAGCAGGCCAGGTAGTTAGCGCCGCGCTTCTTGAGGCTCACGTAGTCGGATACGACCCGGACTATGTCACCCTGGTTCTTAACGTCGTCAGCAAAGCCTCGCGGCAGACGCATCGTTTGATCCAATCGTTGATAAGGAACTTTGAAGAAGCAGCCGGTTCAACAGAGCTAAAGAATTTCTAGCAGCAAACAAAAAACGACGCAAGGTAGAATCAATTGAAGATGGAATTGAATCTGTGCTTGACGCGATTCTCCAGGAACGAAGGATAATAGCCGCCACTTCTTCGGAGAGGACGTGCTATGCTATCCGCATATTGGAAGCGCTGGACAAACCACACAACGGTTATGGA
>DATLWF010000071.1:0-5431 GCA_035576605.1 Blastocatellia bacterium | reverse complement strand
CCCAGCCGAAAACAGAAGTAGCAGAGATGGTTGAGAGCGATCCCACACCGATCTTCTCTGTCGATGCTGCCCCGGCCACGGCGCCAGAACCGCTCGAGTCGCGCGCTGCCGAGGCGGCGATCACCGGCACACGGCCTTTTAACACGGACGCTATCGCCGACCAGTTCGCCGACTTCTAGTCGCGGCCGATGTCCTTGACTTCGCGCCACATTTGCGAAGATAGGTCATCGGCCCGCGATAGAGGGCTTCACTAACGGAGTAGAAACGATGGATCTCCTGCACGTACTCACTAACGCGGACTGGACTCGGGCCGCGCGCTTTTGGCTCCTCGTCGCAGTCGGTGTTGCCCTGTGGGAATCGGCGTATCACCTTCGCAGCGCGGTGCTTTCGTGGCTTCGAAAGGATCGCGACCATGCTTGAGAGATTCTGGGCTCTCGATCCGCTCGCACGGCGCGCGGCTATCGCCGTCGGCCTTGCGGGATTGATGTTTGTCGACCTTCTCTTTCCGACCTGCGATGTCACGGTGTGGGTCTTTTTCATCTGCGGCACCGCCTTTCTTTGGGCGATCGGAATTCTTCGCCCATTCCTTATCATGATGTACTACCTTCTGCGGACGGTGATCAGAGTCAAGACGCGGCCGTGGTGGTGGTGACAGAAGGACGAGCCGTCCGTACAGTCGAAAAAAACCCGGCCATCGGCCGGGTTTGTCTTTATGGGGTTGAGTCAATGCAACAAGGCAATAGCGTGAGCTCGACCCTGATGGCGAACGCAATAGGTCCACGCGTCATCCAGATCCAGGCCGATCTTTTCGGGTTTCGTATTCACTGCCCGACGCCGGTCGATCACATCGTAAGCCTGCGCCTGCGACTTGCCGACCCGGACGGAACCGTTTTCAACACCCGAAGTAGCGACAATCTCAAACCGGCCAACAATCATCTTGAACATGCTTCTCTCCATGAGAAAGGCCCAGACGGATTGCGGCCCCGGCGGGGACGAATCCCCACCGGGCGGTTAAGAACAACTACTGAGCGGACAAAGCCGCTGACAATCAGATATGCAGCGCCTCGCGCGTGCTGCCGAGCCGCACAAGGGCGGCTGGACCGCGAGGCTTGTTACATGACGTCATCCATTCGTCCGCGAAGTCAGTCCCGCGAACCTTCGGGCGGTGAACGATGGTGGAATAGCCGTCGGCGCGAAGCCGTTTCGCAAGCGCCAGCGCATCAGCCATCCCAGGAGACTTTCGCGTCTTCGGATCAACCGCATCAAAATCCGCGAAGATGTGCACTACGCGAATTCCATAGCCTTCAGGAACAACGAAATCGGAAAGCAGCACACGGTTGAGGCAGTACCACACCGGCACGCCGAAAAGCATGTGCGCGCCGAGCACCGATTCCAGCCCTTCTCCCACGCCGATCTCGCCGTTGACCGGATCCATCAGCCGGACTGCGCCGCCGTTGAGTTTGTGCAGCGTCACGTCATTCATCTTTGAAGGCAGGACTTCGCCATCGTTAGTGATGATCGTTGCCTTCGCAGGCTTAGACCGATCTAGGAACGTCCGGTGAAGTGTGCCGAGGCGTCCATCAGGCAACGTGAATCTGGCGAGAATGCCGGGCCACTTTCCAATGACCTTTTTTTCGTGCCGATATTCGAGCATTGCCAGACGGAGCGCCGGCGACGACGGAAGGTCGAGACCGGGCACTCGCGCACGCAGATACCTCGACACGATATCGTCGTGCCCGTGCACCACGGCGCTGCTCCACATCGACTCCAGCCGCTTTCGGGACCATGCCGGATCTGCCTTTCGGCCGGGCGAGGGCGCAGTACCAGAAAATGGCGCCGTGTCGCGCGCCGGCAGCGGACCGCCGTCGAGCTCGAGCATCAGCTCTCGAAAAGTGATCCCCGCTGCTTTGCAGATTAGCTCGAAGCCGTCGCCGGCCTTCATGCTTCCTTCATTGCATTTGCGGCACACCCAGTCGCCGCGGCCGCGCTTGTTGTCATATGTGAAACGGTCGTTACCGCCGCAGATCGGACAAGGCGCGCCTTTTCCGGTCAATGAGGTTGCGGGCACTCCGTACTTCTGGAGCAACGCTACCCACTGTTCCGGGGACAGCTTCAGGTCCTTAACATTCATATGTCACTCCAGTAGTGGTGTGGTTGAGGTCGATGCCTTTACAGGCGGTGAAACCGTTGCTCAGAAAAGCCGTCCGTTACGCGTACGTCACGCGGAACGGCTTTTCTCAGCAAGGACGGAGCGCTGCCGGTTGGAGTTACTGAAGAATGCGAGGAAGAAAAACCCACACTTCGCGCCCGGCCACCCGTGAGGGATGGTCAAGGCAGCGAAGGTGAGCAGATACAGGAACAAAGGTGAGAGAGTTCGGGATCAGAAGTGCTGGATGTTCATCACGACTTCTTTTTGATAGACCACAGCCACTTGTCCCATAGGACCTGAGCGCCCGTTCCGTCAAGAATGGGCTCCCCGCGCGAATTGACTGCGGGCACCTTCGTCTTGCCGAGTCGCCGGACTTCGACGCGATCACCAATGCGGCAGTGCGTCTCGGCGATTGCGTCACGCAGGCCTTCGCCTTGCAACAGGCGGGTCTGTCCACGGTTCTCCAGCGTCAGGCAGAACGACTCGTAGGTCTTGCCGGGGCGCTTTCCATCAGGGAACTCGCGCTCGCCCCACTCCGTTACGACGCCGTAGTGCGAACGCTCGGTGCGATGCGGCCCCGACGCTTTCGTGGACGACGCCAACGCTGGCGCCGCATTCTCGATCACGACCGGCCTGGTAGCTGGCTTGACTTGCACAGGTGCACGAGGACGCTCTGCCTCTGCGGCCTCACGCTCCCGGGCGACCGGCGAAGCCGCTGCCTTGATCGCCGCAGCGATCGCGTCCCTCAGCGGGCCGGGATGTTCGTCAACGACGGCCCAGTGAGGTTCGAGTGACGGTACAAGCTTCATGCCGACAGGCGTGTCGCGCAACTGGTAATCGAAGGCCGGGCGAAACTGAACGACTACATCGCCTTCGTCTCGGAACAGCCGCACCTCGCCCGCGATAACGACCTGACGCTCGTTGCGGCCCCCTTGCCCTACCACTACCGGTGCGGGCGCTGCCGGCTCTGATACTGGCTCCCGAAGGCCAAAGAGTCCGCTCAGGACTTTGCCGAATGTCGTTGCTGTCATCTCCGGCTCTCCTACAGCAAGGAGCCGAAGCAGCTACGACGAACCTCTTCCATGTCCCGCCTGAGCAGCGGATTTTCCATGATGATGTCCTGCAGCGTATCGGCTGGGTAACCACTGATCTCACATACGTAACGGTACGGCAGGGCGCCGTCCCAGAATTCCATCACCCAGCCAAGGGTTGCGCGATAGTCCTCCAAGTCGATCTTTTTACAGTTTCGAATTCTCTCGCTGATCAGCGCACAGCAGTCCGCCAATGACTCGGGCATGTTGTCGCCCCGACGGCTGTCCCTAGCAAGGCTTACCAGTGCATCGACCATCTTCTCGCGCACCGCTTCGCTCCAAAACTGTGGATCGGGCAACGGATCGGGCTTGAGGGGCGATCTAACAACGACTGGCAATTCGCCGCCGAACATGTCGAGCTGCCATGCCGCGATTTCTGTTTCCATGGGATTTCTCCGAGAAGCGGGAAACCCATGCCCCGCAACGGGAAGGGTTCCCGTTGGGGTGAATTGCAAAGACGCCCTGGAGGGGCGTCCGTGCTGTTGAGGCGACTCGACTATTCGTCGGTGCCGGTCTTAAGAGGAACAACGACAGGCGATTTCGCGTACTGTCGTTTGATAGGTGTTACAGCCGCCGTCGGGACCGCTTCGGCCTGAGGCTTGGCAGTCGTCGGCGTTGCCGGTGTTGTATCGCTCGTCTCTTTCTCGTCTTTCAACGCGTCGCGAATCGCTGATCTGATCCATTTAATCGCGAGGAAGCCGACAAAGAGTGCGGCGAAAAATGAATGTGCCGCGAGCCAAAGCGCAAAGCACACAGCGAGAAACGACGTGGGCGAACGAGTCGCCTTCATCAAGAACTGCTTCGGCATTTTTCTCTCCAGAAAAATTAACGCACTAGGGGATGTCCAGGCTGGAAGGCACTGGACCGTTTCGATGCTCTTGTGAGCAGGGAAATCGGGCGCGCGGAGAGACGCTTTCCTCACGGCTCGGTCAAGACGTGACAAAAGCAGCTATCGGCGGAAGCGAACAGGGGATAGAGCGCGGCCGCATTACGTCACAGGGCCAACAAACTCGAGTCGATGCGTCCAAGACGCGGGGATAAGAGTGACTTTACGCATCGCCAGTCGACCCGGCGGCGGAAAAGCTACAGAAAACAGGCGTGCTTTCGCCTTTGGAATACGAATCCGGCGTCTTTCGCTTCCTTGACTTCCGAATAGCCGTGTCAAGCTGATCTCATCATCAACGCATGGGGCAGCAATGATTCTTGAGATCTTTCTGGGAGTAGCCGCGTGGCAAATCGTCGCTCGAAAAAAACGTCCGTCGTTTGGCGACCTGTTCCGGCGAAAACCCACGGACCGTAGCTCGGCGCTCGGAGAAGCAGGCGAAGCGAAAGCGCAGGCCGCGTTGCGTAACAGCCTGACCGCTCTCTGCGGCGCTGACTACCATCTTTTCAACGGGCCGATCATTGTTGAGCACGCGCCTGGGGCGGACTTCCCCACCGCCGAGATTGATCACCTCGCCGTTACCCCGTTCGGCATCTTCGTGTTCGAGACCAAGAATTGGTCGGGCTATATCAGTCCTGCCTCGGTTCCCGGCTTCCTGACGAGGACAGATCGCGACGGCAAGGCAGAGGACCGCCGATCGCCGCTGGAGCAGAACCGGACGAAGGTCGCCTTTTTCCGCAGCCGCCTTCCCTCGCTGTGGCTCGTCGCCGGTGCAGGTTTGCTGGTTTCTGACGATGCACATCTCTGCCCCGCACTCCATTCCGACCTTTTGTCTCTCAGCGACTTGCCGCACTGGCTCCGCGCGCGACGCGACAGCTACGCTGGGATGCAATCCGTCGACGTGCAGAAGGCTGCCGAGGGAATCGCGGTTTTGATCGAAACGTCCCCTGCTGCGATGGACGCCCACCGCGCTCGGGTTGCGAGGTAAAACTTACCGCTTCACGTTCAGCAATAGAGTAATCGTTTTACAAATGTCATTAAATGTTTCCGAAATGTGACCGATATGTATGTCTTCGGTTCCTGAAAACAGGGAGAGCCTGACCCGCACTCCGGCAAAAGACGGTATGAAAACGCCGTCTTTCACAGGTTGAGCGCGAATCCAACGCGTTACTCTCTCTTACAAATTGCATCAACGGTGCTCTATGTGCGCAGCAAACGACGATGAGTTCAAGGCCATTTATGCACTGCTCGAGGCCTGTGAGGCGGATCGCTTGTCACGCCCTACGAAAGCAGAAGAACTGGTGTGTC